>DATJXL010000119.1:0-54124 GCA_035500135.1 Kofleriaceae bacterium
TCGCGGAGCAGGTCGTGCGAGGCCGAGGCGCCGCCCCGAAGCGCTCCTCGCCGGAACGCGAGGACGCGGCAACGACGGCATCGCGCGAGCTGCCGCCGCGAGACGGATCAGCACAGGCGAACTCTGGGGTTAGACTATAGCTTGGTCACGAGCGCGGACTTCTTCGCGGCCTTCTCGAACTCGGCCTTCGCGTCGTTCGCGGCCTCGAGCGTGCGGTAGCTGCCGAGGCGGACGCGGTAGAACTGGCGGCCGTCGACGTCGCCCTCGGTCACGAACGCTTCGAATCCGGCGGCCTTGATCGACTGCACGAACGCGTCGGCCTCGCCCCGGTCCTGGAACGACGACAGCTGCAGCGTGAACCTCGGCTTCTCGGCTCGTTCGGGCTTCTTGTCGTCGGCCTTCTCCGCCTTGTCGGCCTTGTCGGCCTTCTCGGCCTTGTCCGCCTTCTCCGCCTTCTTGTCGTCGACGTTCGCTTCCACCTTGGCCTCGGACTTCTTCGCGTCGGGCTTCGCCGCGACAGCAGGCTCCGGCTTGCCGGCCTCGGGCTTGCCCGCCTCCGCCTTCGCCGCGACGGCAGCCGCGGGTTTGGCCGCCTCGGCCTGCTTCTGCTCGACCTTCTGCGCGATCGCGCGCTCGACCGGCGTCACCGGCGCGGGCTCGCCGCGCAGCGCGCTCTGGAACGACAGTCCGCTGCCCGCCTCGAGGCGATCGAGCGCCGCGAGCGGATCGACCGCGGCCTCGACGTGCGCGCGCTCGACGTGGCCTCGGGCCTCGACCCGCCGCCCGACCATCACGCCGAGCACGAACACGAGCCCGACGATCACGGCGCCGCCGAAGAACAGATAGAAGATCTGCCTGCCGTCGAGGCTGATCTCGATCTTGTCCTTGTACACCTCGGTCGTCTGCGCCATGCCCCTAGCGTCGGCAAGCCGCCGCGCCCGGGCAAGTTATTGGAGGACGTTGACCGTCCCGAGCGTCTGCGACTCGACGCGGAACACCTTGCCGTTCGTCGACGCCTCGTCGATCGAAGTCGACAGGAAGTCGCCCTCGTCGACGATCCAGATGCTCTGGCCGGGACCGCGCAGCGCCTTGACCGGGAAGCTCGGCGTGATGCTTAGCACCAGCGTCGACAGCCCCGAGCTCAGCCGGAACGAGATCTGATCGAGGTCGTCGACCAGCGGGATCTTGCCGAGCGTGCCGCCGCGGTCGAGGATGCACTGCGAGTCGCCCGGGTACGTCGGATCGACGAGCGTGAGCGTCATCCCGGGGCCGCGGTAACGAATCGCGTCGGTCTGGCGCGTGTTCAACACGGTCGACGCGCTCGTGAGCGAGCACGTGCCGGCCTGGTAGGCCGGATCGAGCTCCGACTGCGCCGCGGTCAGCTCGCACGGGTTCGCGTCGAACGTGCCGTCCATGCGCTTGCCGGTGAACGGATCCGCCGTCGGATCGCAGGCGGGCGCGGTCAGCGGGATGCGGCCGACCTGCCACGGGCTCGCCGTCGGATCGACGACGCAGTTGCCGCTGGTGTCCGCGATGATCGGGTGGACGTAGCCGCTCTTGGTGCCGACCACCGTGAACGCCTCGTTCGCGCGCAGGTCGTAGCGCTGCGTCGAGTTGATGCACGACTGCGGCGGCAGCACGCCTTCCATGCAGAAGCCGGTCTGGCACACGTAGCCGGCGATGCAGTCGGAGTCCTGCGTGCAGGTCTCGATGCAGCGCTTCAGCGTGTCGCCGCGGCTCGGATCGGCCTGGCAGCTCCACGTGTGCGTGTCGGGCGGTGTGCGGTCGTCGGACGGGTTCTCGGTGCTCGCGTTCTGCGCGGCGTAGTTCGCGAGACTCTGGCACTGCTGATCGCCGGTGCAGCCGTCGACCGGCGTCGTGCGCAGCACGTGCTTGCGCGGCAGCAGCAGGAGCTCGCCGGTCGTCGCCTTGCCGACGGTGTAGCGGCGCAGCGAGATGAGATATTCGCGGCACGCATCGGCGAGGCGCGCGGCCTCGCTGGTCGCGATGCACGCGCCGAGATCCGCGACGGTGCTGTCGGGATGCACGAAGCACGTGTAGTTCTCCGGGCACTCCGCGTCGCCGAGCGTCGGATCGCAGCCGCGCAGCTGCACGATGTCGTACGGCTGGACACCGGCGTTGCAGAACGGGCCGGTCGCGTCCTGGAGGTGGAGGCCGTTCTCGTCGACCGCGAGGCCGCCGGTGCGGATCGCCGGGCCGTTGTTCGCGGTGGTCGTGGTATCGCCCGACAGCGGGCCCTGCCACGTCAGCGTGAAGGTCTCGTCGCTGCGCGTGCCGCGGAGGTCGGGGAACTCTTGCTCGCGTACGTTGATCGGTGGCCCGCCGGTGACGGGGTTCGGCATGGCCACCGGCGCCGAGAAGCTCAGCTCCGAGACCGGCGCGCCGGCCGCGCCGACGTCGCTGCCGTGACAGAGCACCTGACGGATGCTCGGCAGCTCGTTGACCTTGTTCGCGCCGAGGTACGTGGTCGGCACGAGGATCGACGGCACCGACGACCCGCCGGCCGGCACGCCGAGCCGCGTGCCGGCATCGGCGCCGCTCGCGGCATCGGGATCGGGACCGACGTCCGTGCACACCGGGTTGCCGCTCGCGTCCTCGGCGAGCGCGTCGCGATCGGGCGTGCCGTCGCGCAGCTGGTGGGCGATGTCCATCGGGATCGGCGCGGCGAGCGCGCTGTGGAAGTTGGGACCGGTCCACGTCGGGTCGCTGCCCTGCGCGACGAAGTCGGCCTGGAACTGATCGTTGATGTTGAACACGTACGAGCCGCCGTCGGATCCGGTGATCACGCCGAAATCGCCGATCAGGGTCAGCGGTCCGAACGCGCGGTCGTCGTTCGGCTCGGGGAGCCCGCTGAAGACCATCACCGACAGCGCGAAGTTGTCGCCGACGAGGCGGATGCCCGGGCCGCGCGCGCCCGGCCGCCGCGGCGGCGTCGTCGCCGCGCCGACCTGCAAGCACGACATCTGCTGGATGTTCTGGTTGTCGTGCAGGTAGCGCGGATCGGTCTGCGTGTCGCACTCGAACTGCGCACCGGGCAGGATGCTCGCGACCCGCACCGAGCCGTCGGTCGTGACCGCGTAGACGAACTGGGACTGGCCGCCCGGCGCGCTCGCGTCGGTGTAGTTCAGCGGGTTGTCGCCGCCCATGCCCATCTGCCGGGTCAGCGCGACCTGCGTGATGCCGAGGTTCTTCGTCGGGTTCTGTTCGAGCGCGATCTGGAACGGGCTCAGCGGCGCGGGCGAGACCACCGGCTTGTTGTTCGCGTCGAGCGCGACGATCGTGACGAGGTTCGAGTTGTCGGCGCCGATCGCGAGGTACGTCGAGGCCACGCGCGTGTCCTGGAACAGGTCGAGCGCGACCGGCCGCGTACCCGCCGTGGTGGCCTCGCCGCCGCACTCGTTCGGGCACGACAGGTTGCCGTCCAGGTTCACCGTCACGGTGCCGTCGGCCGCGAAGTCGATGTGATCGACGATCGTCCCGGTCGCCGTATCGATCTGCGCGACCGAGTGGCAGTTCGGATACGCGACGAAGACCAGCCCGGTCGGCTGCATCGGGCACTCGACGCCGATCGGTCCGCCGGCCGGCTCGCCGACCATCGCGGCCGGCTTCGCCTTCATCGGGTTGCCCATGCCGTCGACGACCGGCAGCGCGTCGACGCGGATCTGGCCGTTCTCGCCGTTGACCGCCGCCGCGATCGCAGAGTTGACCTCGAGCGACGTCATGTCGCACGAGCCGGCGTTCGCGGTCAGCTCGAAGCAGCCGACCTTGTCGGTCGCGATCGCGATCGGCAAGACGCCGACCGAGATGCCGTTCTTGCCGGGCACGAGCGGGTCGGTGTCGAGCACCGTGATGTCGGTGCCGGTGAACGCGTTCGGCGGGCGTGTCGAGTCCCACTGCGCGAGCGCGACCGTGCCCGGCGCCGACTCGAGGATGAACGCGTAGTAGTCGACGCCGCTGACCGGCTGGCCGCCCATGGCCGCCAGATCCTCCTGGCCGGTCGGCACCGGCGTCGCACCGCCCGACACGATCTCGGTCGAGCGCGTGTCGCACGACGCGAGCGGCTGCGCGCTCTGCTCGATCGGCTGCGTGATGTCGGCCGGCGCACCGTTCGTGATGCGCAGGCTGCCGTAGCACGCGAACGACACGTCGACCGGACGATCGAGGTTGAGCGCGCCGGCCGCGACGTCGGCGTTGTCGTCGCAGGCGGCGAGCGCGGCACACGCCGCGATGAGGAAGGCTGCACGCGTCATAGCGGGAACGTCGACGTCGACGTCGAGGTCGACTTGGGTGGCGGGGTCGGGATGCCGATGCGGAGCACGACGCGGTCGCGCGTCGGCGAAGTCGGAGACACGTCGATCACGCCGACGGTATCCTCGAGGAAGTTGGTCACGAAGATCTCGTTGCGGCTCGGCGCGGCCGCGATCGCGTACGGGCCGCGGCCGATGTCGATGATGTCGGCGACCGATGCGACGCCGCGCGGATCGATGACGTAGATCTCGCCGTCGTCGAAGCACGTCACGTACGCGCGATCGCCGTCGCCGGCGTCGAACGTGGTGACGGTCGAGGCGTCGCGGCACAGCGGCGTCGCGCCGATCGCCTTGTTCGCGGGAAAGCCGGTCTCGTCGAGCGACGTGTCGTAGATCTGCAGCGCCGGCGGGTTGCGGTTGACGAGGTAGAGCGTGTTGCCGTCCGAGCTGAACCGCATGCCGCGCGTGTCGGACGACGTGCCGGCGTTGCCGCCGACGAAGTCGAGGAAGAACCAGTTGCCCTCGACGATGTACGGCAGCATGCCGTTGGCCGGCCGGCCGACCGTCAGCATCTGGATGCGATTCTCGCTGCGGCTGCCGACGTAGACCATGTCGCCGGCGCCGGGGGAGCGGCCGGCGATGCCGGTCGCGCCGACCAGGCCGGTCGTCGGATCGGGCTCGAACAGCGCGACCGCGAGGTCGGCGATGATCGCGTCGCCGGCCGGCGGCGAGTCGATCAGCGAGACGTCGCCGGTCGTCAGGTGCGTGACCATCGCGAAGTTCGCGACCGAGTCGGCGTACGCGTTGAACGGCTCCTGGGGCAAGAGCGACAGGTCCGCGTCGTCCTGCACGTAGACGAGGCGGTGCGCGTCGTCGCACAGCGCGTTGCTCGTGGTCGCGCTGTCGTTGCACGACAGCGACATGCCGTCCCAGTCGACCCACGCGATCGACGGATCGCCGCGCGTCGGGATGATCAGGCGCAGCTGGTTGTTGCCGCGATCCTGCACCGCGATGTCGGTCGCGAAGTTGCCGATGCGCGCGCCGATATCGCTGTTGATGAACATGTCATCGGGGCACTGCAGGGTCTCGAGGTGATCGGTGTCCTGCGTGCAGTTGGCCGGGATGGTCTGCGCGCCGGTCCACGCCTGGATCACCGAGTCGACGCCCGACAGATCGATCACCGACACCGAGCCCGAGCTGTACTGGAGGATCGAGTTCGCGTTCGCGACGAACAGCATCGCGTCGCCGGGCGAGACCGCGAGGCCGGTGGGATAGAAGAAGTGGTTGTTCGGCGGCTCGACCTCGGAGGCCGATGCCGTGCAGCCTGCGGCGAACAGCGCGCAAGCCAGCAAGAACACGGTCCTCATGACTGCGTGCTTCGACCGTTCGACCGGCCCGATGGTTGCCCGCGTCATGCCGGGTCCTCGGCGAGTGCCGCCTTGGCTGCCGCGACGCGTGCGATCGGCACGCGAAACGGCGAGCACGACACGTAATCGAAGCCGGCTCTGTGGCAGAACTCCACGGAGCTCGGCTCGCCGCCGTGCTCGCCGCAGATCCCGACCTTGAGGCCGGGCTTGGTGTGACGTCCGCCGCGCACGCCGAGCGCGATCAGGCCGCCGACGCCATCTTGGTCGAGGACCGCGAACGGGTCGCTGGGCAGGACGCCGCGCTCGACGTAGGTCGGCAGGAATCGGCCGGCGTCGTCGCGCGACAGCCCGAACGTGGTCTGCGTGAGGTCGTTCGTGCCGAACGAGAAGAAGTCGGCATGCTCGGCGATGCGATCGGCCACGACGCACGCGCGGGGCAGCTCGATCATCGTGCCGATCGTGAACGGGATCGCCGCACCGCCGAGGCCCTCGCGCAGCGCGCGCGCGACCAGCTCGCGCAGCCGGCGCAGCTCCTCGGGCACCATCACGAGCGGGATCATGATCTCCGGATGGACCTGGATGCCTTCGGCCGCGACGTGCGCTGCCGCCTCGCCGATCGCCTGGGCCTGGATCTCGTAGATCTCGGGGAACGTGATCGCGAGCCGGCAGCCGCGGTGGCCGAGCATCGGGTTTTGCTCGGTGAGCTCGGCGACCTTCGCGGCGACCTGCTGCGCCGCCTTGCCGAGGTCGTTCGCGACCTCCTCGATCTCGGCCGCCGTGTGCGGCAAGAACTCGTGGAGCGGCGGATCGAGCAGGCGGATCGTGACCGGCAGCCCGTCCATCACGCGAAACAGCTCCTCGAAGTCGCCGCGCTGCATCGGCCGGATCTTCGCGAGCGCGGCGCGCCGGCCGGCCTCGTCGTTGGCGAGGATCATCTCGCGCACCGCGAGGATACGCTCGGGCTGGAAGAACATGTGCTCGGTGCGGCACAGGCCGATGCCCTCGGCGCCGAACGCGCGCGCGGTGCGGGCGTCGATCGGCGTGTCGGCGTTCGTGCGCACGCGCAGCCGCCGGAACTGATCGACCCAGGTCATCAGCGTGCCGAGCTCTTCGCCGATCCGCGCCGGCACGAGCGGCGCCGAGCCCGCGAACACCTCGCCGGTGTTGCCGTCGAGCGTGAGCGTATCGCCCTCGCGCAGCTTCATCTCCTTGCCGCCGCCGACGAACATCGCCTGCTTCTTCGCGGCGTCGACGCGCAACGGCGTGCACGCGGTGATGCAGCACTTGCCCATGCCGCGCGCGACCACGCTCGCGTGCGAGGTCATGCCGCCGCGCGCGGTGAGGATCCCGACCGCGGCCTTCATGCCGTGGATGTCCTCGGGCGAGGTGTCGGTGCGCACGAGCAGCACCGACTCGCCCTTCTGCGCCCACTCCTCGGCGGCGCTCGCGGTGAACACGATGCGGCCGATCGCGGCGCCCGGCGACGCCGGCAGGCCCTTCGCGACCGGCTGCGGCCGCGCCTTCGGATCGATCGTCGGGTGCAGGACCTCGTCGAGCTTCTGCGGATCGATGCGGCGGACCGCTTCCTTAGGCGTGATCTTGCCCTCGGCGACGAGATCGACCGCGACCTTCACCATCGCCTTGCCGGTGCGCTTGCCGTTGCGCGTCTGCAGCATGTAGAGCTGGCCGCGCTGGATCGTGAACTCGAGGTCCTGCATGTCGCGGAAGTGATCCTCGAGCAGCTTGCCGACCCGCGCGAGCTCGGCGTGCGCGGCCGGGAGCTTGCCCGCGAGCTGCGCGATCGGCTCCGGCGTGCGGATGCCGGCGACCACGTCCTCGCCCTGCGCGTTGGTCAGGAACTCGCCGTACAGCTCGGCGTCGCCGGTCGACGGGTTGCGCGTGAACGCGACGCCGGTCGCGCAGTCGTCGCCGAGGTTGCCGAACACCATCGCCTGGACGTTGACCGCGGTGCCCATCGCCGCCGAGATTCCGTTCATGCGGCGGTAGACGTCGGCGCGCGGGTTGTTCCACGAGCGAAACACCGCGCCGATCGCGCCCCACAGCTGCGCGCGTACGTCGTCGGGAAACGGCGCGCGCGTGTGCGCGAGCACGAGCTGCTTGAACAGCGTGACCGCGTCGCGTAGCGCGGCCTCGGTGAGGTCTTGATCGCGCGTCGCGCGGTGCTTGGCCTTGATGTCCTCGAGCGCGCGATCGAACGGCGGCTCGTCGTGCTCGTTCTGGGCGACCACGCCGAGCACGACCTCGCCGTACATCGCGACGAACCGGCGATAGCAGTCCCACGCGAACCGCGGGTTGCCCGACAGCCGCGCGAGCGCCGCGACGGTCGTGTCGTTGAGCCCGAGGTTCAGGATCGTGTCCATCATCCCGGGCATCGACGCCGGCGCGCCCGAGCGCACGCTGACGAGCAGCGGATGCTCGGCATCACCGAACTTCGCCTGCGCGAGCTGCTCGATCCGCGCGAGCGCCTGCTGCACTTCGCCGTCGAGCTCGGCCGGATAATTCCCGGCGCCGTGCTCGATCACGTGCCGGCATACCTCGGTCGTGATCGTGAAGCCGGGCGGCACCGGCAGACCGAGCGCGGCCATCTCGGCGAGGTTCGCGCCCTTGCCGCCGAGCAGCGCCTTGTCTTTCGCGCGGCCTTCGGCCGAGCCGCCGCCGAACTGGCGCACCCACTTCACGCGCTCGCTCCCAGCTTGCGGAAGTCAGCGATCCTCGAGAACCGTGAATAGATCGCGTTGAGCAGCGACAGCCGGTTCGAGCGCAGCTTCGGATCCGGATCCATCACCATCACCCCGCCCTTGTCGAAGAACGCGGCGACATCCGGTTGTAGCGCGACGAGCATGCCGATCTGCTCGTTGTAATCGCCGAACGCGCGGCCCTGCTCGCGCGCGAACGCGGTCCACAGGCGAGCCTCGACCGGCTGGAACAGCGACGCGTCGACCGTGATGCCGAACTCGTGCTTCGCGACGCGCGCGTCGTCGAGGATGTTCGCGATCCGCTTGAACACCTCGCGCGCCTCCTTGGGGATCTTGCCGCACGCGAGCGCGCGGGCGCGGGCGTCGACCGGATCGGCGTAGCCTTGCGCGAGCGCGGCGTCGGTATCCTGCGCCGCGATGCCGGAATCCACGAAGATGCCGCGCAACCGCGCGCGGAAGAACTCGTCGATCGGCTTGCGATCGGCGAGCTTCACGCCCTCCAGTGCGAGCGCGGCGACGGAGGCGTCGAACGCCTTGGTGTAGACGTCCTTCCAGCCGCGATCGATCACGATCGACCAGATGCCGATCGCGGCGCGGCGCAGGCCCAACGGATCGGCCGAACCGGTCGGCTCGAGCCCGACCGCGAAGCATCCGACCAGCGTGTCCATGCGATCGGCGATCGCGACCAGTGCGGCCTCACCGGTCTGGGGCAGCGCGGCGCCCTGGCCTTTCGGCCACCAGTGCTGCTCGATCGCGTTCGCGACCGCGTCGTTCTCGCCGGCGAGCCTCGCGTAGTGGCGGCCCATCACGCCCTGCAATTCGGGAAACTCGCCGACCGCGGTCGACGCGAGGTCGGCCTTGCACAGATGCGCGGCGCGCAGCGCGGCCGCGCCGCCGCCGAGGTCGCGCACGATCGTCTCGATGCGGCGCACCTTGTTGCCGATCGTCTTCGCGCCTTCGCCGAGCTTGGCCTGGAACACGATGCCGTCGAGCTTCTCGTTCCACTGCTCGAACGTGTGCTTGCGATCCTCGGCGAAGAAGAACTTGGCGTCGGCGAGCCGCGCCGCGAGCACGTTCTGGTTGCCGCGCTGGACGACCGCCGGATCGGTCACGGTCGTCGCCATCACCGTCGCGAACCGGTTCGCGAGCTTGCCCTGCGCGTCCTCCATCGCGAAGTAGCGCTGGTGGGTGCGCATCGCGGTGACGATGATCTCCGCCGGCACCTCGAGGTAGCTCGGATCGAACTGGCCGGTGATGCCGACCGGCCACTCGCCGAGGTTCATCACCTCGGCGAGCAAGGTCGCGTCTTCGCGCACGCGGCAGCCAGTCTCCTTCGCGATCCGCGCCAGCTCGGCCTCGATCGTCACGCGGCGTGCCTCGGGATCGACGACGACGTGCGCGGCGCGCAGCGCCTCGACGTAGTGGCCGGGCCCCGCGAGATCGATCCAGCCCGGCGCGAGGAAGCGGTGGCCGCGCGTCTTGCGGCCCGCGGTCTGGCCCGCCCACGACAGCGGCACGACCTCGCCGCCGTACAGCGCGACCAGCCACTGCACCGGCCGCACGAACGTGGTCTCGCTCCAGCCCCAGCGCATCGACTTCGGCCACGCGATGCCGGCCGCGAGCTCGCGCAGGAGCTCGGGCAGGAGCGCGCGGGTCTCGCCGCCGACGACGTGGCGCGTAGCGACGAGGTACAAGCCCTTCTTGCCTGGCACTTCGCGTAGCTGAAGGCCAAGCTCGGAGGTTGTCTTGAGATGCGCCTCGGTGCCGAACTGGGCGAGGATTCCGTTCTTCGCCGCGAAACCTTGGCCGGCTTTCGTCAACTTGTGATCGGCGTCGACTGCGGCAGACGCAGGTGGGCCAACCACTTCCTCGTTCAGATCGGGCTGACGATCCGCGAGCCCTGTCACGATCACCGCGAGCCGGCGCGGCGTGCCGAGCGCGCGCGTCGCCCCGTGCTCGAGGCGCGCGGCGGCGAGCCTGGCGTCGACTTGCGCCGGCAGCTCGGCGAGCGCGCGCGCGAGCATCCGCGCCGGAATCTCCTCGCAGCCGATCTCGAACAGGAGATCAGCCGGCATGGGGCAGCTCCTGCGCATGGGGGACGACCGCGCGCGCCGCGGCGAGCGCCGCCGCGTTCACGCCCGCCTCGGCGGCGGCGTCGTACGCGGTCTTCGCGACCTGGCCGATCGCCGGCGGCAGCAGCGGGAAGCCGATCTTCGCGCGCGCCGCGACGTACGCGTGCGCGCAGGCGCGGGCCATCGCGCGCACGCGGCCGATGAAGCGCTGGCGCTCGGTCACGCTGATCGCGCCGCGCGCGTCGAGCGAGTTGAACGCGTGCGAGCTCTTCATGCACTGCTCGTATGCCGGCAGCACGAGGCCGCGCTCGAGCAGGCGCGTGCACTGCGCCTCGTACGTGTCGAACTGCGCGAACGCGACCGCCGGGTCGAGCGCCTCGAAGTGGTACGTCGAGTACTCGCGCTCCCACTCCTTGCGGAGCTGGCCGTAGGTGACGTGCTTGTCCCACTTGAGGTCGTACATGTTCCCGCAGTCCTGCAGGTACATGCAGATGCGCTCGATACCGTACGTGAGCTCGGCGGTGACCGGCAGGAGATCGATGCCGCCGGCTTGCTGGAAATACGTGAACTGCGTGACCTCCTGGCCGTCGCACCACACTTCCCAGCCGAGGCCCCACGCGCCGAGCGTCGGCGACTCCCAATCGTCCTCGACGAAGCGGATGTCGTGGCTCGCCGGATCGATCCCGATCGTGCGCAGCGAATCGAGATAGAGCTCCTGCACGTGCAAGGGCGACGGCTTGAGCCCGACCTGGAACTGGTAGTACGCGCCGGCGCGGTTCGGATTGTCGCCGTAGCGGCCGTCGGCCGGGCGCCGCGAGAACTGCACGAACGCCGCGTTCCACGGCTCGGGCCCGAGCACGCGCAGGAACGTCGCGGGGTGAAACGTGCCGGCGCCGACCTCGACGTCGACGGGCTGCTCGATCACGCATCCGCGATCCGCCCAGAACTTGCCGAGCGTGAAGATCAGGTCCTGCAGGAACATGGACCGCGGGACCCTACCGTCGCGATGGGTCGCGGTCAAGCCGACGAGACGAGCTAAGTGCGCCAGAATACTTGACGTTCTTGGCTTGCCGCGGATACGGTGGGCGCATGGCTCGGGAGTCTGGCCTCGCTCTGCTCGCGCTTGCGTGCCTGCCCGGCTGCTCGCTCATCCTGAACTTCTCCGACAGCGAGATCCCGAAGGACGCACCGATCGACGGCCCGTTCACCGCGGCCGAGTGCTCGTACGACACGCCGAACGGCACGTTCGACACCGCGGCGATGATCACGCCCGGCGTCGACACCGGCCCGGCCGCGGTGTGCGCCCCGCCCGACGGCCAGACCGAGGACGACCACTACTACAAGTTCGCCGTGCCGGGGACCGCGGCGTCGGTGACGGTCTCGATCATGTTCGTCAACGCGATCGGCGATCTCGATCTCAAGCTGTTCGACTCGACGGCGACGATGATCGCGGGCTCGTTCGGCTTCGGCGATGGCGAGACGATCGTGTGCCCGGCCACGTCGCCGTCGTGCCCGCTGCTCGCGGCCGGCACGTACGTGTTCGAGGTACTCCCGGCGACACCCGATCAAGAGAACAACTACACGTTCAGCGTGACGGTCCAGTAGCGCGGCAGGGATCCGTGCTCAGTCCTCGTACGCGACGGTGAACGCGACGCGGCCGAGCTCGGTCGGCGCGACCACGAGCTTGGCCCGCACGACGTGGCCGGACAGCACCGGCTTGCCGTACGTGCCCTCGAGCCGCGGCCGGCGCAGCGGGCGCAGCGGCTCCTCGATCCAGACCTCGCGCGCGGTGTCGCCGCTGTTCGCGACCGAGATCGAGAAATGCTCGGCGAGCGAGGCGCCGACCACGTACGCGGGGTCGCGCTGGCGGAGCCCGTGCAGCGCCGGATCGATCCACAGCGGCACGCGGAGCACCCGCGTCGCGTCGTCGCGCTTCGCGCGCTCGGCCGGTACGGCAACGTCGCGCGCGGCTTCGCCGGGCAGCTCGGCGTGCACGTGTAGCGCGCCGGTGAGGCGTGCGTCGGCCAGCTCGAGCCACACCCACACCGCGGGGTGACCGAGCGCCGATGGCTCGTCATCGGACTCGGCGTCGTAGGTCGCGCGATCGTAGATGCGGCGCAGCTGCGCGTGGATCTCGTGCGGCGGCGCGGCGAGCACGGCGACCGAGCCGTCGAGCACGACCGTGCCGCGCGCGAGCTCGCGCGGCGGCTCGGCCGCGCCGGGCTGACCCGCGAGCACGGTGACGTCGGCGCGCTCGTTCCACGCCGGCGTCGCGATCGCGTACCGCGAGCGCAGCGTGGCCGCCGCGCCGACGTCGAGATCGTGCTCCGCGCGATACGCGAGGCCTGCCGTCACGTACGCGACGCGCACGAGGTAGCGGCCCGGCGCGCCGGCGACCCGACAGTGCACCGCCGCCGCGAAGCTCGGCGGTCGCGTCGCGTCGAGCCGCGGCAGCTCGTCGCGCGTGCACGCGTCGATGCGCACCGCCGCGCCGTCCGGCTCGACGATCAGCGACTCGAGCTGCGCGCCGGGATCGACGTGCTCGAGCACGAGCTCGCCGCCCGCGACATCGACCCAGCGGCGATCGTCGACGACCGCGCGGGTGTCGTAGATCGAGATCGAGAGCCCGGGCGAGCGTGCGATCGTGGAGTGCGGCGCCACCGCGTGGCAGCCGACAAGCGCGATCGTGCACGTGACACGTGCACGCGCACGCGCACGATCACTCTTCGACCGCGACACTGTCTGCGATCAGCGAAGCGGCATCCGTCACCGATGCGCGGCCGGAGAGCACGGCCGCCATCCCCGCGAGCACGGGCATGCGCACGTGCAACCGCGCCGCGAGCTCGGCGCCGGCCGCCGCGGCGCGCGCGCCTTCGGTCGGCGTACCCTTGCCGCCGGCCGCGAGCTCGCGGCCGAGCTGGTAATCGGCGCTGCGCTCGTTCGGGCGCACCAGCAGGTTGCCGAGGCCGGCGAGCCCGGCGAACGTCCGCGCCTCGCCGCCCGCCGCCTGGCATAGCCGCGCTCCTTCGGCGACGGCGCGCGTGAGCAACACGGCGCGCGGCCCGGTGCTCATCCCGAGCCCGTCGCACAGGCCGAGCGCGATCGTGTACGCGCCCGACAGCGCCGATGCGAGCTCGACGCCGACGACATCCTTCGTGCCGTACACGCGCAGGGCGGGCGGCGCGTTGAGCAAGCGCCGGCCCTCGGCGCGCACCTCGTCGAACGCCGACGCGACGACCATCGACGCGTACATGCCTTCGGCGAGATCCGCCGGCAGCGCGGGCCCGGCGAGCACGCCGAGCTTGAGCGTGGGCAGGCCCTGCTGCATCACCTCCGACACGCGCTCGTTGCCGTCCTTGTCGAGCGCGCCGATCGCGTGGACGACGATGTGGCTGCCGTCGAGGTAGTCGCCGAGCTCGCGCGCACGCACGCGCACGTCGGTCGAGCTCACCGCGAGCACGAGGAAGCGCGCTTCGGCGGCGAGCCGGCGCGGATCGGTCGTCGCCTCGAGCGGCTCGGGCAGCGGCGCGCTCGGCAGGCGCGGCGACGCGCGCCGCGTGCGGATCGCGTCGACGACGCCGGCGTCGCGCGACCACAAGACGACGCGCCGCCCTGCGCGCGCGAGCACCGACGCGAGCGCGCTGCCGAACGAGCCGGCGCCGACGATCCCGACGGTGTCTGCCCTGGTCATGACTCGCTTGGAATATGTGCCGTACGATTCTGATAGTAGTAGAGCAGCTTCACGTCCTCGACGTGCAGCGAGTCGCCGGCCCGGGTCACGACCGCTCGCGTGTGGTAGCTGCCGAGCCCGCGCACGGCGTCGTCGACGACCGCGGTCGCCGCCTGCGCCTGGTGCATCGGATTCTCGGCGCCCCACTCGGGGTGCTGTGCGAGCCGCGCGCGCAGCTTGACGATGCCCTCGGCGGCGTCGGTCACCGCGACCGAGCACGCCGCCGGCGCGACGCGCAGCAGGCGATAGATGTCGCGCGTCCCGGCGCGGCGCGCGAGCTCGTCGTAGAGCACGCGCGCGAGCAGGTGCGTCGAGTGAAACACGGTGAGGCGCGGGAACGCCTGCGCGAGCCGGCGGCCGAGCGCGCGCGTGTACTCGGCGTCGCGCTGGTCGTCGTCGGTGACCTCGCCGTCGGCGCCGCGCACGTAGCTCGCCGGATCGACGATGCGCCCGGCGCGATCGATCGACTCGCCGTCGTCGGTGATCTCGTTGCCGAACGGATCGTAGGGCCGGCCGAACCGGACGACGACCGAGCCCTCGTGCGCGACGATCTTGCGGAAGAACTCGAGCAGGCGCCCGATCCGCGAGAACTCGTCGTCGGTGATGATGTAGCGGTTCTTGCCGGTCTCGGCGAGGTAATCGTCGATGAGCGTCTCGGCCTCGAGCACGAGCCGGTAGTTGATCGTCGCCGGCACGATGTAGAGCCGCTTGTTCGGCATGCCCTCGCGCACGAGGTTCTTGTACGCGGTGACCGTCGTGCCGAGCAGGCCGAGCTTCAGGTTCTTCTCGACGATGTTCGACCGGCAGCGCGTGCCGCCCGGGAAGAACAGCGAGTGGTAGCCGTGCTCGAGCAGCACGGTCGAGTACTCCTTCAACACGTCCTTGTAGAGCTCGAACTTGAGGCGACGATCGACGCGATACGCGCCGAGGTTGCGCATGAAGAACGAGATGAACGGGTTCGTGAACAGATTCTTGCCGGCGCCGTACGTCGTCGGCGGCAGGTGCGCGCGCAGCAGGCCCAGGCCGATCGCCGGCGAGTCCATGTTCGAGGAGTGCGTCGGCGTGACGACGATCGTGCCGCGCTCGGCGCACGCCCGCGCGATGTCGATGTCGCCGTCGGCGGTGATGCGCGCGTCGAGGTTGCGCAGCGCGGCCATGCCCTCGCGCAGCGTGCCCGTCGGAGAAAACAGCACGCCGAGCATCGCCGGACCGATCCCGGTCGCGAACTTGTACACGCGCGGGTCGAAGTTCCCGACGATGTCGCGCCCGTAGTGGCGGACGAGCTCGCGCAGCTCCTGCTGCTTGTCCTCCTCGGACATCGTCACGAGCTTGCGCGACAGGTCCCGCCACCGAGCGCTCTGTCCCGGGCCATTCTTCTTGTGCTCGAGGCGCTTGATCTCGCAGTACGCGACGTCGTTGAGGACGTACTCGAGCGATGCGTCCCCTCCCGCACGCGACTCGGCGATGCGGCGCGCGACCACCCGTCGCTCGACCTCGGCGAGCAGCCGCTCGCGGTCGGCGTTGAACCGCTCCAGCCGATTCTCCGCCTCCCGGACCGGCCGGTCGCTGGTCGTGGGAGTCACGGGGGATCGATAACACGAGCCTACGCTTGCAGTCCCGCCCGTGGTATGTTCTCCATTGCACGGGCGGCGGCTCTCGACTATGAGTGGCTGCCCGAGGGAGACCTGGTCCTTGACCAAGCGTCCGACCACGATAAGCAGCTCGAAAAAGACGGAGCCTAAAGCGAAGGCGACCCGTGCGGCCGCGCCACGCGCCAAGGCAGCCCCGCGCGGCAAGAAGGCGGCCGCCGCGGCCGCGCCCGAGCCGCCGCGCAAGCTCTACGATCTGTCCGGCCCCATCCCGTCCGAGGGCGCCGGGCTGCCCAAGCAGGTCGGCGCGCTGCTCGGGGTCGGCCAGAAGGCGCTCGGCATCAAGTCGTTTCGCCCCGGTCAGGCCGAGGCGTTCGAGCACCTGCTCGCGGGCGAGGATCTGCTCGCGGTCATGCCGACCGGCAGCGGCAAGTCCCTGCTCTATCAGCTGACGTCGCTGGTCGTGCCCGGCGTGACGGTCGTGGTCAGCCCGCTGATCGCGCTGATCAAGGATCAGCTCGACAAGATGACCGCGAAGGGTGTCGCGGCGGTCAAGATCGACTCGACGCTGACCGTGAAGCAGCGCCGCGAAGTCGACGCGATGGTGCGCGCGCCCGGCGGCAAGCTCTTGCTCACGACGCCCGAGCGCATGGCGGACCCCGAGTTCCGCGTGTTCCTGAGGGAAGCCGCGAGCGGCGTCGGGGTTTCCAGATTCGTGGTGGATGAGGCGCACTGCGTGTCGCAGTGGGGCCACGACTTCCGGCCCGCGTATCTGTCGCTGCGCAAGGCGATCGAGGATGTCGGCCGCCCGCCGGTGCTCGCGACGACCGCGACCGCGCCGCCGCACGTGCGCGACGACATCTTGTTCCAGCTCGGCATGGAGAAGGCGACGATCGTCACGACGACGTTCGATCGTCCGAACCTCCACTACGAAGTGATCGTCTTCCACGACGAAGACGAGAAGATGAAGACGCTGGTCACGCTGCTGAAGAAGCTGCCGCGACCGGGCATCGTGTACTGCGCGACCGTCAAGAAGGTCGAGGAGCTGTACGAGGCGCTGACGCGGTGGGGCGTGCCGGTCGGCAAGTATCACGGGCGCATGAACAAGGGCGAGCGCGATCACTCGCAGCAGGCGTTCATGGACTCGCCCGAGCTCGTGATGGTCGCGACCAACGCGTTCGGCCTCGGCGTCGACAAGGCGAACATCCGCAACGTCCTGCACTATCACGTGCCGGGCTCGCTCGAGGCGTACGCGCAGGAAGCGGGCCGCGGCGGCCGCGACGGCAAGCCGGCGCGCTGTGTCCTCCTGTTCTCGCCCGACGACGTCGCGATCCAAGAATACTTCTTGAGCGGCACGTATCCGACGAAGCGCCAGGTGCGCCAGGTGTTCGAGGCGATCGAGCACTTCACCGCATCGCTCGCGCGCGCGGGGTCACTGCCGGAGGACTCCAGGCCGACGGTCGCGAACATCGCGCTCGGCTCGAGCGTCGGCCAGCAGCGCACGCGCACGGTGCTGTCGCTGCTCAAGGACGAAGGCTTCATCATCGAGAAGGAGGGCGGCGAGTATTACCTCGCCGACCCGCCGCCCGATCGCGAGCTGCTGATGGAGCGCGCGAAGCAGTACGAGGCGCGCCGCATCGCGGACCGCCAGCGCCTCGATGCGTTGCTGTCGTACGTCAAGGCGCCGGGCTGCCGCAGCATCGCGATCCTCGAGTACCTCGGCGAGCCGTCGCCCCAGAAGTGCGGGCGCTGCGACAACTGCCTGCGATCGCGCGAGGCCGCGCTCGCCGCATCGACCGAGGCCACGCGGCTCGGCGCGTCGCTGACCCGCGAGCTCGACGACGACGCGAGCGAGATCGCGAAGCCGGCGCGCCGCGAGATCAAGGCGCGCGTCGTGCGCATCGACCAGCAGCAGCCGAACGTGGCCGCGCCGGCCGAAGCTGTGCCCGCGCCGGCTGCGGCTGCCGCGGCGAAGCCGTCGACGGTGCTACGCCGCACGCCGGGCGCCGCAGCAGCCGCACCCGCACCTGCGCCGAGCAACGGCCACGCGCCGGCGAAGGCCGCCGCGCCGGCGAAGGCCGCCGCGCCCGGGGCGCCGCCGCCCGTGGTCGTCGCGAAGGCCAAGCCGGCGCACGACGACGAGCTCGCAGGCGAAGACGACGACGAGCTCGCGGGCGAAGACGACGACGAGCTCGAAGAAGGCGAAGCCGGCGAGCTCGCCGACGACGAAGACGACGACCTCGACGACGACGAGGACTTCGACGACGAGGACGACGACGAAGACGACGAGGACCTCGACGACGAGGACGACGGCGAGGACGACGGCGACTACGAGGTGATCGACAAGACCGCCGCCGAGCTCGCCGAGGAAGGGCTCGAAGGACCGGGCGAGATCACGGTGCTCGCGCGCAAGCGCCAGCCGAAGCAGCCGAAGCAGCGGCCGCAGCGCCCGCTCGACACGCCGAGCGCGAGCGCGGCCGAGGCGCGGCGGAGGCGACGGCGCAGGCGCCGCAAGCGACGGGCGATGCTCCCGCCGAAGAGCGCGTTCGTGACGCCGGTGCTGTCGACGGCTGCGCCGATCGTGGAGGCCCAGCCGCGCAGGCCGGGCGGCGGTGGCGGCGGCGGACCGGTGATCGAATACGTGCGCGGGCCGATGCGGATCGCGATGGCGCCGGTCGCGTCGGCGAATCCGAACGACGCGGGCGTCGTGCGGCGCCGCGGCAAGAAGCGGCGCTGGCGCGAAGGGGGCCGCGACGGAGACTTCCGCGGGCCCGGCGGGCCCGGCCCGAATGGCCCGCGCTTCGATCGCCCGAACGACGGCCGGCCGCCGGGCGGCGGCGCACCGCCGTGGGCGCAGGGCGGCGATGGCAACGGCGCGCCCGGCGAGCGTCGCCGTCGCCGGCGTCGTCGCCGGCGTCGTGGCAACGGTGCGCCGCTCGAGATCGGCGGCAACGGTGGACCGCCGCAGCAGCTCGACGCCGAGGCATCGAACGGCGGGCCGGTCGCGTTCTTCCAGCCTGCCGGCGGACCGCAGCAGCCGCCGATGCTCGGTCCCGATGGCCTGCCGATCCGCAAGCGCCGGCGCCGTCGCCGTCGCGGCCGCGGCGGGCGCAATCGCGACTGGCGCATGCAGCAGGGCGGCGGCGGCCCGCCGCCGAGCGATGGCGGCGGATCTCCGCCACCGGCTGGCGACGGCGGCTAAGAAGAAGAATTACCGCCCAGGCGCCGCAGACACCAAGGAAGCCGCCAAGCAGAGCCAATCTCCGGTTGGCGGCTTCCTTGGCGTCTGCGGCGTCTTGGCGGTGACTCTGCTCTGCCGTACGCTTAGTCATCCATGCTCGACTGGCTCGGCTCCGTGCAGATCCGGAAGCGATCGACGGAGCGCGTCGAGCTCGATCTCACGCGTGCGACCGCGTGGACCGGATGGCTGATGGTCGCGGGCGGAGTGCGCCTGCTGTGGATGCACGTGTTGCCGGCCACGCTCGGTGGAACCGTCCTGGTTGCCATCGGCATCCTGCTCGCCACGCTGCGCCGCCGACTCGTGTTCGATCGCGAGGCCGGGCTTCTGCGCAGCGAGCAGCGCATCCTCGGCATCCGGCGCAAGGCCGCCATCCCGCTGTTTCATCTCCGCGCCGTCGTCGTGTCGGCGCGGCGCGCCGGCATGTACGTCGCGTACGTGGAGCGCCGGCTCGGCGGCGCGATTCACCTCGACGAAGCACGCCGGCCCGGCCCGCTGCTCGCGCTCGCGGAAGCGATCGCCGAGGTCGCCGAGCTCCGCCTCGTGTACGACGCGACCACGCGGATGGCCGCCGGCGACTAGCGCGCCCCGGCACGTTCGCGTTACCGTCTCGGCGTGCGCTGTACCCCCGCGATCGTGATGCTCGGCCTCGTCGTCGCGTGCAACGAGGGCGCTCGCACCGACAAGCACGAGAAGCAGGTCGAGCCGGCGCGCAAGCTCGCCGGCGTCTACCCCGAGGACTTCAAGTGCGACACGATCACGACCACCGACGCGCTCGGCCAGGTGCTCGGCGGCACGGTGCGCTACGTCGATGCGTCGATGCCGACTCCGAAGGGCGTGCCGCATCCGTGCAACTACGAGGTCCAGGCTCAAGGGACCGAGTACTGGACCTACGACATCGACTGCCGCAACGACTACAAGCAGCGCGCCGACGCGCTGTTCGCGCAGTACCGCGATGACAGCGCCGCGATGGTGCAGCAGTTCAACGCCATCGCCGACGCGGGCATCAAGCCGACCGACGCGGGCGTCCCGATCCGCCCGCCCGAAGCCGCCGCCGAGGTCGCGGTCGGCGCGAAGGGCCTCGACCACCACGGCCGCGGCCTGATCTTCATCGACGACGACGCGCCGTGCTACGTGCGCGTGGTCGGCCCCGACGGCGCGCGCCGCCTCGATCTCGCGAAGCTCGTCGCGAAGAACCTGACGTTCGCGAACGCGCCGATGACGCCGCGGCCGATGCCTTGACCTCGGTGTCAGCGCCGGCACGCGCCGAGCGGATCGAGCTGCTCCGGCTGGCCGCGCCGCTCGCGGCCCAGCAGGTCGGCTTCCAGCTGATGGGCATGGTCGACGCGCTCGTGCTCGGCCGCTACAGCGGCGCCGCGCTCGCCGGCGCCGGCGTCGGCAACAACCTCCTGTTCGCGATCACGTCGATCGGGCTCGGCATCGTGATGGGGATGGACACCGTCGTGCCGCAGGCGCTCGGCGCCGGCCGCCCGGGCGACGCGCGCCGCGCGTGCTCGGCCGGCGTGCGACTGGCCGTGGTCGTCGGCCTCGTCGCGACCGCGCTGGTCATGGTGTCGCCGGTCGTGCTCGATCTCGCGGGCGTCGAGCCCTCGGTCGCGGCGCAAGCGCGGCCGTACGTGTACGTGCGCGCGCTCGGCAGCGTGCCGTTCTTGATCACGATCGCGCTGCGCTGCTACCTCGCCGCGCACGGCCGGACGCGGCCGCTGATCGTCGCGATGCTCGCCGGCAATGCCGTCAACGCCGTGCTCGACGTCGCGCTCGTGTTCGGCATCGCGCCGCTGCACGTGCCCGCGCTCGGCGTGATCGGCGCGGCGACCTCGACCACGATCGTGCAGGTCGTGACCGCCGCGATCTTCGCGTATGCCGCGCGCGCGATCGATTCCGACGAGCCGCGGCCGATCGCGACTCGCGCGGATATCTCGGCGATCGTGCGCTTCGGCGGCCCGGTCGGCGCGCAGATCTTCGCCGAGGTCGGCATCTTCGGCATCGCGACGATCGCGGCCGGCCGGCTCGGCGAGGTCCCCGCGGCGGCGCATTCGATCGCGCTCAACCTCGCGAGCTTCACGTTCTCCGCCGCGTTCGGGCTGGCGAGCGCGACGAGCGTGCGCGTCGGTCACGCCGTCGGTGCCGGCGATCTGGCGCTCGCGCGCCGGCGCGGCGCGCAGGGCCTCGCGTTCGCGCTCGCGATCATGGCGTGCGCGGCGGCGACGTTCGTCGTGCTGCCGCGCGTGCTCGCGGCCGCGTTCACGAGCGACCGCGACGTGATCGCGGCGACCGTGCCGCTCCTCCAGATCGCGGCGCTGTTCCAGCTCTCCGACGGCGCGCAGGCGATCGGCGCCGGCGCGCTGCGCGGGCTCGGCCACACGCGTGCAACATTCGTCGGCAACGTCATCGGCCATTACGCGATCGGGCTGCCGATCATGCTCGGGCTCGGCTTCGGGCTGGCTCTCGGCGCGCCCGGGTTGTGGTGGGGACTCTCCGCGGGGTTGACCGTGACCGCGGCGTATCTCGTCGCGCAGTTCCTCGCGTACACGCGCGTTCGCTAGCGGACCTCGTTGGTCCACATGCAGCGGTAGCGAAACACGGACGTCGTCGCGACGCCGACCCACGTCATGTTGGCGGGATACTGGTCGGCAAACGAGGTCTCGACGTTCGACCACTGCACGACCGTGATGTTGTTCTGCGCGAAGTCCGACGTCCAGATCCACGGCGACGCCATCGCCCCGGTCCCGTTCGGCAGGCTGTTGCGGATCGCTTCGGTGAGATCGCGCTCCGACGCGAGGACCGCCCCGCTCGCCTGGCAGTCGCCGAACGCCGCGCCGAGCGTCGATGCCACGCGATCCTGGCTGTCGAACCACATCGTCGCCGCTGGATTGCCCGGCAGCGTCACGGCAAAGCAGCCCGCGTAGCAGTTCGTCGGGGCCTGGTACGTGGTGTCGATCGGGTAGTAGATGCATCGGAACGGATGCGAATCGGTCTTGTAGTCCCAGGTCGCGCTCTGCTCGGCGGCGGCCGTGTACGCGAACGAGAACCGCACGTCGAGATCCGTCCATACCAGGATCTCGGACAGGAACTGCGATGGCGGGTTGATGTAACCGACCTCGTCCGACGTCCACAGGTACTGCGAGCTACCGCCGGGCAGGCCCTGCTGGATCAGCTCGGCGAGCTCGCCCGCGCGCGGCAGGTGGCCACCGGCGGCGAAGCACGCGTCCTGGGCGGCGACCCACGCCGCCGACGCGCGATCCGTCGTCTCGCCGACGTACGAGCTGGTCGCCGGCACGAACTCGTTCGCGATCGTGTTCGGGTTCGGCGACACGCCGCCGCTCGGCCCGTAGCAGCGAAACGTGCTCGGCGTGCGCAGGTCGATCATCTGGATCCCGCTCGCCGGCTCCCAGCTCGTCGCGGTGCCGGTCCACGCGAACTGCTCGACGTTCGGGTACTCCGCCATGTCGCTCGTCCGCACGTACGCGCCCGAGCCGGGCAAGCCGGCGCGGATCGCCTCGGCCAGCATCGGCGCGTCGACGACGTGACCGTGCGCGTTCGCGCACTCCCACGCCGCCGCGCTCGAGCGCAGCGCCGGACGATCTTGCTGGTCGATGTTGTAAGGCCCGAACGCGAAGCAGCCGACGCTCGGCATGCCGTCGCAGTTCGCGCCGGTGAACGTGCGCGGCGTCGGCGCCGGGCACACGCAGCGATACGGCGTCGCGGTCGTCGCCGGCTGGGTCGTCGTGCCGCCGTCGGACAGGCGCAGCACGGATTGGTTCAGATCGTCGTCGGGATCCTCCGACCACAAGTAATTGGTGTTGAAGCTCTGGCCGACCGCGCCCGATTGCGTCGCCGACACTCGATACAGCTCGGTCGCGGTCGGCAGCCGCGCGCCGAACGCCTTGCAGTCGGCCTCGGCCGCGTCGAGCGCGGCCGCGGTGCGCTCGAGGCCATCCCACTTGGCACCCCACGGATCTTCGATCGCCGATGTCAGCATCGTCGCGTCGCACGGCGGCTGGCACGCGCCGAACGCGCACGTGTCGCCGGTCGCGCACGCGCTGCCGCACGCGCTGCAGTTGTTCGCGTCGCTCGACAGGTCGGCGCACGTGCCGTCGCAGTTGGTCTGGTTGACCGGGCAGTTGTCCGCGCACGTGCCGTTGCCGCAGACCTGCGCCGCCGAGCACGCGCTGCCGCACGCGCCGCAGTCGCTGTTGCTGCTGAGCAGATCGACGCACGTGCCGCCGCACGACGTCTCCCCCACCTTGCACTTGTCGGCACCGCCGCCGCACGCGGCGATACCGCACGCGAGGCAGATCCACAGTCCTCTCATCCTCTCGGATTATATATCCGAACCGCTCACGGCACGGTAAATACGCCGCTCTCGAGGCTGCCGGTGGCATCGGGGAAGGCCTGCATGGTCAAGACGCCACTCGTCGCACCGGGATAGGTACCGGCGTCACAGATCGCGCGCAACGTGTAGAGCCCGCTCGGAAACAGCTGCGGCGGCAGCGTGAACGTCGGGCTCGTGCCAGTGACCGTGAACACGACCTGCTGGTCGAGCGCGGTGTTCGCCGCGTTCGGCGCGAGCGAGATCAGCTGGACCGTGTAGAGCGTGTTCGCGGTGCGATCTGCGGTGATCGCCACGGTCACCGCTGCGGTCGGATCGATCGAGACGCTAGCGCCGTCGCTCAGCGTCGTGCCGTTGATCGCGACCGCCGTCGGCAGGCCACCCGAGAAGTCGAGCGTCGGCATCGTGGTCGGATCGACGAGCTGGGACAGCGTCGCGGTCAGGGTCGCCGGGAGCGCCGGGCTTGCCGGCGTGAACGTGCGCGACGCCGTGGCCACGACCGACAGCGCGGTGCCCCACTGGTTCGTCGCCGCGAACGGGTTGCCGAACGCGAACGAGATCTGCGTGTCGGTCGCGCCCACGATGCCGGACTGCAGCACCGGTCCGACGAACACGCCGGGTGCGGCCTCGGCCGCCGCGGTCCACGAGATCCCGAGCGTCGACGTCAGCGGCATCGTCTGGCCGAACCGCTGGGCGAGCGTGATCTGGTCGAGCGCGAGCGTGCCGGTGAGCGCGGCCGTGACCGCCGTGAACGGGCTGACCACGACCGTCGTCGACGTCGACGATTGAGCGAGCGGCGCGGCTTCGCCGGCGCCGGTCAGCACGCCGTTCAGGTAGCGCAGGAGCAGCACGCGATCGGCCGTCGTGAAGCTCTCGAGCGGCCGCCCGGTCACGCTCGTCGCCGACGAGTACGAGAACGTCGAGTTGACGGCGGTCGTGCCGGGATTCGGCAGCGTCGTGAGGTTGTAAACCGCCCACGGGCCGATCGCGTAGAACTGCAGGCTCTCGCCCGACGCGAACGGCGTCGGCAGCGTCGCCTGCACCGTCACCATCGCGTTCGCATCGGCGACGGTCGGGTTCGGATGCTCGAGCACGACGTAGCCGTATTGCTGCGCGGCCGCGGGCAGCGCGAGCCCGCGCGTCACCATCATCGGATACGCCGGCAGCGTGAACATCACGAGCGGCGTGCCGGGCACGTCCGCGTTCCACGACTCGCCGCCGGTGAGCACGCCGGTCGTCGCGTCGAGCATCGTCGGATCGACATCGGGCGCGTAGAACGTCGCGGTCTGCCCGGTCAGATCCTGCGGCGCGGTCACGACCGTCGCGCCGACCGAGATGCGCGTGACCGCGAGCGAAGCGCCGGTGTCGGCATCGTTCGGGCCGGTCGTGTTCGCGATGCCGAACACCTGCGCGCAGCCGGCGGCTGCGATCGCAGCTACGGCGGCAGCAATCCGAACCATGCCACCATCGTAACCGATCAGACGTCGAGCTCGCCGATCTCCGCGGCATTCTCGGTGATCAGCTTGAATCGGGCCGCGACATCCTTACCCATGAGGTCAGCGATCGTGGCGTCCGCGGCGAGCGCATCCGACACCCGCACGCGCAGCGCCTGGCGAGTCTTGGGATCGAGCGTCGTCGAGTTCAAGGTCTCCGCGTTCATCTCGCCGAGGCCCTTGAACCGCGTGATGTTCGGCTTCGAGTTGCTCTTCGCGTGCTCCTTGAGCAGGCGCTCCTTGTGGACGTCGTCGAGCGCCCACAACGTCTGCTTGCCGATGTCGATCCGATACAGCGGCGGTTGCGCGAGGTAGACGTGGCCCTGATCGATCAGCGGCCGCATGTGGCGGAAGAAGAACGTCAAGAGCAGCGTCGCGATGTGGTGGCCGTCGGCGTCGGCGTCCATCAGCAAGAAGATCTTGCCGTAGCGCAGCTTGGCGAGATCCATCGTCTCGCCCATGCTGCAGCCGAGCGCCTGCACGATGTCCTGCAGCTCCTTGTTCGCGAGCAGCTTCTGGCCGCTCGCCTGCTCGGTGTTCAGCACCTTGCCCTTGAGCGGCAGGATCGCCTGCGTCTTGCGGTTGCGGCCCTGCTTGGCGGTGCCACCGGCGCTCTCGCCCTCGACGATGAACAGCTCGCTCTCGCTCGGATCGGTCGACGAGCAATCGGTGAGCTTGCCCGGCAGGTTCAGCCGGTGCGACACCGCGGTCTTGCGCGTGACCTGCTGCGCCGCACGCGACGCCTCGCGCGCACGCGCCGAGATGATCGTGCGCGCGACGACCGCCTGCGCCCAGCTCTGGTTCTCGTTCAAGTAGTTCTCGAGCGCCGGCCGCACGAGGCCCTCGACCTCGGCCGCGACCTCGGGGTTGTTCAACCGGTTCTTGGTCTGGCTCTGGAACTGCGGGTCGTGCACGTAGGTCGACAGCACCGCGACGACGCCTTCGCGGATGTCTTCCGCGGTCAGCGTCACGCCCTTCGGATCGAGCTTGTGCGTCGCGATGTAGTTGCGGACCGCTTTGACGACCGCGGAGCGCAGGCCGGCATCGTGCGTGCCGCCGTCGGGCGTCGGCACCGAGTTGACGTACGTCTTGAACGCCTCGTCGGTGCCTTCGGTCCACTGCAGCGCGAGCTCGAGGCCGAGCCGCGCGTCGCGGTCATCCTTCTGTAGATAGAAGACGCCGCCGGTGGGCGGCACCGGCGGTTTGCCACGCTCGGCGACGAGCTTCGGCAGGTACTCGGCGATGCCCTGGGGGTGGACGAAGCGATGCACCATCGCGGGCTTCTTCGTCTCGTCGTGGAACAGGATCTCGAGGCCGCCGTGCAGGTAGCTCTTCGCCTCGAGCCGCTCCGCGATCAGGTCCGCGTCGAAGCTGTGCTTGCCGCCGAACACGTCGTCGTCGGGATGGAACGTGACGATCGTGCCGGTGCCGCGCGCCGCGCCGAGCTTCTTGAGCTTCCCCTTCGGTTCCCCCCGCGCAAAGCGCATCTCGTAGCGCTCGCCGTCGCGCTTGACCTGGGCGACGAGCTCGCTCGACAGCGCGTTGACGACGGCCGCGCCGACGCCGTGGAGGCCGCCCGAGACCGCGTAGCTCTTGCCGCGCTCGAACTTGCCGCCCGAGTGCAGCGTCGAGAAGATCACCTCGAGCGCGCTCTTCTTGAACTTCGCCATGGTGTCGACGGGAATGCCGCGGCCGTTGTCCTCGACCGTGCACGTCTTGCCGTCGTGGTGCAGCGTGACCTCGACCTTGGTCGCGTGCTTGTTGATGACCTCGTCGATCGAGTTGTCGACGACTTCCCACAGGAGGTGGTGATAGCCGTCCTTGCCGGTGCCGCCGATGTACATGCCGGGGCGCTTGCGCACCGGCTCGAGGCCCTCGAGGACCTGGATCTCTTCGGCGCCGTACTTGCTCGCTTGCGCCATGGCTAATTCACTTCCTTACCGCCCTCGGCGTTGGCGAGCGGCTGGATGGTCACGGGCTTGGGCACGAGCACGAGCTCGGCGCGCTTGACGATCTGGCGGCCCTTGCCGCCGCGCGAGCTGGCCTCCTTCGGATCGCACTTGAGCTCGAACTGCTTGCCGCTCTTCTCGGTCGCGACGACGAGCAGGTCGCCCTTGCCACCGGCGCAGAAGCCGATGACCGCGTCGTCGTCGGCCGTCTTGATCACGGTGACACCGCGGCCGGGGCCCTCGAGCTGCGCGATGTCCTCGGCCTTGACGTGGAGCACGTGGCCGTCGCGCGTCGCGCACACGACCACATCCTTGTCGCTGCACGGCACGACGCCGAGCACCTCGTCGCCGTCTTTGGGCCGCGCATAGCGGCGCCCGGCCTTGGTCGTGACCTCGACGTGCTGCGCGGTCGCGAACCGCAGGCCGAAGCCCGCGCGCGTGATCGCGAGCAAGGTCGGCGGCACCATCGCGCGCGGATCGAGCGTCATCGCGCTGACGATGCGCTCGCCGTCGCCGAACTTGAAGTATTTCTGCGCCGGGTCGCCGTAGCCGGTCGTCGCCGCGATGTCGTTGATCTTGATGACGTACGCCGAGCCGCGGTTCGTGAAGAAGATGACCTTCTCCTTCGTCGAGCCGGGCAGCACGTGCGTGACCGCATCGCCTTCGCGCGTGCGCGTCTGGTTCGGATCCTTGAGCTCGCGCACGCGCTTGATCCAGCCGTCGTGGGTGACGACGACGTGGGCATCCTCGTCGATGATGAACGCGTCCTCGTCGAACTCCTGCTCGTCGCTGCCGCCGCCGCCGGTCTTCGAGCGGCGCGGCGTGCCGAGCTCCTTCGCGACCGCCTCGAGCTCCTCGCGCACGACGTCGAGCAGCTTGTCGTCGCTGTTCAGGATCTTCTGGATGCGCTTGGCCTCGGCGGCCTTCTGCTCGAGCTCCTCGCGGATGACCTTGATCTCGAGCTTCGCGAGCTTGTACAGGCGCAGCTCCAGGATCGCGTCGACCTGGATCTCGTCGAGCTTGAACCGCTTGATGATCTTCGCGGCCGCGTCGTCCTTGCCGTCGCTGGCGCGGATGATCTTGATCGTCTCGTCGAGCGCGTCGAAGATCGTCTGGAAGCCTTCGAGAATGTGGATGCGCTTCTTCAGCTCGGCGAGCTGGAACTCGAAGCGCCGCGTCGTCGTGATGATCCGGAAGTCGAGGAAGTGCGCGAGCATCTCCTTGATGCCGAGCTTCTTCGGCTGCGGCGGCGCGTTCGACGGCACCTTGCCGTCGTCCATCAGCTCGGGCGGCACCAGGCACGTCAAGTTGACGTGGAAGCTCGACTGCAGCGGCGTGTGCTTGTAGAGGTACGCCATCACCATCGACGGATCGGCGTCCTTCTTGATCTCGAGCACGATGCGCACGTCGGTCGTCGACTCGTCGCGCACGTCGACGAGGTACGGCAGCTTGCGCGACAGGATCACGTCCGCGATCTTCTGGACGAGATCGGACTTCGTCATCGCGTACGGCATCGACGTGATGACGATGTCGGTGCCGCCGCGCTTCTTCTCCTCGAGCTTGTACTCGCCGCGGAGGCGAATCGTCCCCGCGCCGTCCTTGTAGATCTGCCGCAGCTCGACCTTGCTGTTGAGGATCTGGCCGCCGGTCGGAAAATCCGGCCCGTTGATGTGCTTCATCAACGTGACGTGCTCGATGTCGCGATCCTTGCTGACCGCGATCAGCGCGTCGACGATCTCGCGCAGGTTGTGCGGCGGGATGTTCGTCGCCATGCCGACCGCGATGCCCGTCGAGCCGTTGACCAGCAAGTTCGGGAACCGCGCCGGCAGCACGGTCGGCTCCTCGGTCGTGCCGTCGAAGTTCGCGCGCATGTCGACCGTGTTGAAGTCGAGCTCGCGCAACAGCTCCATCGCCGACGGCGCGAGCCGGCACTCGGTGTAACGGTACGCGGCGGCTTCGTCGCCGTCGAGCGAGCCGAAGTTGCCGGATCCGTCGACCACCGGCAGGCGCAACACCCAGTCCTGCGCCATGCGCACCATCGCGTCGTAGACCGCGGTGTCGCCGTGCGGATGGTAGCGACCGATCACGGCACCGACCACGGTCGCGCTCTTGCGATACTTCGCGTCGGGTCGGAGATGCTGGTCGTGCAGCATCGCGTACAGGATGCGGCGCTGCACCGGCTTCAAGCCGTCGCGCACGTCGGGCAGCGCCCGCGACGTGATGACGCTGAGCGCGTAGTTCAGGTAGCGACGGCGCGCCTCGGCCTCGAGCGACGCATCGTGCGTGCCCGGCACTCCGCCCGATCCGCCTCCGGATGCGGGCGGTGCTCCGCCTCCGCTGTCGCCTCCGCCGCGTTGCTTGCGTGGTTTCGCTGACTTCTTGGCCATGAACGTCCCGACCGGCGCACCTTTACCCGAGTTCGAAAAAAGTTCCAGCTGCTCGCGCGGCGGGAGATCGTCAGAGGTGCTCGCCATGATGGCTCTCGCAGTATGAAAAGTGGGTCCGACATCGACGCCGTGATAACAGTGGCGTCTCGCGACCCATGGTCCGCAGACGTACTCGCCCGCGCAAGAAAAGGACCACCGTCTACCTCGGCCAGGGCGCGGCGCCCGCGAAGCGCAGCAGCGCGTGGCTCGTGCTCGTGCTCGGTGCGCTCGTCGTCGTGAACCTGTACGTGTTCGTCTGGGACAAGCAGACCGGCGTGCGCGCGATCCGCGAGCAAGCCGAGTCCGGCCACTCGCCGGCCATGGCGATCCCGTCCGCGCCGCTGCCGACGGTGGCCACGGCGAGCGCGGCGCCGGCGGCGAAGCCACCGATACCCTTGACCGGCGTCGTCGGCAAGTCCGATACGCTCGGCAAGCTCCTCAAGCGCAGCGGGCTCACTGCGGCCGAGGCCGACGAGATCATCCACGCGCTGTCGGGCGTGCTCGACTTCCGGGCGATCCGCGCGGGCGAGTCATACCGGCTCGAGCGCGGTGCGGACGGCCGCGTCACCCGGTTCGAGCTCGATGTGGCAAAGGGGCGCCACGTGCGCGCCGAGCGCAAGCCGTCGGGCGAGCTCGTCGGCGCGACCGACGGCGCGTAGCCGCGGTGATCCGGATCCCCTTGCCGACCCGGCGTTAACTGGTCATGCTTGATAGGTGGTCAAGCTCTTCGTCGGACTTCTCAAGGGCGCGGTCATCGGTGGTGGCCTCGGTTACGGCGCGTATGCTCTGTTCGACGGTGGCCAGAACTTCGCGAGCACGTGGCTCACGTACGGGTTAGTCGGTGTGCTCGTCGGCTTGCTCGTGGGCAAGCCGATCTGGAGCCTCATCCGCGACAAGAGCAGCACGACCGTGGTCGCGCTGCTCAAGGCCGCCTTCGGGTTCGGCGTCGGCTGCGGGCTGTATGCGCTGCTCGCGAAGGTGTGGAGCCCGTCGATCGATCTCAAGGTTGCCGGCGAGAACGTGTTCACGTGGTCGCCGACGGTCGGCGGCGCGATCGGCGCGGTCTACGGCGCGTTCGTCGAGCTCGACGACTCGATCGGCGACGACGGCGGCGGCAAGGCCAAGGACAAGGACAAGTCCGGCCCGGCCAAGAAGCTCCCCGCGAAGGCCGACAAGCCTGGCAAGTGAAACAGCCGGGCCGGGCCGCGTGACCTTCGCTAGTTAGCCGCCACCGGTCCGGGCACGCCGCCTGCTCGTACAGGTGGCATGCGCGACATCCGGCTGTTCATCGTTGCCCACCTCGCCCTGCTCGCGGTCGCGGTCGTCGGGTCGATCTAGACCGGTTTCGCCCGGATCTGACTACAGCTCGGCGTCGATCGCGATCCCCACGAGATCGCGCGACGCGTCGTAGCTGCCGGTCGCGATCGGACCGTCGCCGGCTTCGAACGGGTTGTCGTGGATCCAGTCGGTCGACGTGACCGTGCGCGCGATCGACCACTGGCGCGCCCAGCCGAGCGAGATCGTCGTGCCGCCCGCGCTGGTCTCGAGCCCGAGCGCAAGCGTGTGCCCCCCGAGATCGCCGAACGTCGGCGACAGCCGGTCCTCCGACGTGCCGGCGGTCGTGAACGCGTAGCCGGCGGTGAGCCAGAGATATCCCGACACCAGCTCGACGTCGACGGCCGCGCGCACGGCGCCCTGCGTGCGCGGTGCGAGCCGCGACGTGACGCTCGTCATGTCCGCGGATACGCCGGTCATGTCGATCACGCGCACGCCACCGAGCGCCCAGTGCTCGTCGGTCGACGGCATCATCCACAGATCGCCGCCGACCTCCGCGATCCAGCGCGATCCGAGCCAGCGCGCGCCGACGCGCGCGGTCACCGGCTCGCGCACGGTGATCGACGCCGCCGACGACAGGAGCTGCGTGCTGACCTCGCCGGACGTGCCGGTCGCGGCGGCGGTGCCGCTCGCGTGCGCGGCGCGCGCCCACCCGATCGACGCGCCGAGCTCGAGGCGCGTGTCGGGCGGTGCGACGAGCACGCCGGCGACGACGCCCGGCGAGAACGGATCGGCGGCGGTCATCGCGAGGTCGACGTCGTGGTTGGGATCGCCGACGCTCTCGCGGCCGTCGAAGCCGGCCCACACCCGGCGATCCTCCGCGATCGACACCCGCGACGCCGACGCCGACACGCCGAACGCGACGTCCTCGCCGATGCGGCGCGCCGCGCCGATCGCGATCGTGTCGCGCCGCAGCGAGCTCGAGATGCCGGCGTAGCGATACTCGAACCGGTTGCCGAGCTCCGACGCCGGAAAGTCGCCCGGCGACGCGAGCGCGCGGTCGCTCGCCGCCGACGTCATCGCGCCGGCCCCGACGATCCAGCCGCCGAGCGCCATCTCGGCCGAGATCAGCGGCAGCGTGCTCGAGCCGGCTTGATCGTGCGCGCGCGGCGCGTCGGAGATGTTCGGGTGAAAGCTGATGTTGTCGTCGACGACCGCGGCGCCGAGCTGCACGCGCGTCGTGTCGCGGCGGGCCATCGCCGCCGGGTTCACGAGCAGCGCGCCGCCGCCGTCGTCGCCGACCGTGTCGGTGCCGGCGCGCCCGACGTCGCGCGGCGAGCCGCTCTCGACGACCAGCCCGCCCGCGGTCGCCGGCGCAGCGGCGAGCGTCAGGATCGCGAGCGACCGGAGCACCCGCGGACTATACGCTCGCTGTCACTGGCACGCGCAGCACTTGGCGTGTGCGTCGTCGCACGTGTGCTTCGCGCTGTCGCATTTCTGCGCCGCCCAGCCGTCGCCGGCGAGCTGCACCGCGATGTCGCAGATCTTCTGAGCGTTGCCGCAGATCGCGTCGGCGAGCGTGCACGTATCGGTGCACGTCTGCGACGGCGCCGGGTGACACTTGTCGTCGGTCGTGCTCGAGACCGGCGTCGACATCGGGGTCGCGGTGATCGCCGTGCTCGCCGGCGGCTCGGCGAGCGCGAGCTTGGCCCGGGCGTCGTCGATCTGCTGCGCGAGCTGTTCGATCTGCGCGTGCGAATCGGGCGTGCGGCCGGGCTGCATCGGCGGCGCGCCGCCGGATTGCGCGGTGGAGTGCGACGACGCACACGCGGCGAGGCACGCGAGCACGAGCGCGAGCGCCCGCACTAACCGCCCTCGGCGGGCGCTGCGCTGCAGTTGCAGCACTTCTGCTTCGCTTCGCGACACGACGCCTTCGCGCTCGCGCACTTGCCCTGCGCGTATTCGTCGTCCTTGCCGAGCTCGTCGGCGATCTGGCAGATCGCCTCGGCGTTGTCGCAGATCGCGGTGCCGAGATCGCAGATATCGTTGCAGCGCGGCGGGACCTCGTGCGCTTCGGTGCAAACGCGGCGGATCTCGGGAACGTTGTGTCCCCGCCACTGAAAGACATCGCTCTGCGTCGGCTCCAGACCGATCTTGGCCTCGCGGCGCCAGTCGCGGATCTGCGTCCACAGGGCCGTGATCTCGTTCTCCTTCTGGAGCTTCCACGGAAAGTCGGGACCGCGCTCCGAGCCGCCACATGCCACGACCACCGCGATCGCCACGCCGAGCGCGATGCCTGCGATGCCCCTCACTGGTGTTCCACCAGCTGCTTCTGCAGCTCGACGTCGATCTGGTTCGAGCGATCGAACGCCTCGATCGCGGCGTGCTTCTCGTCGACGACGTGCGGATCGCCGGCGGGAAGCTTGCTCGCGCGCGCCTCGTGGATCTCGCCCTCCACCGTGTACAGATTCGCCACGAAGAAGCTCTTGCGCTGGCTGCCTGCGATGCCTTCCTGCACGACGTGCATCGCCTCGTCGAGGTCGCCCTGCCCGACCAGCAGCTTGCCGAGCAGCGCGCGCGCGTCGTTGCGCACGTCTTCGGCTTCGGGCGCGCCGGCCGGGAACTCGAGCGACAGGATCTCGCGCACCGACGCGGTCGCCGCCGCGACGTTGCCGTCGCTGATGTAGATCTTCGCCTTGTGGTGCAGGTTCTTCGCCTGCGACAGCGCGAGCATCAGCCGCTGATCGATGACGTCGGTCGGCTCGGCGACACGCGTCGTCGACTGCTGGGGCATCGGCGCGGGCTCGCGGTCCGCCGCACAGGCCGCGAGCATCGCGAGCGCGGCGAGCGCGATCGCGCCAAACACGATCGACACGTACTTCATGGTTTACCTCCGACGAGCCGCCGCTCGCGATACCCGTCGAGCCGATCGGCGAAGATCGTGTCGATGCGCGTCGCGGCATCGCCCGCGTGATCGCGCTGGATGCGGCCGACGAGCGGGTCGGCCGGCCGCGATCGCCAGCTCGCCGGCGTCGCGCGCACCTCGGGTGGAGGCGGCGCGACTTCCTCGGCGACGCGCGGCGCGCGCAGCCACAGCACGGCGAGCGCGGCCGCGGCGACGAGCGAGCTCGCGCCCGCGACCGCCCACGGCGCCCACCGCCGGCGCGGCAGCGTAACGATCGCGCCGGCGGTCGTCGCCGCACCGGCGCCGCCGACCGCCTGGCGCAGCGCGTCCTCGACCACGGCGCGCCGGCGCGCGACCGGCAGCTCGACCTCGCCGCTCGCCGCGCGGATCACGGTCGCGACCTCGACGAGCGCGCGATCGTCGGCGCTCATCGCCGCCGGCATGCGGCCGGCGAGCGTCTTGTCGACGAGCTCGGCGAACGTCTTCGCGTGCGCGCGCTCGGCGGCGCTGGGCTCGGCATCGGGCTCGGGCACCGGCCCGGCGAGATAGTCATCGTCGTTGCGGTCAGTCATCGCTGCCTCCGAACTGCTTGCGAAACGCGCGCACCGCGCGGAACAGGAGCACGTCGAACGTGCCGACCGTGATCGCGAGCCGCTGCGCGCACTCCTCGCGCGGCAGCTCCTGCACGAGCCGCAGCTCGATCGCGACGCGATAGCGCTCGGCGATCCGCGCGAGCGTGTCGTCGATGCGCGCGCGATGCGAGCGCCGCTCTTCGTCCGCGATCAGCTGCGCGTCGGCGTGCGATGCCGGATCGCTCTCGCTCGGCACCTCGTGCACCATCGCGTCGGCGAGCTTGCGCGAGCGCTTCGCCTGGCGATGCACGTCGTACACCTTGTGGATCGCGATCTGGCGCAGCCACGGATAGATCGACTTGCCCTGCCACGTGAACTGCCCGATCTTCTCGACCGCGGTCGCGAGCGTGTCGCGCAGCACCTCCTCGGCGCTCGCGGTGTCGCCGAGGCGCGGCAGGATCACCGAGCCGTACAGCGGCTGGGCGTAGCGTTCGAGCAAGGGGCGCATGGCGTCGAGGTGGCCGGCTTGGGCCTCCTCGACCAGGCGTTGCTCTTCGTCGAGCAGGGCGCCACTCCGATCGTCGGCGGGTTCGGAGGCCACGGACACTCCCTCAACGCGAGTCCTGGCCGGAGCTTACACGCCGCGGGTCGTCGTAACGGACCTCCAGCAACGACAGGCCGTGGGCCGGAGCGGTCACGCCCGCCCGTGTCCGGTCTCTGGACGCAAGGATCTCGGACACTTCGGACACCGGACGCCGCCCGGTCCCGCATTCGGACAAGGTGCCCACGATAATTCGGACCATGTGCCGCAGGAACGCATTGCCCCGGACATCGATCGCGAGCAGGTCCGGCTCGGGCCGCGTGAAGTCGATCGCATCGACGCGGCGCAGCGTGGTCTTGGCGGAGCAGCCGGCGGCGCGGAATGCGGCAAAGTCGTGCTCGCCGATCAGCGCGCGTGCCGCCTCGCGCATCGGCTCGAGCGCGAGCGGATCGGCGTGATGCCACGCGCGATCGCGCAAGAGCGGCGAGCGATCGGGCCGGGTCAGGATCGCGTAGCGGTAGTGCTTGCCGGTCGCCGAAAATCGCGGATGAAAGTCGTCCGGCACCTCGTCGGCCGCGCGCACCGCGACGAGATCGGGCAACAGCGAGTTGAGGCCGCGCCGGATGCCGTGCAGCGGGATCGCGCGCTCGGTCCGGAACGTCGCGATCTGCGCGAGCGCGTGCACGCCGGCGTCGGTGCGCGACGCACCGGTGACCTGCACGTCGTGTTGCAGCATCTGCGCGAGCGCCTCTTCGAGGTGCTGCTGCACGCTCGGGCCGTTGTCCTGGCGCTGCCAGCCCACGAGGTTCGTGCCGTCGTACTCGACGACGAGCCGGATGTGGCGCACGGCTAGAAGCTAACTCAGAAGCTCGCCTCGATGCCGATCGTCGCCGCGTTCTGGCCGTCGTGCGTGCTGTCGTGGAACAGCAGCGCGCCGTCGTAACGCAGGAACGCCCCGAGGTGCGGCACCGGCAAGCGCGCGCGCACCGCGAGGTCGAGCGCGGGACCGAGCTCGTCGCCGAGATGCAGGCCGATGCCGCCGCGCAGCTCGAGCCGGGCGCCGACGTGCCGGCCGACCGTGCCGAGCAGCGTGCCGGAGGCGCTGCCGCCGACGAGCCACAGCGACGCTTCGCCGCCGATCAGCGTGCGGCCGCCGACCTCGTAGCGCGCGGCGAGCGCGGCGAGATAGTCCGTGCTGCCGTGCTCGACCGCGAGGCCGGTCGCGAGCGCGAGCGACAGCCGGCGCACCGACCGCGCCGAGAAGCCCTCGGTCACGACGTCGGCCTCCGCGGGCTCGCCCGCGGCCTCGGGCGGCGGCGCCGCCGCGGCGGTGACCGTCTCGGTCTTCGGGCTGTAGCCGCCGGAGTCGGCGTCGCTCGTGACGCGCTTCTTCTTCCGCGTAACCGCGTCGTCGCCTTCGTCGTCGGCGCCGGTCTCGTCGGCGGCCTTGGCCTCGGCGGGCGGGGACGTCGGCCGCGCCGGCTGCGGCGGCGGGGTCGCGGTCGGCTGCGCCGGCGCCGGTGCGGGTGCCGGCTCGTGCGAGGCGTGCTCGCGGCCCGTGGACGGCGACGACTTCTTCGGCGACGGCGCCTTCGCGACCGGCTGCTCGGCGGCCTTGTCTTGGTCTTCGCCGGCGAGCTCGCGCCGGACGTGCTGCCAGCGCATGCCGGCAGGCACCGACACCGGCACCGACACCGTGTGCTTCACGCCGCCTGCGACGACGACCTCGTCGCCGACCGCGATCATCGACGTCGCCGGCGACACCAGGCCGTAGCGCATCGCGTGCGCCGCGATCGCGGGTGTCGAGCCGGCGGCGACGAGCTCGTCGAGCTTCATGCGCGCCCACCGCCGCGCGAGCGGACCGAGCGGCGTGGTCGCGCCGAGCGGAGGCTGCCCGACGGTGAACGCGGCGAGCGCGAGCACGTCGCCGCGCACCCGCGCGTTCGCGCGCTCGGCCTTCTTGACGCGCGCGACGACGAGCGCGGCCTGGCCGGCGCCGAGCCGCGGCGCCACGACCGGCTCGACGTCGCTCGCGACGAGCGCGCCCCACGTCACCGCGAGCGGCGCCGGCGGCGTGGCCGCGTCCGCGAGCACGTCGCGCGCCGCCGCGGCAAGATCGTCGCCGGGCACCGCGAACCGGATCGTGCCGCCGGTCGCGGCCGCGAGCCCTTCGAGCAAGCTCCGGTTCGGCGCCGGACCGACGCCGATCACGTGGAGCGGCGCACCGACCCGACGCGCGGCCGCGAGCGCAGCGCGATCGTCGGCGACCAGACCATCGCTGACGAGGACGACCGCGGCGCCGTCGGTGCGCAGGTGCTCGAGCACCCGCGTGAGATCGAACGCACCCGGCGCGTGCGGCCACGCGTCGTCGAGCTGCTTCTGCACGCGCTCCGGCGTACCGGGCGCGATGCGATCGCTGCCCGCGACCGCGACGTGTCCGCTCGCGGACACCGCGCCGAGCAGCGCGCGCACGAGCGGATGCTCGACGGCATCGGCATCGCCGCGCGTCGTCGCCGAGCGATCGAGCACGACCAGCAGGCTCGCGAGCGGCGGCGTGGCTGCCGCGGCGGCAGGCGCCGCGACGACGACCGCCGCGTAGCCACCGTCATCGTCCTGCTCGACCCAGCCTTCGGCCGGCACGCGCGCGCGCCACGTGACGATCGCGTCGTGATCGGACTTCGCGTCGACGAGCTTGTAGCGACCCAGGTCGCGCACGAGCTCGTGCGACGGCGACGCGACATCGTCGACCGCGTCGACGAATTCGATCGCGATCGCGGTCGCACCGCCCGCACCGGGCGCGCCGGTCGGCGTCACGCGCGACGCATCGGGCGCACGATCGGTGTCGGGCGAGCGACCGGTGCCGGTCGTCGGCCGGCCGCTCGCGACACCCGGCACGTAGCGCGGCGCGACGACGAGCGGCAGCACGAGCTGCCACGTGCCGCTCGCGTAGCGCGCGACCGTGTCGAAGCGCAGCGTCACCTTCACCGTGCCGTGCGCCGGGATCGCGGCCACGGTCTGCGTGAACACGTCCGGCCGATCCTCGTCGAGCAGGCCGGCGCCGAGGCCCGCGGCGACCGCGTCCTCGTAGCGGCGCTGCGCCTCCGCGCGCGGGGCGATCGACGCGTGAATCGTGCGGCCGCCGGTCTCGATCGCCATCGCCGACACCGCGGCGTCGGGCGGCAGCGGAAACACGTAGGTCGCCTCGGTCACGTGATCGCGGTCGTTGCGAAACGTCTGCGTGACGGTCGCCTCGACGATCGGCCCGCGCACGATGACCGCGACGTCGGAGTCGAGCATCGCGAGCGGCGCCGAAGGCTTCGAATACATGCCGAGATGGCGCGGCAGCGAGTTCGCGCGCGCGGCCGTCGCGCTCGCGGCGATCGCGATGGTCACGGCGAGCGCCGGGCGCAACATGGTTTGGATACGTTACACGCACGACCGGGCGACGCGGTCTACTTACCGCCAAGGCGCCCGTGAAGAAGAGGCGCCACAAGACCAGGGTCGGGCCCGATCCAGTTCCTCTGGCGGCTTGGCGTCTTCAGGCGCCGTGGCGGTAATTCCAGCTGCGGTCCGGCGTGCCGGCGCTCGTGGTCGAGCAACCACGCTTTCGTCGCCAGTCCGCCGCCATAGCCGGTCAGCGTGCCGTTCGCTCCGATCACGCGGTGGCACGGCACGATGATCGCGATCGGATTCCGGCCGTTCGCGGCGCCGACCGCCCGGCTCGCGGCCGGACGGCCGATCGCGCGCGCGAGCTCGCCGTAGCTGGAGGTCGCGCCGAACGGGATCGCGCACAGCGCGCGCCACACGCGCTGCTGGAAGCCGGTGCCGTGCGGCGCGAGCGGCAGGTCGAACGTGCGCCGCGTGCCGGCGAAGTATTCGTCGAGCTGCGTCGCGGCGCGCGCGAGCACGCGCGAGCTGCCGACCGGGACGTCGGGCGGCTCCGCGTTCGGCAGCCACAGCGCGACGAGCTCGTCGCCGCGGGCGTCGAGCCGGAGCGTGCCGAACGGAGCCGAGTAACATGCAGCGATCATCTTCATCGCGAGGTCCTTTCCGCGAGCTGAGTCCACAGATGCATCACGGCGTACGCGCGAAACGGCCGCCATGCCTCGGCACGCGCCTCCGCGGCTCGCGCGCCGGCCCGAGATGGAGGCGCCGTCGCTTCACCGCGGCGCGGGGGTGGTCGTAACGCCTTCTGAACGCCGAGGTCCGCGGCCGGAAACGCGTCGGGCACGTGCAGCGCGCGCATCGCGAGGTAATGCGCGGTCCACGGGCCGATGCCGGGCAGCGCGACGAGCCGCGCGACGAACGCGTCGAGCTCGTGCGGCGGTCCGTCGAGCCGGAGCTCGCGCGACGCGATCGCGTGCGCGAAGCGGTGGATCGCGTGCGCGCGTGCCGCCGGGATGCCGATGCCCGCGATCCGCGCCGGTCCCGCCGCGGCGACCTCGCCCGCCGTCGGAAACCGCGTCGCGAGCTCGCCGGGGCCGAGGCGCTCGCCGAGCTTCGCCGCGAACCGCCCGGCGAGCGTCGTCGCGGCGGCGACCGAAACCTGCTGCCCGAGCATCGCGCGGATCGACGCTTCGAACGGATCGATCGCGCCGGGCAAGCGGAGGCCCGGACGCGCGGCGACGAGCGGCGCGAGCCGGCGGTCCGCGCGCAGCACGCGCGCGACCGCGTCGGGATGCGCGTCGAGATCGAACATCCGACGCACGCGCGCGACGAGCGGCATCAGCACCGGCAGCAGCTGCGGCGCGACCGACAGCGCGAGCGCGGACCGTCCGCGCACCGGACGAACCGCGATCTCGCCGGTCTCGCCCGCGAGATAAACGATGCGCCGGTACTCGTCGTCGCCGACGTGCTCGACGCCCGGCACGGCGCGGCCGCGCAGGAACGCGAGCAGGCGCGGCCAGTCGTACGGCTCGCGGTAATCGAGGCGCAGATCGATCGATCCTGCGCGACGCTCCGCGCCGCTGCGCGGCCCGGCGAGGCCCGGCGTTGCCGGCGAGCCGCGATCACCGCGCCCGCGATCGCCGCGCAGCTTGCTCGGCGCACAGCCCATCCGCGCCGCGAACGCCGCGTTGAACCGGCGGATGCTCGCGAACCCGGACGCGAACGCGACCTGCGCGAGCGGCAGCTCGGTGTCGTGCAACAGCTGCTTCGCGAGCGCGACGCGCCGGCTCTGCGCGAGCTCGACCGGCGACACGCCGAGCCGCGCCGCGATCGCGCGCCGCAGGTGGCGCGCCGTGACGTCGAGCTCGGCCGCGAGCTCGTCGAGCGACCGCTCGTTCAAGCCACCTTCCGCGATGCGCGCGGTCGCCGCGTGCACGAGCGCGTCGATCGCGTCGACCGCCGCCGTCCGGCCACGCCGGCGGTCGGCCTCGGGCGGCGAGCTGCCGGGCGCGAGCTCCGGCCGGCAGCGGAAGCACGCGCGGAAGCCGGCGGTTTCGGCTTCGGCCGGCGTCGTGAAGAACGCGCAGCGCGTGCGGGCCGGCGTGCGCGCGGGACAGATCGGCCGGCAGTAGATGCCGGTCGTGCGCACGCCGACGAAGAACACGCCGTCGAACCGCGCGTCGCGGGCGACGAGTGCCTGGTAACACGCGGAATCGGTCGACACGCGATCGAGGTACCACGTGCGTCCGACCGTGGCTGGCCATTTCCGGACATCGCAGCAAGATCGATCTACTCGTCGGGCGGCGGCGGCGCGATGTTCGGCTCGGAGCCGACCGCGGTGACGGTGCGAGCAACGACGGCCGGGCGCTCGCGATGCGCGACGGCCACGAGCTGCTCGCGCGTCGCGGGATCGAGTGCCTGCCACTCTTCGGCGGTGAGCACGAACCCGGCGAGCGCCACGTCCCCGTTCATGCTCCCAGCTTCGATACCCGCGCGCATCGCGGCAAGTTTTCGGTGTGTGCGCTGTCGCTACATCGATCTACTTACATACGCATTTCGTGCTAGCTGTGAGCCGTGCCGCGCGACGTCACCGCCCGTTATGTCGATCCGCTCGCACACGTGTGGATCGCGGCGGCGCGTCGCATCGGCGTCGCGATCGCGCGCACGGCCGACGCGTATGCGGCGACGGATGGCCGCGGCACGCTCGCGATCGGCGAGGACCGCACGCTCGACGCGGACGACTCGCTCGCGCAGATGATCTTTCACGAGCTGTGTCATTCACTCGTCGAAGGACCGCAGTCGTTCGGGCTGCGCGACTGGGGCATGGAGCCTTCGGCTTCGGGCGGGCCCGACCACGACTGGCGCGAGCACGCGTGCCTGCGAACGCAATGGATCCTCGCCGGGCGGCATGGCTTGCGCGGCGTGTTCGCGCCGACGACCGAGTTCCGGGCGTTCTGGGATCGACTGGCCGGCGACGTGCTCGCCGAACGCGAAGATCGCTCCGTGCAAGCCGCGATCGCGGCGGTCCGGCGCGCGGACGAAGCGCCGTGGGCACCCGCGCTCGGGGAAGCGCTCGCGGCGAGCGCGCGGATCGCGCGCGAAGCGGCCGCCGCGGCACGCGACCCCGACCTGCTGTGGGCACGCGTGCTGCCGTCCCCGGCGCCGCACCCGACCCGCTTGCCGGCGCGCGCCGGCGACGGCGCGACGTGCGGCGTGTGCGCGTGGCGCTACGAGCAACGCGGCGCCGCGCGCTGCCGTCAGGCCGACGGCGCGAAGCTCGACGACACGTGGCCCGCGTGCGAGCGCTTCGAGCGCGCGCTCGACTGCCAGACCTGCGGCGCGTGCTGCCGTGCCGCGTATCACTCGGTCGAGGTGTCGCGCCGCGATCCGGTCGTCAAGAAGCACCCGGGCCTCGTGGTAGATCGCACGACCTATCTCGAGATCGCACGCGCCGGCGATCGCTGCGCCGCGCTCGCCGGCGGCATGTTCGAGTCCGAGCGCGCGACGCGCTTTCGCTGCACGATCTACGACGACCGTCCGAAGACGTGCCGCGACTTCACGCTCGGCTCCGCGCATTGCCTCACGGCGCGCCGCCGCGTCGGCCTGAGCCTGTAGAGAATTACCGCAAAGGCGCCAGGCAGACGCCGAAGCGCCAGGCAGACGCCGAAGCGCCAGGGCGCCTTGGCGTCTGCTGGCGCCTCGGCGGTAACTCTTGTCTTACTTGCCGCCCGGCGGCACGGTCGGCGGCTTCGGGCGCGCCGGCGGGATCTGCACGGTCGGCTGCGGCAGCGCGCGCTGTGCGAGCGCCGCGATGTCGACGCCGAGCATCTGCTTGAGCTGCTCGGCCGTGACCGCGGCCTTGACCGCGAAGTTCGAGCCGTTCGCCGCGAGCTCGCGATCGATCACGGTCAGCTTGTCGATCGGCATCTCGCCGACCGTCTGCATCATCGTGCTGACGAGGCCCTGCAGCTTCTGCGCGACGAAGATCTGGCGGGCGCTGTCGCCCGCCTTCGCCCACGTCTCGCCGAGCGAGCGGATCGCGGTCGCCGTCGCCTTGCCGTCCTCGACCAGCTTCGACGCCGCGCCGCGCGCCTGCTGCACCATCTGCGACTTGCGCGCCTCTGCGGGCTTCACCTTGTCGGCGATCAGCTGGAACCGCACTTGCGCGAGCCGCGCGCGCTGCACCTCGAGCTCGGCCGTCGCCTTCGCGAGCAGCGCTTGCACCTGGCCCTTCGACTCCGCGATCAGCGCGCCCTTGCGCGTCTGCGCTTCCGCGATCCGGCGCTGACCCTCGGCGCGCGCCGTCGCGATCTCGGCATCGACCTTCGCGATCTCCTGGTTCTGGAGGTTCTGCGCGGAATTCTCCGCCGCGAGCGCGTGGTTCTCGGCCTCCGCGATCCGCGACCTCTTCAAGAGCTCCGCGGTCTGTCGGCGGCCCATCGACGCGAGGTAGCCCTTGTCGTCGGTGACGTGCTGGATCTTCAGCGTGTCGAGCTCGAGGCCGAGCCGGCCGAGATCGTGATCCGCCTCGTGCACGAGCGCGCCGGCGAACTTCTCGCGATCCTGGTTGACCTCTTCCGGCGTCAGCGTCGACAGCACGCCGCGCAGGTTCGCCTCGAGCGTCTCGCGCGCGACCGCCATGATCTGCTCGCGCGACATGCCGAGGAAGCGCTCGACCGCGTTCGCGAGCTGCTCGGTCTTGCTCGAGACCTTCACGTTCGCGACGCCCTGCACGTTGAGCGGGATACCGCCCTTCGAGTACGCGCCCTGCACCTGCAGCTCGATCAGCATGTTCGTGAGCTCCATGCGATCGACCACTTCGATCAGCGGCACGCGGATCCCGCGCCCGCCTTGCACGACGCGATAGCCGATCGTGCGGTCCTCGTCTCCGAGGCGATGATGGCCGCCCGAGAAGATCAGCACCTCGTTCGGCGGACAGATGTAGATCATCCGCTTGAGGATGATGACGATGACGAGCAACGCGATGACGATCGCGATGACCGCGACTGCGGCGAGGTTCTGCATGGCTAGCTCCTTGCTCCCGTGCCGTTCGTCTGCGCGCCGGTGATCACCTGCGCGATGTCGACGCCGAGCGTCTTCTGCACCTGTTCGAGCAGCGCGGCCATCGTCGCCGGGTACGCGGCCGCGTACGCCGGGATGGTCTTGCCGTCGCCGCCGTCGATCAGGTTCACCTCGGCGACCTTGAGGCGACCGGCCGCCTGCGCGATGTCGCCGAAGATCGCGTCGAGGTGCTGCAACACGAACATGTCCATCGCGCGACCGCCGGAGTCGCGCCACGCGGCGGCGACCTCCGCGAGCGATGCGGCCATCGCCTCGCCGTCGGCCGCGATCTGCGCGGCCTGACCGGCCGCGAACAGCTCGCGCACCTGGGCCTCGACCTCGGCGGGGATCGTGACGTCGGCTTGCAAGCGGAGCTGCTCGAGCTCGCCGCGGATCTTCTGCAGCTCGAGCTCGGCTTCGGCGCGCGCCTGCTGGCCGGCCGCCTCGGCGCGCACGACCTCCGACGACGCGGCGGCCTCGACCTCCGCCTTGATCTGGCGCAGCTCGTTCTGCTTGCGCTGCACCGCGGCCTGCGCGTTCGTCATCGCGACCTCGCCGCGCGCGCGAGCCGCGGCTTCGGCCTGCTCGGCCTCGCGCGTCGCATCCGATTCCGCGACCTCGGCGGTGCGCAAGATCTCGGCGATGCGCTGGCGGCCGATGCTCTCGAGGTAGTTGCCGTCGTCGGTGACGTGCTGGATCTTCAAGACGTCGAGCTCGAGGCCGAGCTTCTCGAGATCGGGACCCGCGCTCTCCTCGAGGTGGTGCGCGAACTTCAAGCGGTCCTGGTTGAGCTCCTCGGGCGTCATCGTCGCGAGCACGCCGCGCAGGTGGCCCTCCAGCGTCTCCTTCGCGACGCGCGCGATCTCCATGCGATCCTTGCCGAGGAAACGCTCGATCGCGTTGCCGACGACGCGGCGATCGGTCGACACCTTGACGTTCGCGATCGCGTGCACGTTGAGCGGGATGCCGCCCTCGGAGTACGCGCCCTGCACCGCGATCGGCACCGAGATCAGCGACACGTCCATGCGACTCACGGTCTCGACGACCGGGATGCGCACGCCGCGACCGCCGAACACGACGCGATATCCGATGGTGCCGCCCTCCCCGCTCGAGTGCTTGCGACCGGAGAAGATCAGGATCTCGTTCGGGCGGCAGATCCGCAGCAGCGACCGGTAGACCATGATCAGGAACAGGACGCCGCATGCGCCGAGCGCACCATAGAGCTCGGCCATTTGCTGGTGACTCATCGCGAACCTCCCCTCGAAGGTGTCGAGGCTACACTTCGTGCTTGGCGACGAGCAACGACCCGCGCTCGCCTTCTGCGACGATCAACACGTGCGTGCCGGTCGCGAGCGTGCCGCCGTCGTCGACGACGTTCGCTACGAAGTCCTCGGTCCGGCCCTTGACGTCGACGCGCACCTTGCCGGGCTGCCCGGGCGCGACCGGCAGCACGAGCTGGCCGGTCGCGCCGACGAGCTCCTTCGCCGCGACCTGGCTCGACACCGTGCGCCGGCCGACCGCGCGCAGCACCGCGACCGCGAGCGCTCCGGACATCCAGCCGACGCCGAGCGCACCGACGATCGCGATCGTGTCGCTCTCGCCGAGCGCGACGAGCGCGTAGCCGACCGCCCCGCCGAACGCGAACAGGAAGATCCAGAACCGGAGCGACGTGACCGGCACCCAGCCCCACGCGAAGCCGCCGTGATCGCCGTGCGCGGAGTCTTGGCCACCGTGGTCGGTGTCCTTGCCGCCGAGCACGAGCGACGCGACGAGCAGCGTCGCACCGAACACCACGGCTCCCAGGAAGATATGCGTCACGCTGCCCTCACCTGATCGATGCCGTTACTGTGCTCATCGTTGCGCACGCGCGCAATGGCTGCGGAGCGTCATGACGCGCGTATCGCGAGATAATGCTTCGCGTAAACGATGCCGTAGATCGCCGCGGCCGCGAGCAGGAGCAAGAGCAGTGCCGCCCACTTCATGCGCGATCGCGGCAGCATGCGGCGGAGCAGCGACAGCTCGTGGGGATCGACCGGCGCGGTCGCCTGCGATGCAGGCGGCACGGGCGGCACGGGCGGCGCGGGCGCCGGCTCGTCGACCGGCACGATCGCACTCGAGCCGAGCGTGACGGTCTCGTCGGCGTCGAGCGGAACCGGCAGCGGCGTCGCGGCACGCGGCGGCGGCACGATCCGATCGATCGCGGCCGCCATCTCGATCGCCGACGCGAAGCGATCGTCGGGCGCCTTCGCGAGCGCACGCGCGACGATCGGCTCGAGCGCGCACGGCTCGCCGAGCAGGTCGGCCAGCGCCGGCGGCGCCTCGGTCAGGTGCTTCTTCACGATCGCGATCGGATCGGTGGCGACGAACGGCTTGCGGCCGGCGAGCATCTCGAACATCACGACGCCGCAGGCGTAGATGTCGACGCGCGCGTCGGCGGGCGCGCCGCGGCACTGCTCGGGCGCCATGTAGCTCGGCGTGCCGACCGCGATGCCGGCCGTGAGCTGCGCGTTCGACTCGCGCAGCCGCGCGAGCCCGAAGTCGAGGATCTGGACGTAGTCGCCGAGGCCCTCCTTCGTGCCGACCATGATGTTCGCCGGCTTGATGTCGCGGTGGACGATGCCGAGCGCGTGCGCGTGCGCGAGGCCGGCGAGGATCTGGCGCGCGATCCCGGCGGCGCGCCGCACCGGCAGATGCAGCTCCGACGCGATCAGCTCGTGCAGGCTCGTGCCGCGCACGAGCTCCATCACGAGATACGGGCGATCGTCGTGCACGCCGAAGTCGATGACCGACACGCAGTGCGGATGCGCGAGCTTGGCCATCAGCTCCGCCTCGCGCGCGAACCGCTCGCGCGCCGACAGCTCGCCGGGCAGGATCGCGTGCATCACCTTGATCGCGACCTCGCGGCCGAGCCCGACGCGCTCGCCGCGGTACACCGCGCCCATCGCCCCCTCGGCCAACCGCGCCTCGACGCGATATCGGCCATCGAGCACGACGCCGCTGAGGTCGTGGCTGTCGTGCATGAAGAGAAGAATTACCGCCAAGGCGCCGCAGACGCCAAGCAGGACGCCAGACAGAAACACGGTTTCTGCTTGGCGTCTTCCTTGGCGTCTGCGGCGTCTTGGCGGTAACTCTTACTCTACGTGGATGCGGTCGACGAGCGGCTCGCGCAGGTGTCGGCGGTGCTCGTCGACGAGCGCATCCTGCGCCGCGTGATCAAGCTGCACCGCCATCTGCGCGGGGTCGGGTTGCAAGTACCGCACGCCGAGGTGTACGCGCTGCCCCGCGCAGATCTCGCCGAGCTGGTGTCGCAGCACGAGCTGCACGTCGATCTGGCGCGGCTGCCCGACCGCGTGATCGCGCTGGCGGGCTCGCGCGAGGCGCTCGCGGCCGAGCGGCCCGACGCCGAGCTGCGCGCGTGGCGCGCGATCTTCCACGCGCGCGTGCACGAAGCGTTCGAGCACTTGCTCGCGAACGGCACGCTCACGCCGGCCGCGATCCGCGAGCGCATCGCGCGCATCGGCCAGACCGAGTTCGACGAGATCCGGTTCGTGCTGCGCCAGGCCGACCTGCTGCTGCCGCCGCACGGCGACACCGCGACGTACGTCGAGTTCGTCGCGCTGTACCTCGAGCTCAAGCAGTTCGCACCCGACGCGCTCGCGAAGACGTTCCCGGCGCTGCACGACGCGACCCACGTCGACGCCGCGATCGCGCTCGACCTCGACCCGCGCGCGATCCTCCACGCCGCGCGCCCGCCCGGCGCGCCGGAAGCACCGCCGATCGCGGGGGCCGAGCCGATCGCGCCGTCCGCCGCGTATCCCGCCGACGCCGCCGCGGCGGCCGCGGCGACGACGCTCGCGACGCGGCTCGCGACCGCGCTCGGCGCCGCCGCCCCCGAGCCGGCGTGGATCGCCGCGCTCGAGCCGCTCGCCGCACGCGCTGCTTGCGAGCGCCCGCGGCGGTTCACCGCCGACGTCCGGATGTGGCGCGATCTCGACGCCGCGTGCGAGGTGTTCGAGCGCGAGGTGCGAGTCGTCGACGTCGTCGGCTGGGCGCTGTCGCTCGGGCGACGGCCGATCCTGCGCGCGCTGCCGGCGACGCGCGAGGTGCGCGTCGCGAAGCACCTGCGCGCCGCCGCAGGCAAGCTCGGCGCGGGCGTCGCGCTCGCACCGGCCGATCGCGACCGACTCGCGGCGCTGCTGCACGAGCTGGTCGCGCGCGCCGAAGATCGCGTGCGCGGCGCGCTGCGCGGCGAGCTGGAGGCCGCGCTCGACGAGGTCGGCCTGCGCCCGCGCGACGTGCCGGAACGCGTCGCGAAGCACAAGCTCGTCGACGAGCTGCTCGATCACGCCGCACGCGTCGGCCACCTGTCGATCGGCAACCTGCGCGACGCGCTGTCGCACAACCAGCTCAAGATGAGCGACCTCCAGCTCGCGCAGCTGTGGCGCGGCGACGCGCTGCTGCGCTGCGACCGCCGGCTCGCGCGCTCGCTCGACGGCGTGTACCGCCGCGGCGAGGTCTACCTGCGCGTGCTGCAGAAGCTGTCGTCGATCCTGTTCGGCACGCGCATCGGGCGCCTGCTCAGCTTGTACCTGCTGTTGCCGGTGCTCGGCTCGTTCGTCGCGGTCGAGGGCGTGCAGCACCTGATCGGGCCGCTCGCCGACATCGCGTTCGGGGTCGAGCCGCGGATCGCGAGCTTGCCGGTGTTCGCCGCGGTCGCCGGGTTTCTGTTCTTGCTGCTCCACGTGCCGCCGTTCCGGCACGCGATCGGCTACGCGCTGCGCGTGCTCGGCCGCGTGATCCGGTTCGTGCTGTACGACGCGCCGAAAGCGCTGTGGAACACGCGCGCCGTGCGCCGGCTGCGCGAGAGCCGGTTCGGCCGCCTCGTGCTCGCGCCCGCGATCCCCGCGGCGATCATCGCGCCGATCATCGGCGGCCGTTTCGGCTGGCCGGTCGCGGCCGCCGTGTTCGTCGTCGCCGAGATCGTCGTCAACTCGCGCGCCGGCCGCCGCGTCGAGGAGATCGTCGCCGACTGGCTCGTGCGCTCGGGCCGCCACCTCGTGCGCCGCATCGTGCCCGGGCTCGTCAAGTACATCCTGCAGATCTTCGCCGAGCTCGTCGAGCTGTTCGACCGCTCGATCTACCGCGTCGACGACTGGCTGCGCGCGAAGTCCGGGCAGCGGACGATCACGTTGGTGCTCAAAGCGATCGTCACGCCGATCTGGCGGTTCGTGACGTACTTCTTGCGCCTGTACATCAACCTGTTCGTCGAGCCAGTCGTCAACCCGGTCAAGCACTTCCCGGTGGTCACCGTCGCCGCGAAGGTGATGGTGCCGTTCGATCGGCCGGCGTTCCGCGCGATCCATCACGCGCTCGGCGGCGGCGCGCTCGCCGGCGGCGCCGCGACGTTCACCGTGTTCGTGATCCCCGGCCTCGCCGGCTTTCTCGTGTGGGAGCTCAAGGAGAACTGGAAGCTCTACGCCGCGACGCGGCCGGCGCGTCTGCGCCAGGTCGCGATCGGCCACCACGGCGAGTCGATGGTCGGGCTCATGAAGCCGGGCTTTCACTCCGGCACGATCCCGAAGCTGTTCGGCAAGCTGCGCCGCGCCGCGTGGAAGGGCGACGAGCGCGCCGTCGGCAAGCACCGCGCCGCGCTGCACGAGGTCGAGGAGGCGATCGATCGCTTCGCCGACCGCGAGCTCGTCGCGCTGTTCCGCGAGGCGCCGGCGCTGCGCGCGTTTCCGCTCGACGTGCACGACGTCGCGATCGCGTCGAATCGCGTCGCGATCGCGCTCGCGTGCTCCGCGTACGACGATGCTCCGTGCGTGATCGCGTTCGAGGAGCAGAGCGGCTGGCTGCTCGCGAACATCCGCCAGGTCGGCTGGCTCGCGCGCGTGCCGGGGACTCGCCGCATCGCGATCGAGAATGCGTTCGCCGGGTTCTACCAGCTCGCCGGCGTGGATCTGGTTCGCGAGCAGCTCGCGGCGGTGCTCGCCGGCTGCAGCTACGACGTGTCGCGAGAAGGGCTCGTCGCGTGGCCCGGCGCCGGCTACGCGACCGAGGTCGTCTACGACCTCCACGCGCGCGACCCGATGCCGGTCGTACGCGGCCCGGAGCCGGCGGCGCCGCTGCCCGAGCTCGCCGGCGCGCACGCGCGATTCGGCCGCGAGCCGATCCGCTGGGTCGACTGGGTGCGCGCGTCGGACCGCGAGGATCCGCCACGCATCGCGACGGGGCCGTCGCTGCTACCCGACCTGCCGGGTCACAGGTAAAACGCGGCGAGCGCGAACTTGTTGCTCGTCGTGTCGAGCACCTCGTAGGTGTCGCGCGCGCGGGGCGTCGGCAGCATGCCGCGCGGCGACGTGATGCGCGACGTCTCGGTGATGACGAAGTAGCGCCGGCCGAGTGGCGCGCGCGTGCGATCCGCGAGGTACTTGTTCCACTCCACGTTGTTGGTGTTCGGAAACGACGTCTTCATCTCGGGCAGGTAGCCCCAGATCTCTTCCTGCGACCAGAAGTTCTCGCCGCGCCAGTACAGCTGCCACGCGAGCAGCTTGTCGGCGTCGACGACGCGCACCGGCACCCGATCGCGCACGACCTTCGCATCCTTGCCGCGCGCGATCAGCGGCTCGAGCTTCTTGCGCTCGCCGGGCGCGAACGTGACCTCGACCGAGTGCGAGCCGATCGCCGTGACCGCGCCGACGAGCGCGACCTCCTGCTCGACGATGCGATCGTCCTCGGCCTTGCGCTCCTGCACGGTGATCGTCATCGGCTGACCGATCTGCAGCGTGTCGGGGACGAACGTGTCGAACGTCCACTTGTCGGCGACGTCGTGCCAGTCGTCGTAGAGCTGGCCGAAGCCGAAGTACGCGAGCTTCTCGCCGTAGATCGTGCGGTCGCGATAGTACGTGCGCATCGCGTCGCCCATGCCCCAGTGCGTGCCCGCGATCGGCATGTAGACCTGGAGACACCACACGGCGATCGCGAGCCCGGCCACGCCGATCGCGGCGACGCCGATGCGCCGCCACTTCGTCGCGGCGATCGCGAGCGCGAGCACGGCCACCCCCGCCAGCACGAGGAAGCCATCGGACGGATCGACCGACCACGGGTCGCCCGACGGCCACGGCCGGTCGTAGCGATACACGAACATCTCGATCCAGCGCTCGGGCTCCCACGCCAGATCGCGCGCGACGAGCAGCACGATGCCGATGCCGAGCGCGGCGAACAGCGGGTGCAGCCGCTCGCGGCCGGCGGCGATGTCGTCGAGCAGGAACGCGACGAGGATCCCGAACGCGGGCACGATCGGCAGGATGTAGTGATGGAACTTCGTCTGCACGAGGCAGAAGAACGCGGTGCCGACGACGGCCCACAGCCCGACGACGAACCGCACGCGGCCTTCACGGGTGTCGCGCCGCGCGCGCACGAACGCGACCGCGAGCGCCGGCGGCAGCAGCGCGGCCCACAGCCACATGCCATGGCCGACCTGCGACGTGTAGTACTCGAACGTGCCGGGCGAGTTGTCGACGCCGACCGCCGCGCGATCGAGGATGTGCATCATCAGGTACTCGTCGACGAAGCGGATGCCATCCTTCATGTACATCGCGAGGTGCCACGGCAGCGACGTCGCGACCATCAGGCACACGCCGCGCTTGAGCTCGAACGCTCCGTCGTAGAGCGCGCGCCACTTGTTGCACGTCACGACGTACGCGATGCCGACGCCGCCGACGACGGCGAGCCCGGGCGGCCCTTTCGCGAGCACGCCGATGCCGAGCAACGAGTAGCAGCCGAGCAGGTAGAGCTGGCGCATCGACACGAGCGGCGCGAGCCCGAACAGCCGCACGGCCCACGCGTGGCGATCGAGGCCGAGCACGCGGAGAAGCCAGCGCACCCAGCCGCCCCACAGCGGCAGCAGCAACAGCACCATCATCACCGGCAGCCACAGCGCCGGCGGGATCGGTCCGCGCACGAACGCCGGCGAGATCGAGAAGTACACGGCGTAATACAGCGCCTGCCACAGCACGAAGCCGCCGACGAGCGCGAGCACGACGTGACGGGTGTCGACCGTGACGACGCGGTTCGCGATGCGGAACGCGCCGAGGCGCGTCGGCGGGCGATCGCCGTCCTCCATCGCGAGGACGAACAGCGCGAGCGCGCCGATCACGGTCGCGCACAGCGGCATGTCCGGAATGCCCTGCCGCGAGATCAGCGCGAACATCGGCGCCGAGCCGACGACGAGCAGCGCGAGCCACGCGAGCCGCCGCGACACGAGCCGAGCCAGCATCCACCACATCAACGTCAGCCCGAAGATCGCGGACAGCACGAACGGCAGCCGGATCGCGACGAGCGTGCGCGCGGTCGACACGAGCTCGCCGGAGTAGCCGCCGTCGGCCGCGAGCCCCATCGCGCGCAGCCCGGCCGCCATCATCCAGAACGTCAGCACGGGTTTGCTGCGAAATCCCTCGTTCTCGTTGTGATCGCCGGTCGTCGCGCCGGGCCACTCGAGGTGCACGAGGTCGTGGTCCTGCAGCATCATCCGCCCGACCTCGCCGTAGTGGGTCTCCCACGGATCGACCAGCGAGTAGCTCCAGATGCCGGGCACGAGCACCGCGGCGGACACGAGCACGACGACCGCGAGCTCGAATCCGAGCGGCCTGGCGCGCACGTCTGCCATCGCTCGCGAACCTACCATCACGACGCGGCGGGCGCTCGTCGCCGGGCGATCGCGAAATACACGACCGCGCCGAGCGCGGTCGACGCCGCGCCGAGCACCGTGATCGCGGGCGACACGATCGCGCTGTCGACGAGCAACGCGAACGCGAGCGCGACGAACGCGACCGGCACGATCGGATAACCCGGCACGCGGAACGAGCGCGGTGCGTCGGGACTTCGCCGGCGCAGCAGCAGCACGGTGCCGGCGTTGAGCCCGTAGAACAGCCACGACACGATCACGACCGCGTCGGTCAGATCGTCGAAGCCGCCGAGCAGCGTGTACACGCATGCGATCGCGCCTTGCACGACCACCGCGACGACCGGGACGTGCGAGCGCGCGCCGAGCCGGGCGAGGCCGCGCGGCGCGAGGCCATCGGCCGCGACCGCGTACGGCACGCGCGCACCGGTCAGCATCGACCCGTGCATCGCGGAGATCGCGGAGATCGCCATCGCGGCAGCGAGCACGAGCTGCGCGGCCGGTCCGAGAAACTCGGTCGCGGCGCGCTGCGCGACCGACGTCGCGCCCGGCGACACGACGTCGGCGAACGGCAGCGCGTAGAAGTAGCCGACGTTGACGAGCGCGTAGATCGCGAGCACGCCGAGCATGCCGCGTACCGTCGCGCGCGGCACCGTGCGGCTGCCGTCGCGCACCTCGCCCGCGGCCATCGGCAGGTTGTTCCAGCCGTCGTACGCCCACAGCGCGGCGATCACCATCGCGCCGAACGCGGCGATCCCGGGGAAGCCGCGCCCGGTGTCGGCGATGCGCGCCCAGCTGCCCGCGCGCGACAGGCCGAGCGCGCCGATCGCGAGCCCGGCGATCAGCGCGACCTTGAGCGCGGTCAGCGCGGTCTGCACGCCGCCGCCCGCGCGCACGCTCGAGCAGTTGATCGCGGTGAACACGACGACGAGCGCGAGCGCGATCGGCTTCTCGCCGAACGGCAGCGCGTCGCCGAGGAACGTCGCGGTGCCGACCGCGTACGCCGCGATCGATCCCGGCGTGCCGATCCAGAACCGGTTCCACGCGTACAGGTAAGCGACGCCCGAGCCGTAGCCCTCGCGCAGGTAGACGTACTCGCCTCCGGCGCGCGGGAACAACCCGCCGAGCTCGGCATACGCGAGCGCGCCGGTGAACGACAACAGGCCCGCCGCGCCCCACGCCGCGAGCACCCACACCGCGGAGCCGCCGGTCTTCGCCATCACCGACGTCTTCAGGAACACGCCGGTGCCGATGATCGTGCCGACGACGATCGACGCGGCGGCCCACGGGCCGAGACCGCGGATCAGCCCTTCGTTCGGGCGATCCACGCACGCACGCGCTGTTCGAGCACCGGCAGCGTGACGGCGCCGGCGCCGAGCACGACCTCGTGAAATGCCTTGAGGTCGAACTTCGCGCCGAGCGCGGCTTCGGCCTCGGCGCGAAGGCGCAGGATCTCGAGCTGGCCGACCTTGTAGCCGAGCGCCTGACCCGGCCAGCCGATGTAGCGATCGACCTCGTTCGAGATGTTGATGTCGGTGAGCGCGGTGTGCAGGCGCATGAAGTCCTCGGCCTGCGCGCGCGTCCAGCCGAGCGAGTGGATGCCGGTGTCGACGACGAGCCGCGACGCGCGCCACGCGTCGTAGCTCGCCGCGCCGAGGCGATCGAGATCGCTCGTGTACAGGCCCATCTGATCGGCGAGCCGCTCGGTGTACAGCGCCCAGCCCTCGACGAACGCGGTCGAGCCGTCGAGCTTGCGGAACGCGGGCAGCGCCCCGAGCTCCTGCGCGATCGCGATCTGCAGGTGATGGCCGGGGATCGACTCGTGGAACGTGAGCGCCGCGAGCTCGAAGCGCGGGCGCGTCTCGGGCTGGTACGTGTTGACGAAGTACTCGCCCGGCTTCGAGCCGTCGTAGTGCGGCTCGCGGTAATACGCGATCGTCGTGAACGGCGCCTCGTGCGCGGGGATCTCCCGCATCACGCAGTCGGCCTTCGGCAGCCGCCCGAACCAGCGCGGCAAGGCGTCGCGCGCGCGCGCGAGCCCGTCGGCGGCGGCCGCGACCAGCTCGGGCGCCGACGAGAAGTACAGCGCGCGGTCGCCGCGCAGCCGCGCGATCGCGCCGGCCAGGTCGCGCGTGCCGAGCGGCGTGCCGCCGAGCGACGCGATCGCGTCGTCGGTGCGGGCGATCTCGCGCAGGCCGATCGCGTGCAGCTCGGCGGGCGTCTGCCCGTTGCCGACGTGCGCGGCGATGTACCCGCGATAGTAGATGTCGCCGTGCTTGAGCCCGCCGAGCCCCTCGGCGGCGCCGGTGCGGCCGCGCGGCAGGATCTCGCGCGCGAGGAAGTCGCGGTAGCGCGCGAGCGCGGGCGCGATCGTGTCCTTCACGAGCGCGACCAGCGCGGCCGCGAGGCCCGGCCACGCCGACGTCTTCGCCGGCGCGCACACCGCCCACTCCGCGATCGGCGCCGCGAGCACCGCGTCGAGCTGCACGATCGCGCG
>DATJXL010000120.1:0-9225 GCA_035500135.1 Kofleriaceae bacterium
GGGACCGGAGTCGAAGAACCTGCGCGCGATCACCGATCGGATCTCGCCGCACATCGACTCGATCGCGCGCCGCGGCGCGGGCGCCGAGACGATGCGCGAGGCGATGCGCGCGAACGTGCGCGCGTCGGTCGATCACCTCCGCCACGGCAGCCAGATCCTCGAAGACCTCGTGCTCAAGGGGCGCGTCGCGGTCGTCGGAGCCGAGTACGATCTGGAGACCGGCGAGGTCCGCTTCTTCGATCACTGAGGTGCGATGTACGGGAAGATCGTCGACTCGGGGATCCCGAGGTTGGCCGCGACCGTCGCGAAGTACGGCTCGTCGGCCAACCGCGCGATGACCGCGGTGGTTCTCGCGTCGGTCATGTCCACAACGAGGCAGCCGCCGGCGTCGACGCCCGCGTTCGCGACGACGGACGTCTCGCTCGAGAACTCGAGGTAGTACGAGACTCCGAAGTCGACCGGGCACTGGTCCATGCTGATCGTGAGGTCGCTCGGTTCCGGCGCCAGCGCCAGCGTTGCCTCGAAGATCGCCCGGGCGGCGGGACCGGTGGCGTCCGCGGAGACGTTCGGCGGCGGATTCTGCGGGATCGATGTCCCGGTCGAGAAATGCGCGAGGACGATCGACGATTCCTCGGCCTGCAGCTGCTGCGCGGGGCTCGAAGGCTCGATGCAGGCGACGAGCAACGTGGCAGCGAGGGGCAAGAGCTTGCTCATGCCGTGTCGGAAAGCAATCGACATGCCGGCGCGAGAGGCGCGAGATCGTTTTCGTTCGGTGTGCGCGCGCCTCGGAAATCCGAGGCGCGGTCCGGATCATTGACGGTGGGCCAACAGGTCGAGCCGATGGTCGATCTTGCCGGCCAGCTTCGCATCGGGATTCATGCCGCGCGCTTGCTTGCACGCCGCGACGGCGCTGTCCCATTGCTCCTGCGCCTCGAGCGCGAGGCACAGGTTGTACGCGTACTTCGGATCGGGCACGAGCTGGTTCGCCTGATGGAACGCGGCGACCGCGCCGGCGATGTCGGCGGCGCGCAGCTTGTCGGTGCCGTCGTGATTGAGCGCTTCGGCTTTCGCCCGCGCGGCGTCGTCGGGCGGAGGGTTCACCGGGTTCGAGACCGGCGTGACCGTCGTCGTCGTCGGGTTCGAGACCGGCGTGACCGTCGTCGTGGTGGTCGGCGTCTCGATCGTCTGCGGCTGCGGCGGCGTCTCGACCCGCGCGACGCGCGGCCCGGCGCAGCCCGAATGCGCGAGCAGATCGGTGACCGTCTTCGCGACGACGTCGATCGCCTCGCGCTCGGGCGGCGCGCCGTTGACGATGATGCCCGATGACTTGCCGTGGATCCGCGCGGTGCCGAGGAGCTCGCCGCTCTGACCATCCGACAGCACGAGCAGCGAATCGACCGTCGCGACGTTCATGTTGTTGATCAAGCCGCCGTTGCCGCGCCCCATCGCGGTGATGTTGAGATCGAGCATGACGTCGGCGGGCGAACCGGCCGCGACCGCCTGGAACGCGCACTGCTGCTGCAGGCGCGCGAGCACCATCCCCTGCAGGTACGCAGCCTGCTGGGCGTACGCGCCCGACGGCACGCGCAACGACACCGTCGTGTACGACTGCAGGCTCGCAACCGGCATCGTGTTCTCGATGGTGGCAGACGCATGACAACCCGCGACTAGAACGATGACGACGCCTGTGGCCCGCACGCCCGGAGAATAGCACGCGTCAGTCGGGCTTCGGCTCCAGCTGCTCGCCTTCGCTGAAGAAGCTCATCTCGCTGCGCGAGAACGGGCGCGTGTTCGGATTGCCCGGCAGGTCGCTCTCGTCGACGACCACCGCGCGCGGCCTCTTGGGAAGACTGTCGTCGTCCTCGGCCGCGAACCGCGCGACGCGCAGGAACAACGTGAGCGCGCGCGTCGTGACGAGCAGCGGGACGAGCAGCAACACCAGGCCGGCCGCGGCGAAGCATGCCGCGCCGAGCGCGGCGCCGACGATCGCTTCGAGCGCGTCGCGGCCGTCGAGCCACGCCTGCGCGTACAGCATCGCGGCCAGCGCGAGCGCGCCGGCGAGCTGCGCGAGGACGGTCGCGAGCAGCGCGCGCAACCAGATCCGCCGCCCGGGCGCGCGCACGCGCAGGCCGTCGTACACGGCGAGCGCGACGGCGAGCGCGAACAGCCAGTACGCGGCGATCGGCAACGCGGCTTCGAACCGCGCGCTGCCGTCGAGCGCGTCGATCGCGCGCGCGAGCCCGAGCGCGGCGGCGGTCGCGAACACGCCAGCCCACACGAGCGCGCTCGCGCGGCGGCGACCGTACAGCTCGCACGCCAGCATGATCGGCACGAGCGCGAGCGCGGCCGGCACGAGCCCGGCCGGCACGACGAGCGCGATCGGCGCGTCGCGCGGCGCCTCGAGCAGCGCCGACAGATCGATCGCGATGCCCGCGCCGAGCAGCACCGAGCCGGTGATCGCGGCGACCGCGACCGCCGCGAACGCGAGGAACGTCGCCTCGCGGCGCGCGTGCAGCTGCTCCTCCGAGATCAAGTCCCACGTCGGGTACTCGGTCTGGCGGCGAGGCAGCAGCCATCGGTCGCGGGGCGTGGTCACGGCTGCCCGCACAACAGCACATTCGCGCCGGGCGCGGGCGTGAGCGTCGTCACTAACACCGGCGATGCGCGAATTGCGCTGATGCGACGGCCGTGGACCGGGCGTTGCACGATTCGTCGGCATGCACACCATCAGCCGGACCGGAACCGTCGCGCTCGCGGTGATCGCCGCTCTCGTGTTGCTCGGCGGGACCTGCGGCGTGTCCACGTACAACAAGCTGGTGCGGCTCGATCAGACCGCGCAGGCGCAATGGGCGCAGGTCGAGAACGCGTATCAGCGACGCGCGGATCTGATCCCGAACCTGGTCGAGACCGTGAAGGGCGCGGCGGCGTTCGAGAAAAGCACGATCACGGCGGTGACCGAGGCGCGCAGCCACGTCGGCCAGGTGCAGTTGCCGAAGGACGTCACGACGAATCCCGACGCGTTCAAGCAATACCAGCAGGCGCAGGATCAGCTCGGCGGCGCGCTGTCGCGGCTGCTCGTCGTGTCCGAGGCATATCCGAATCTGACCGCGACCCAGAACTTTCGCGATCTGCAGGCCCAGCTCGAGGGTACCGAGAATCGCATCGCGGTCGAGCGCATGCGCTACAACGATGCCGCACGCGCGTTCGATACCGCGCGTGCGACGTTTCCGACGTCTGTGATCGCGGGCTTGTTCGGCCACCGATTTGCCGAGAAGCAGTACTTCACCGCGAAGGCCGGCAGCAACGAACCGCCGAAGGTGAACTTCTGATGCTCGCCGCCGCGCTCGCCGTGGCCGCCGCCGTGGTGGCCGCGCAGACGCCGCCTCCGCCCACGCACTGGGTCGAGGACCACGCGGCGTTCCTGTCGCCGGCCACGCGCGACGCGCTCGACGCCAAGCTCGCGGCGTACGAGCGCGCGACCGGGCATCAGGTGATCGTGTGGATCGGCAAGACGCTCGAGGGTGCGCCGCTCGACGACTGGGCGGTGCGCACGTTCGCGGCGTGGAAGATCGGCCGCAAGGGCCTCGACGACGGCATCGCGATGTTCGTGTTCGCCGACGATCGCGAGATCGACATCGAGGTCGGCTACGGGCTCGAGGACAAGGTGCCGGATGCGATCGCGTCGCGGATCATCCGCGAGGTGATGGCGCCGCGGTTGCGCGGCGGCGACCGCGACGGTGCGGTGACGGCCGGCGTCGACTCGCTGCTCGCGTCGATCGAAGGCAAGCCGTGGAACGGCGCGGTCGTGAGCCCGGGCGCGACGCCGGTGCGCACGATGTCGACGCGCGACTGGATCGGCCTCGGCGTGGTCGGCTTGCTCGTGCTGTTCCTCGTGATCAAGCACCCGCGGCTCGCGCTGTGGATGTTCGCGATGTCGATGGGCCGCCGCGGCGGCTGGGGCGGCGGCGATGGCTTCGGCGGCGGCGGCGGTTTCGGCGGCGGCGGTGGCAGCTCCGGCGGCGGCGGCGCGCGCGGCGGCTGGTAGCGCGGTCGGGCTAGCGTTTCGCGGGCGGGCTAGCGTTTCGCGGGCGGATCGCGGAGCGCTTCCTCTTCGGCGGCGATCGCCTGCTGCCGGCGGCGCACGCGCGCGACGAGATCGATCGGGCCCGGATCGGGCGGCGGCACGAACACGTCGGGGTCGGCCGGGATGCGCTGGTCGAAGTCGGCCCAGATCCGCTTGTCGGTGCGGCAATCGTAGACGCGGCACACGCGCGGCCGCTGACCGTGCACGGTGCACGTGTGGGTCGCGGCGTCGTTGTGAACGCAGTAGCCATCGCTCGCGCGCTGCCGGATCGTGTACGGCTTGGCGTAGTCCCATCGGATCACGCCTTCATCGAGATCCACGGTCGACAGCGGGAACGTGAACGTGCAGCAGCGCGCGTTACACAGGTGCAGGAGCTCGGCGCAGTTCGGGCCACCGACCGGGGTCGTGTACTTGTCGCCGATGACATCGAGGGCGACGCCGCGATCGAGATCGGCCGCGCGGATCTTCACGAGCGTGGCGTCGATCTGCTCGTTCACGCTGTGCTCGATCGTCGCGGTCGCGACCGGCGCCGGCGTGTTCGGTAACGCGGGCATCGGCTCGACACCGTCGAGCCGGCGCGTCAGCTCGTCGGTGAGCACGACCACACGCGCGGCGAGCTGGAGCAGCGCGTCGCGAATGTCGGTGTCGCGCAGGTTCAGGGTGCGCAGCGCGCGCTCGAGCTCGGCGCGCGTGACCGGTTCGTCTGCCATGCACCGAGCATCACATGTTCGGCAGGCGATCGAGGAGCACGTCGTGGCCGGCCGCGCCAGCGCGCATAGCATTGTGCGCCACGTGCCGATTTGGTTCGGCTCGCTGCAAGCGTGTGTTATCAGCACGACATGAAGCGCTTCCTCGTGCTCGCGTGTTGCCTCGGTTGCGGCAGCTCGAACGGCGGCGGCAATGCCTCGGCGGATGCCGGCGGCTCGCCCGGCGTGACGCCCGATGCGAGCGCCGGCACATCCGCGGATGCGGCGCCGACGCCACCGCCGGTCGACGCGCCCGATCAGAGTCACTACCGAACGTCGCTGTCGTCGTGCTGGACCGACGTGACGTGCAACCGCGCGCTCCTGATCGCGCACGGCGGCGAGTGGGTGCTCGTCGATCCGCCGTACGGCACGACCGCGGCGTACGAGGACGCGTACGCGGACGCCGCCGACGCGATCAAGGCCGACGTGCGGTTCTCCAAGGACGGTGTCGCGGTCGTCGTGCACTCGAGCCCGTTCCAGGCGTACGAGATCGATCCGATCGACTTCTCGTGCGAGGGCGCGTCGGTCGAGGACATGAACGTCTCCGACATCGTCGCGTGCCAGTGGATCAACGGCGAGCACGTCGAGACGCTCGACACGCTGCTGTCGTGGGCGAAGGGCAAGATGATCGTGATGCTCACGGTCAAGGTCGACGCGACGATCCCGCAGACGATCGCGGTGGTGATCGCCGATGGCGCGACCGACGGCGCGTTCCTCGAGATCAGCACGAACGCGATGACGACGATCGTGCCGACCGCGGCGAACCACGACCAGGTCTACTACCTCGTCGAGGCCGCGAGCCAGGCCGACGTCGCGACGCTGCTCGCGCAGGCCGATCCGCGCGCGTTCATGTACGAGGACGCGAACAGCGACAACTTCGGCGGGATGACGGCGAGCGCGGTGACGCAGATGATCGACGGCCAGCTGCATCCGGCGCATGTCCGTGCGTTCTCGTCGATCGCGAGCGTCACCGCCGCGGCGAGCGATCACGAAGCGCTGTGGGACGAGGGCTTCGACGTCGTGATGACGAACAGCTACGCGACCGGGCATCAGGGGCGGATCGCGATCAACACCGCGCGAGGCATCTCGCCGCCGTAGTAACGTTGTCGGGTGGCTCGCGAAGAAGAGCGCGGGATCGCCGATGCGATCGTCGATGCCGTGCGTCGCGCGCTCGCCGGGCTGGGCCTCGATGCCAGCCTGCTCGCCGAGGCGGTGGCGGCCGGCACGATCGTGCCGGGCGCGGCGGCCGACGCGCTGCTCGATCGCGCGGCGGCCGTGCTGGGCGACGACGCGCTCGGCGTCACGCTCGCGACGCGGATCCCGATCGGCAGCCTCGGCGTGGTGGATTACGGCCTGTGCACGAGCGCGACCCTGCGCGACGCGCTGCGGCTCGTCGCGCGCTACTACGGCGTCGCGACGCAGCGCGTGCGGCTCGAGCTCGTCGAGGACGCGGTCGGCGCGCGGCTGGTGTTCGCGCGCCAGCCCGGCACCGAGCCGAGCCGGCACTGGATCGAGTTCGCCGCGGCGATGTTCGCGACGCGCATCCGGCAGACGCTCGGCCCCGGCTTCGAGCAGCTCGCGTTCACGCGCGTCGCGTTCGCGCACCCGCCGCCGCGGCGCACCGGCGCGCACGACGCGTTCTTCGCGACCCGCGTCGAGTTCGACGCCGAGGTCGACTGCCTCGCGTTCGATCGCGCGCTGCTCGATCGCCCGCTGCTCACGGCATCGCACATGCTCGCCGAGCTGCTCGAGCGGCGGATGCGCGAGCTCGATCGCGCATTCGCCGCGGTCGATCCGGTGCTCGACCGCGTGCGGCGCACGCTGGTCGCGATGCTCGACGACGGCCGCACCGATCTCGTCACGCTCGCCGCGCGGATGGCGGAGAGCACGCGCACGCTGCAGCGCATGCTGCGCGAGCGCGGCACCTCGCACAAGCAGCTCGTCGACGAGCTGCGCCGCGCGCGCGCGGCCGAGCTGCTCGACGGCGGCCTGCGCGTCGCCGAGGTCGCGACCCGCCTCGGCTTCTCCGACCCGAGCGCGTTCTTTCGCGCGTACCGCCGCTGGACGGGCACGAGCCCGGCGCGGCGGCCGGCTGCCGTGCCGAAACCATGAGCTCGGCCGTCGGCGACGAAACTAGAGGAACGGCATCACCCGTCGCAGCCGCGAGCGCACGAAGTCGTTCGGCTCCGTGCCGAAGACGCCAAATCCCAGCCACACGGCCTGCGCCGGGTTGCGCAGATCGGCGGCGCCGACCTCGGTCACCTTCGTCTTGTCGGGGTCGAGCCACGTGCGGAACATCCGATCCCAGATCGAGAACACGACGCCGAAGTTCTTGTTGTAGTGCTCCGGCGACGCGCTGTGATGGATGTGGTGCGAGCGCGGCGTGACCAGCACGTACTCGAGCCAGTTCGACCGCCACGTAAAGTTCATGTGCATCCAGTGGTTGGTCAGGATGTTCATGAACAGGAGCCCGGTGAACACTTCGCGCGGCGCGTCGAACACGAGCGGCGCCCACAGGATGTACGGCAGGTTCGACAGCGTCTGCTGCCAGATCGTGCAGCGCACGCCCGCGAGCCAGTACATCTGCGTCGTCGAGTGGTGGAAGTGGTGGACGCGCCACACGTACTTGGTGTGGGTCAGCCGGTGCATCCAGTAGCCGCTGAAGTCGCCGACGACGTAATACGCCGCGACGCGCAGCCACAGCGGAAACTCGGTCATCACCTTGGTCGCTTTGAACTGCAGCGGAATGTACGAGCGCAGCACGCCGGCCCAGTACACGACGACGAACTGGTAGAAGAAGAACGACGCGATGTCGAGCGCGAGCGCGTCGCCCGCCCAGTAGTTGAGCTTGCGCGACGGCCGCACCAGCTCGAGCACGGTGGCGATGAGCCCGAGCCCGAAGTACATGATCCAGAACTTCAGCGGCGGCACGTGTCCAGATGTTGCCAGGCGCGCGCGCGCGACGGAATCCTCAAATTTTCGAGGGGGGCGGCCCGAGGCCGCCCTCGACATCCGCGGCGGGCATGACTGGTATCATGGCTCGGTCGATGGTTGCATCGGATCCAGACCCGCGCTGGTTCGCGAGTCTCGTCGAGGATCTTGCGAGGCGGAAGAAGCTTCGGCCGAAGATCCTGCTCGATGGACCGGTCGAGTTTCACGCGCAGATCGGCATGCGCCACAACAAGCCGCTCTACGAGCTGCGCGCCGATCTCGCGAAGGACTGCGCGTCCTACCGCGACACCGACGTGCCCTACGGCGAGGTCGTGCGGGTCTATCGCGCCGGCATGATGGAGCAGTTCTCGCCGTTCGACGACAACACCACCGCCTTCCCGACGTCGTTGAAGCTGCGCGCGTGGCTCGCGAAGCAGTGCCGGTGATGGTGCAGGCGACGGGCGGCCGTCGCGCGAGGCGGCTAGCGGTCAACGCGCCACGAACAGCGCGCTGTCCTGATAGGCGAGCACGAGCGCGCGGTCGCGAAACAGATCGGCGCCGAGGAGCACCGCCAGGTCGTCGGACCGGATCCAGTACTCGAAGATCTGCAGATTATCGACGACGACCTTGAACTCGTCCCAGCGGGCCTTGCCGATGGTCAATCCACGCGACGACCGCTCGGGATCGATGCGGCCGCCGCCTTCGATCCAGTTTGCCGTGGCCTCGTTCGTGATCGTGCGCTGCGCACCGAGATCGAGAAAGGCAGGGATCTCACCGCGCTTTTCGTCGAACGCGACCTGCAGCTCGACCAGGCCGTAGTGGCCCTTCGTGAACGGCACGCGGATCATTCCATCGACCGCGTCGCCGTGTGCGAGGTAGTTCGGCGAATAGAACACGAACCGATGGCGCGGCATGTCGATCGCGATGTCATGCTGGCCCAGGATGTCGAGTCCGAGCACGCCGTCGAAGTGCTCGTCGATGCGTCGCTCCTCGGGTAGTGCGACGATCGCGATCCGCACGCGCGCGTGATGGATCGAGCCGACCGCCAGCGACTCCGCGGTCGCGAGCTCGGCCTTGATCGTCCCGTTGACCAGCGTCGTACCATCGGAAACGAGCCCGAGCGCGCGTGCGGTCTCGGGCGTGACCGCGCTGATCGTCGCGCCGGTATCGAAGATGAAGCGCAGCGGCCGCCCGTTCACGGTGACCGGCACGAACACCGTCCCGTGGGCCGATTGCGCGAGCTGGACTTCGACGCCGCCGGAGAACACCGGCGGCCGCGGGCTGCGGCACGCGATCAGCACGACCAGAGCCAGGCGAGCCTGCCCCATACAGCGACGATGACCCCGAAAGCGGTCGGTCCGCAACCGAGCTAGCGCCGGCGCGTCAGCTCCCTGACCTCGATCCGCTCGTAGGGTGCCGAGTACTTCGGGTACGGAACGGTCTCCACCGCCACGCGCACGAACG
>DATJXL010000121.1:0-5338 GCA_035500135.1 Kofleriaceae bacterium
CGAGTCGCTCCGGCGTGCCAACGACGCGCTCGGCCGCCCGCTGGCCGACGCCGAGGAGCTCGACGACCGGCGCGCGTTCGCGCATGGCGCGTCGAGCCCGAGCCCGAGCCCGAGCCCGAGCCCGAATCCCAAATCCGAGGCGCAGGCGCCGGTCCTCGTCTACTACATGGACAAGCAGAAGCGCGACGTCGGCAAGCTGACGGACGTCCTCGACGCGAACGGCATCACCTACGCGGTGACGAACATCCAGGACGATCCGGCCGCGCAGTACGCGGTGCGTCGCGACTCGCACGGCATCCGCCTGCCGGTCGTGTTCGTCGCCGGCGACTGCATCGGCGGCCGGCAGGAGCTGGTCAACGCCGCGAGCTCGGGCGAGCTGAAGAAGAAGGTGTTCGGCTAGTGCTCCGACCGCCTGTCTGTGATCCGTCCCGGCACGCGAGGCGCGCCGAGCGCGCGGCGCCGGGACGAAGCGTCACCGGGCGTGCCGCGAGGAGCGGCAACGAAGCGATCGGCGATGGATCGCGCGCCTGGCGGAGCAGAGACAGGCGGTCGGTGCACTAGCACCGCGTCATGTGATAAGCACGCGGGCATGGACGCGAAGCAGGTCACGAAGCAAGCGACGGAGAAGCTGTTTGCCGCGCTCAACCGCGCCGACGAGCTCGGTGGCGAGCTGCGCGATTACCTCCAGGATCGCGTCGCGACCGACCCGCGCTACGTCGCGGCGCGCAAGCGGATCGCGCAGCTGCTCGGCCGCGAGTTCACGTCGCGGGCCGAGGTCGCGGCGCAGGCGAAGCGCACCGAGGCCAAGAAGGCGGCCGCCGCCGCGCCGACGCCTGCGCCCAAGCCGGACGGCGACACGAACGCGCTCGGCAACGCGGGGATCAAGGCGCAGATCTACGGCAAGAAGAGCGACCCGTGGACCGGGCGCGCCATCACCGTGCTCGAGCGCAACAAGGTCGACTTCGACAACATCGATCTCGAGGAGCCCGAGCACGAGGCGAAGCTGCTCCGCCTCGTCAACGAGACCAAGCAGCACACCGTGCCGTACGTGTTCCTGCGCGGACAGTTCATCGGCGGCTTCAACGCGCTCGCCGAGATCGAGCGGCTCGGCCAGCTCGAGTACGCGCTGATGTCGGCCGACGAGCGCGCGAAGGTGCCCGCGCACGCGCGCTTCGAGATCGTGCCGCGCCCGAACACCGACGAGATCGTGCCGGCCGATCAGGTCCGGCCGGAGTAGCCCATGCGAGTCGCGATCCTCGGTATCGGTACGGTCGTCATGATGGCCTGCAGCTCGAGCGGCAGCACGGGCGATCCGCAGAATGGCAACGCGACGGTCGTGATCGGCGGCACGACCGGCAAGCTCGTCGTCGGCTCGGCGATCGCCGACGCCAGCACGCCCGGCAACATGATCGTGCAACTCGGCACCGACGGCGTCACCTGCTCGACCGATCTGGATAGCTCGGGCGGAGCGACCGCGGGCCAGTTCGCGTACTTCAGCGTGAGCGCGGGCGGCCCGGGCGTGTACTCCGACGTCCAGATCAACCTGGCCAGCCAGCGCGGCAACGACGTCGCGTTCGACTCCGGGACGGGCTCGGTCGAGATCGATACGATCACGACGCGGGTCACCGGCACGCTCGCGTACGCGCCGGGCGGCACCGCGGCCAACGGGACGTTCGACGTCGAGAAGTGCTTCTAGCCGCCGCGCGCGAACACGAACGGATAGCTCACGTTGCCGCCGCCGCGCGCCGGGAAGTGCATGCCGCGGATGACGCCGAGCACGCACGAATCGACCGCGGGGCTGCGCAGCGTGGTCGCGGCGACGCGCGCGCTCGTCACGTGGCCATCCGGCGTGATCGCCCAGTTGACCTTGACCGTGCCGGCGAGCGACGAGTCGGTGTTGAGCGCGTGCTGGTAGCACGCCTCGATCGCACCGGCGCGCGCCTTCACGACCCGGTCGATGTCCTCGCGCGTCAGCGTCGGGCCTTCGCACCACGACGGCGGCGACGGCCGGTCGCACTCGCTCGGCGGCTCGAACGTGGGTGGGTGCTCGCCGATCCCGCAGCCCACGCCGAGGCACACGGTGCCGCTGCGCATCGGCCCGAGCTCGAGCGGGCCTTTGGGGCCGCCCTGATAGATGCCGCCGGGCGGGCCGTCACCGCCCTTGGTGCCGGTGCCGAGCGGGCCGCCGATCTTGACGTCGTGCGAGCGCCCGCCGCCATCGCCGCCACCCTTGCCGAGCGCGATCTCGCCGTGCTGCCGCCCGATCAAACCGTCGAGCGCGAGGATCGCGTCGGGCGCGAGCCCGGGCACGCGCTTCGGGGGCAGGTCGATCGGCTGCGCGCCCTTGGGAGGGGTCTTGCCGGTCGGTGGCTTCGGCTCGCGCTTCACCACGTCCGGTTCCTTCCACGGCGGGGGCACGAACATGTTCGGCTGCGTCGCCGGCGCGGCCGTTCCGGTCGCGTGCTTCTCGGTCGCGGGCGCAGGCGGCGCGAACCGCTCTTGCAGCCGGGTCGCGATGTAGTCCGCGGTCGCGCGGCGCTGGCCCGGCCACACGAACGGCGCCTCGTGCTGGTACAGCGCGAACGTGCCGAACAGCAGCGCGGAGTGCAGCAGCGTCGAGAACGCGAACGACGCGCGTGACTCGAAGTCCTGCCGCAGCAGCCAGCGCACGAGCGTCGCGAGCCCGAGCGCGAGCGCCGCGATCCCGGTGCCGCGCGCGATCGACTCGGCCGCGCCGGCGCCCTGCCACGCCGAGATCAGCGCGAGCACGAGCGCGGCGACGCCGAAGCCGGTCGCGGCCGCGGTCAATGCCGGCGCGCGCGGTGCGAGCGCTTCGCCGTCTTGCGGGCCGAGCTGGAAGAACAGCTTGTAGCGGCCGGCCGCGTCGAGCTCGACGACACCCCAGTCGACGCCGCCGAGCGCGATCGCGTGAAAGCCGGGCGTCTCGCTGCCGCGCACGAGCGTCGCGACGTCGTGCTCGACGCCGCCGACGCTGATCGTGCCGCGCATGTGCTCGGCGAGCGCGAGGATGTGACCGGCGCGACCCGGCCGCACGATCGCGAAGTCGCGCGGCAAACCGAGCTCCGGCGTGATGAACGTCGAGCCGTCGTGCGGCCCGATCGTGATCGTCTCGGGTCGCTCGCTCACCACGTCTCCCATCACCTCGTCGTTCCAGATCAGCGAAGTCCGCAACGCGTTGGCCATGGCGCCTCCCTCCGGTCCGCGTTCGACACGTGCGAGGCCGATGCGGTTCCGAGAATCGACGACACACAGCGCGCGACAGCGCGCTACATCGCCACACGTGCGGTATGCGATATGCTCGAGCCGTGAGCACGCGCTGGGGGTTGGTCGGGGACATCCACGCCGAGGACGAGCGGCTCGCGGCGGCGCTCGCGGTGTTTGACGGCGAGGGTGTAGAGCGCGTGCTGTTCGTCGGTGATGTGGTCGACGGTGTCGGCGACGTCGACCGGTGTTGCGCGCTGCTCGCCGCCGCCGGCGCGCTGGGCGTGCGCGGCAACCACGATCGCTGGTTGCTGGCGGACGACATGCGCCAGTTGCCGCGCGCGCACACGCGCGCCGAGCTGGCGCCGCAATCGCTCGCGTTCCTCGAGGCACTGCCGGCCGTGCGCGAGCTCGCGATGCCGTTCGGGCTCGTGCTGCTGTGTCACGGCATCGGCGAGCACGACATGCGGCGGCTCAACCCCGACGACGACGGCTACGCGCTCGAGGTTAACGACGCGCTCACCGAGCTGGTCGAGGCCCGCCGCCACGCGCTCGTCATCGGAGGCCACACCCATCTGCGCATGGTGCGGCGGTTCGGCGACCTCGTGTTCGTCAACCCCGGCACGCTCGCGCGCGATGCCACGCCGTGCTGCGCCGTGCTCGACCTCGACGCGGGCAACGTCCAGTTCTACGAGCTCGACGATCCGGCGGCGCCGGCGCGCTCGGAGCAGCTGGCGTTCACCACACGACCTGCGCCTGCAGCTTGAACGCGTTCGAATCCGGCATCGTCTCGAGCGGAACCTGGCCGGGGCGCAGCTCGACCTTGTCGCCGTACCAGTAGTGGGAGTACTGCACGAACAGCTCGCCCCAGCTGTCGAGCGGGAAGATGATCTTCGGCGACAGCACGTGGAAGCTGTTCTGCGAGTCGTAGAGGTCGAGGATGACGCGGTCGTAGCGGGTCGCGAGCCACACCTTCGGCAGCACGCGGTACCTCGGCTCGGTGCCCCACTTGAGGTACATGCGGCGATCGTAGTTGTCGAGCGGGTTCATCTCGTCGATCTGCGGCGAGTGCACCCACGTCGCCATCCCGAACGCGCGGACCTTGAGGTCGTCGGTGACGTCGTACTTGATGTCGGTCGCGAGCGTGTACATGTGCCCGCTGCCGTTGTCGCTGCCGGTGAGCCCGAGATAGTTCTCGGTGATGCCCTGGCCGCCGCTCGAGTTCATGAGCTCGACCGACGGCGCGAGCCACACCGCTTGGTCCATGTCGTAGTAGCCGAACGCGAGGTACGCGCTGCCGCGATCGAACTTGTACTTGGCATCGGCGCCGGTGATCCACATCGTGCCGTCCTGGATCGGCGACAGCTGGCGCTTGTCGTCGGTCCACGTCCGCAGCACGTACGCGCCGAATTCGATCGGCCCGACCGGATACGCGCCGGCGACGTGCGCGATCGGCGTCGTACCTTCGTTCTCCTGCAGGTTCGCCTCGTGTAGCCCGAGCCCGGCCTGCACGCGCCCGCCGCCGGGCAGGTCGTACTTGACCTTGAAGCCGCCCTGGTGCGTGCGCCCGTAGACGTACGTGTCGTACGGCTCGACGTAACCGTAACGATCCCAGAACACGCCGACCTGGACGCTGAGCGCGTCGATGTCGAGGAAGTGCTTGGCGGCGACCGACGCCTGCGCGACGCCGAGCTGGGTCGCCGTGCTCGCGACCGAGTTGTCGCTGTAGCCCGACGCGAACATGCCGAACTCGGCCTTGTAGTTGCCGTGGTTCGCGGAGAAGTACAGCTCGCTCCAGTCCGGCTCGTACAGGCGCGTGTACGCGAAGCCCGACAGGTAGTAGTCGTTGTCGACGAGGTACGGCTCGCGCGAGCCCTGCGTCATCAGCGGCATGCGCGCGTAGCCGTGCAGCTCGAAGCGCGTGTCGCCGAATGCGACCGCGGCCGGCCCCGGCGTGCTCGCCTGCACGGCGAGCGAATCGGTCGTGCTCGGCTGCTCGACCGCCGCGACTTTTACCTCGGCGGAGCCGCTGCCGCTTCCGCTACCGCTGCCGCTGCCGCCGCCGCTGTCCGCTGCCGCTTCCGTAGCCGGATCCGCAACCGCAACCGAAGCCGCA
>DATJXL010000122.1:0-95306 GCA_035500135.1 Kofleriaceae bacterium
GAGAACCGGCGCGGCGCGTACTCGACGTACGCAAGCACCGGAAGCGCAGCCGCAACGAAGCCAGCGCGGATGGATCGGCCGCGAGAACGACCGAGTTATCGGTTCGCGGGCCCTGGGCTCACGCACGGCGGCGCAGCACGACCAGGCGCGCGGGGATCGGCGCGGCATCGCGTACGCCGGGTAACTCCGCGGGTTGGTCGTCGACGATCGCGAACGCGGGCAGGAGCGCGGCGAGCGCGGCGGCGGTCCAGCCGGCCGTCGCGCCGAGCACGCCGGCGGTGTGGCACTTGACGATCACGATCGCGTCGCGCGCGGCGCGCCGGTCGACCGCGCGCGCCCAAGCCGCCGCACGCTCGCGGGGCAGCGCGTGCAGCGTGGCGCGGTCGACGATCGCGTCGAACGGGCCGGCGAGCGCCGATGCGCAGATGTCGTCGCGGACCCACACGACCGTGCTGTCGCTGTCGCGCGCGCATGCCGCGGCCAGCGCGACGTCGGACACGTCGATCGCGACGACGCGGTGGCCGATCGCGGCGGCGTGGCGCGCGACCTGGCCGAGCCCGCAGCCGAGGTCGAGCAGGCGGCCCGGCGCGGGAACGTGCGCGGCCAGCGCGGCCGCGAGATCGTCGTCGCACGAGTCGCTCGCCCACGGCACGAGCGCCGCGCGATAGGCACCGTCCCAGTCGCGCGGTCCTGCGGGTGCAGCGCCGCGGCGTGCGAGCACGCCGGAGGTGCGCAGCGCATCGATCGCGGCGGCGAGCTCGGCTGGCGCGGGTGCGGCGGACGAGGTGGGCGCGCGCACGGTCGGCGCGTCGGCGGCCTCGGGCGCGGGCACGCCGTGCACGATGACGCGGCCGTCGCCGCGCAGGCGCTCGAGGTTGCGTTGCACGGCCGGCGCGTCGAGCATCGCCGCGTTCATCGCTGGTGCGATCACGACGGGCGCGCGCGTGGTCAGCGCGATCGCGGCCACGAGCTCGCTGCAGTCGCCGGCTGCGATCCGCGCGATCGTGGTCGCGCTCGCGGGATACACGACGACGAGATCCGCCCACTCGGCGAGCGCGACGTGCGGAACCGGGGCGTGTGCCGCGCGCGGCCACAACGACGTGTGGGGCTCGCGCCGTGCGATCGCGGCGAGCGCGTCGAGCGACACGAAGCGCGCCGCGGTCGGCGTCAGCGCGACCTCGACGGCGTGGCCGCGCTCGTGCAACGCGGCCAGGAACGCCGGCACGTGGGTCGCCGCGAGCGCGCCCGACACCGCGACCACGATGTTCGCGCCGCGCACCGAGGCTGTGTGTGCGTTGTCTCGCGCGGGCGCGGCCACGACGAGATTGATCGCGCCCGCCGCGGCGAACAGCTCGAACAGCTGCGGTACGACCGCGCCGCGATCGGGCGCCCCGGCCAGCTCCTCGACGCGTGCACTCACTTCGGCGACCGTGCGCGGCTCGCCGACCTGCGCGAGCACGGCGCGCGCGAGCTCGGCACTGTCGCCGGCGAGCGTGCGCGCGACGCCGTCGCGCCCGAGCAGCATCAGGTCTTCGCCGACGTCGACGACGACGGCACGTCGCGATCGGACCCAGCGCTCGGCCACGCCGCATCTTCACACTCTCGCGGCCCGACCGGGCCGCCGGGGGTCATCAAACGATCGGTGTGTCGCAGGTGGTCGCGTCGCAGTGGCCGGCATCGACCACCGAGCTGGTCTTGCCGCAGCCCGGCGCGCTCGCGCCGAGCGCCACGATCGACGCGGTCGCGGTCACCGCGAGCACGATCGGGATCACGAGTCGACGTCTGTCTCGCTTCGGATCGTCCGACGGTACGCGCATCGCGATGATCGTATCACGCGGCCATGCGCGGCTGCGGCCGCGCGGGCAGGCCGAGCATCGCGCGGACCTCGACCAGCGGCGTGGCCCAGTAGTCTTCCCACGGGAACGTCGCGAGCTTCTCGGCATGACGGCCGGCGCGAAACATGGCCGCGACCTCGCGCGGCAGCACGCGACGCTCGCGCACGCCGCGCAGCGTGCCGGTGAGCGCCAGGATGAGCGTGCTCGGCGCGCGCGTCTGCGCGTAGGTGAACGCTTGCAGCGCGATCTCGCCGGCGGGGTCGGTGTCGCAGCCGGTGACCACGTGCCACAGGTCGTGGGTCTGGCGGATCCGCTGCACGACGTACTGCGCGCGTGGATCCTTCACCTCGGTCGGAGGCGCGTCGAACACCTCGGGCGTGAATCCGCGCGAGCGCAGGAAGTGCGCGTAGGCGTGACCGAGCGTGCCCTCCGGCAGCGCCGCGAGCACGTCGAGGTCGATCGTGTGCGAGTCGATCGAGCGGTGCTCGTCGTACAGCTTCTGGCCGCGCGGGTCGGCGAAGAAGTGGTGCAACCGGCGCGGCATCGAGCCGGCGTTCGCGAGGCTGCTGAACACGAGCACCTGGTCGGTCTGCTCGGGGTCGGCGAGCACCCGCCCGAGTGCCGCGAGCGCACGCGTCCAGCGCTCGAGCGGGGACAGTGTGGCGAGGTCTTCGATCGGGTCGGGGCTGCGAGTCGTGGCGAGCATGGCCGTTCTCCTGGTTATTGTCAGATCGTCCATAGCTATTGTCATGTTGATAATAGTGCCGGCCGCGTTATTGTCAAGGTGCCAACAGTGTGGGACGATGTGCTCGTGGCGAAACAGCGAAAGATCTTCGAGATCCGCAGGGGGAGGCCGCGTCCGCCGAGGCGCCGCCGGACTCCCGAAGCCGCGCGTCAGGAGCTCCTGGACGCGGCGGAGCGGGTGTTCGGAGACTTCAATCCGGACCACGTCGGCCTCGTCGACATCGCGCGCGAGGCCGGCGTCAGCCACGCGCTCATCACCCACTACTTCGGGACGTACGCGGGTCTCGTCGAGGCGACGCTCGAGCGCCGGATCCGGCGCTTGCGCGAGCAGATCCTGAGCAAGCTGCGCGAGGCCGGCGCGGTGGCCCGGCCGAACGATCTGCTCGGGGTCGTATTTCGCGCGCTCGAAGATCCGGTCCACGTGAGGCTGGTCAAGTGGATGCTCGCCAGCGATCGCCCGTCGGCTGCAAGGGCGTTCGCGCTCCAGGATCAGGGACTCCAGGACGTCGCGCGCATGGTCGCGACCGCGATCGAGCCCGAGCCGACGCGGCGCCACATCGAGACGATCGAGCTCGCGCTCGCGACCGCCGTCGCGGCGGCGTACGGCTACGCGATCAGCAAGTACGCCCTCGCGGGAGCGCTCGGCCGTCAGGCCTCGTCGGAGCTCGACGCCGACATCCAGAGCACGCTCGCCAGCATGCTGCGCGCGTATCTGCGCGCCGAGCTAGGTCCGATCGTCCCCGCCACGTGATCGTGCTTGTGCGTGCGAGATCGTGCGATACGATCGAAGGATGCGACGCCTGGCCGAGTCACCCCGCGTAGCGCGCTACGTCTACCTCGGCTCGGCGGTGCTGGCCGCGATCGGTTGGTACACGTGCTCGAACCGCGATCGCACGAGCGAGCTCGTGTCGATCCACGTCAAGCTGAAGCCAGGCGTGGCGCTCGACGCGGCGCCGCTGTTCCACGACGCGATCAGTTTTGACGATGGCGATCCCAGGTGGCGGTGGGAAGAGGTCGAGGTGCCGCGCGAGGACGCGGCGGCGACCGTGGCCGAGCTCCAGCGCGACGACCGTGTCGAAGAGGCGTTCGTCGCGCCCGACATCTCGTTGCCATCGGGGCCGCGCACGGCCGCCGACGACAGCTGCCCGATCACGACGCCGTCGTTCGAGTCGTATCAGGAATACGTCGGGCCGGCGCCGCGCGGGATCGACGCGCCGGCGGCGTGGCAGCGCAACGCGCGAGGCGCGGGCGTGTGGTTCGCGGACGTCGAAGGCAACTGGAACGCGGACCACGAAGACCTGCCGGGCGACCGCATGCAGCACGTCGGCGGGATCCGGTTCCGCGATCCGAGCTGGCGCGCGCACGGCACCGCGGTGCTCGGCGAGGTCGTCGGCCGCGACAACGGCAAGGGCGTGGTCGGGCTGGCACCCGACGTCGAGCACGTCGTGACATCGTCGATCGGCGGCACGTCGGTCGCCGATGCGATCGATACGGCGGCCGAAGCGCTGCGGCCGGGCGACGTGCTGCTCGTCGAGCTGCAAGGCGTCGGGCCGCGCGGCCGCTACGTGCCCGTCGAGTACTGGGACGATAACTTCGACGCGATCCGGGCGGCGACCGAGCGCGGCATCGTCGTGATCGAAGCGGCCGGTAACGGCGGCGAGGATCTCGATCGCGCGGTGTACGACCGCAAGTTCGATCGCTGGCACCGCGATTCCGGTGCGATCCTCGTCGGTGCCGGCGGCCCGCCGCGCGACGGTTACAGCGATCGCGTGCGCCTCGACTTCTCGAACTACGGCCAGCGCGTCGACGTCCAGGGCTGGGGTCGCAAGGTCGCGACGCTCGACTACGGCGACCTGCAGCGCTGCTCGGGCGCGGATCGCCACTACACCGGCGAATTCTCCGGCACGTCGAGCGCATCGCCGATGGTCGCGGGCGCCGCGATCCTGCTCCAGAGCTACGCGCGCGCACACGGCAAGCGGCTCGCGCCGGCCGACGTGCGCCAGCTCCTGCGCGCGACCGGCACGCCGCAAGTCGGCGGTGACGACGAGCAGATCGGACCGCGCCCGGATCTCGCCCGCGCGCTGCCGCTTCTCGACTGAAGACCTGGCTAGGGCGAGCTCGGCGCGAGATCGACCGGGTTGCACAGCGCGTTCGCAGCCGCGCCGCCCGATGGAATGAACACGAGATCGTTCTGGTACAGCCCGTCGATCTGCAGGTCGATGTGCACGCTGCTGCCGGCGGTCGTCGCGAAATCCACACCGTCGATGCCGGTCGAGGTGATCGTGTTGAAGTCGATCTCGGTCGTCGGGCCGTTCGGCGTGACCGTCAGCTCGTCCTCGGCCTCGCACTGGAAACAGGTCGCGTTCAAGCCGCCGGTCGGCGTCGGCGCCGTGATCGCGCCGGTGAAGTTGCAGCCTTCCGCCGAGAGCTTGGTGTCGCACGTCCACTCGAAGTGCCACGCGCCGCCGCCGTTGTACGCGAGGTAGTAGCCGGCATCGACGCCGGGCGTGTACGACAGGCTCGCGCCGGTATCGATCTCGTACGACGTGACGCCGCTGCACTCGGCGGGCGGCGGGCCACCGCTGTCGTTCGGTTGGAACCAGCAACCGGTTGCCGCGACGATCAAGATAGCGATGCGCATGCGAGTCGGACCGACCCGTTCTCGACCAGGTTAAATGTCGGGTCGAACCGACAGCGCAACTACGCGCGATACAGCGCGACGCGCATCAGCGACAGCAGTTGCTCGGCATCGACCGGCTTGGTGATGTAGTCCCTCGCGCCGGCCTCGAGGCATTTTTCCCGATCACCCTTCATCGCCTTCGCCGTGAGCGCGATCACGGGCAAGCTCCGCCACGTGCCGCGCTCGCGAATGCGGCGCACCGCCTCGTAGCCGTCCATCTCCGGCATCATGATGTCCATCAGCACGATGTCGACGTCGGGGTGCTCCTCGAGCTTCGCGAGCGCACGCTTGCCGTTCTCGGCATAGAGCACGTTCATGCGATGGCCCTCGAGCAACGAGGTCAGCGCGAAGATGTTGCGCAGATCGTCATCGACGACGAGCACGGTGCGGCCCGCGAGCTGCGGATCGGTCTTCGCGAGCCGACGCAGCACGCGCTGCTTGCGCTCGGGCAGGTTCGTCTCGGCGCGATGCAACACCAGCGACGTCTCGTCGAGCAGTCGTTCCATCGTCGTCACGTCCTTGACGATCACGGTCTGCGCGAGCCCGTGCAGCCGCGCGTGCTCGTCCTCGGTCAGATCACGGCCGGTGTAGACGATGACGGGCAGCCGGCGGTGGCTCGGATCACCCTTGATGGTCTCGAGCAGCTCGAAGCCGGTCATGTCGGGCAGGCGCAGGTCGAGCACGATGCAGTCGAACGGGCGCTCCGCGAGCAAGTGCAGCGCGGCCTCCGCCGACGCGGCGATCGTCGTCTCGACATCCCCGCCCGCGATCAGGTCGCCGATCGCCTGGCTCTGCACCGGATCGTCCTCGATCACGAGCAGGTGTTTCACGCGCTTGTCGACAAACGCGCGCAGCTCCCCGAACGCCGACGCGATCTGATCCGGGCTCGCCGGCTTGGCCAGATAGCCGAGCGCACCCGACTGCAACCCACGCCGTTCCTGGTCGACGGCTGACACGATCTCGACCGGGATGTGGCGCGTCTGCGGATCGTGCTTGAGGCGATCGAGCACGACCCAACCGTCGAGATCGGGCAAGTGCAGATCGAGCGTGATCGCATCGGGCTTGACGACGCGCACGAGCTCGAGCGCCTGATGACCACCGCTCGCGACCACCCCCTTGAACCCGGCCTCGCGAGCGATGTCGAGCAGCGTCGACGCAAACGTCATGTCGTTCTCGACGATGAGCAGCGCGTGATCGCCGGGCTCGATGTGCTCGTAGTCGTCGGGAATCGTGCGCGGCAGCTGGGCCGCCGCGTGCGGCTCTGCCGGCACGTCGAGGACGTGCAACGGCTGCGTGATCGGCCCCGCCGATGATGTCGACGGCGCCGGCAGTCGCGGCCGCGCCTGATACACCGTCGGCAGGTACAGCGTGAACGCGCTGCCCTGGCCGACGGTCGAGTCGACGTGGAGATCGCCGCCGAGCAGCCCGGCGATCTCGCGCGAGATCGCGAGGCCCAGGCCGGTGCCGCCGTACTTGCGGCTCGTCGAGCCGTCGGCCTGCAGGAACGGCTCGAAGATCAGCCGCTGCTTGTCGTGCGGGATGCCGATGCCCGTGTCCGCGACCGAAAACGCGATGACGTCCGCCGCCGGCCCATGATGGAGCGCGCCCGATTCACTCGGGCGAGCGGGCCCGTGATGGAGCGCGCCCGATTCACTCGGGCGAGCGGGGTAGATGCGCAGCTTGACCCGCCCGCGCTCGGTGAACTTGATCGCGTTCGACAGCAGATTGCGCAGCACTTGCCGCAGGCGCATGTCGTCGGTCTCGATCGTCGCGGGCAGCGCATCGTCGAGCTCGGCGCTGAACACGAGCCCCTTCTCCTCGGCGACCTGACGGAACGTCTGGTCGACGTAGTCGCGCAGGTTCGAGAACCGCACCATGCCGATCTCGACCGCCATCGTGCCCGACTCGATCTTCGCGAGATCGAGGATCTCGTTGATGAGCGTCATCAGATCGGTGCCGGCCTGCCGGATCGTGTCGGCGTAACGGATCTGCTTCTCGCTCAGGTTGCCTTCGCTGTTATCGGCGAGCTGGCGGCTGAGGATGAGCAGCGAGTTGAGCGGCGTGCGCAGCTCGTGCGACATGTTCGCGAGGAACTGCGACTTGTACTTCGAGGTCAGCGCGAGCTGCTCGGCCTTCTCCTCGAGCTCCTGGCGCGCGAGCTCGACCTGACGGTTCTTGCGCTCGACCTCCGCCTTCTGCTCGGTGAGCTGATGCGCCTTCTCCTCGAGCTCCTCGTTGGTCTGCTGCAGCTCTTCCTGCTGGCTGCGCAGCTCCTCGGTGAGCGACTGCGACTGGCGCAAGAGTTCGTCGGTGCGCATCGTCGCTTCGATCGTCGCGATCACGATGCCGAGCGACTCGAGCATCTGATCGAGGAACGCGAGCTGGATGCCGCTGAACTTCTCGAACGACGCGAGCTCGATCACGCCCTTCACCTCGCCTTCGAACAACACCGGCACGACGACGATCGAGTGCGGTGCCGCGGCGCCGAGCGCGCTCGTGATCAAGATGTAGTCGGCCGGCACGTTGCCGAGCACGATGCGCTTGCCTTCGAGCGCGGCCTGGCCGACGAGCCCTTGCCCGAAGCGCCACACGTTCGCGACGGTCTTGCGCTCTTGATACGCGTACGACGCGAACAGGCGCAGCACCTGACCTTCCTCGTCGGCCTCGGTCATGTAGAACGCACCGTGGTGCGCGTTCACGAGCGGTGCGAGCTCGTTCAAGATCTGGCGCGCCACCGACAGCAGATCGCGCTGGCCCTGCAGCATGCGCGTGAACCGCGCGACGTTCGTCTTCAGCCAGTCTTGATCGCGGTTGACGTTCGTGGTCTCCGCGAGCGTGCGGATCATCTGGTTGACGGTGTCCTTGAGCTGCGCGATCTCGCCGCGCGCTTCGACCGTGATCGATCGCGTCAGGTCGCCTTGCGTCACCGCGGTCGCGACGTCGCGGATCGCGCGGACCTGGTTCGTCAGGTTTCCGGCGAGCTCGTTGACGTTGTTCGTGAGATCGCGCCACACGCCGGCGGCGCCGGGGACGTCGGCCTGGCCGCCGAGGCGGCCGTCGACACCGACGTCGCGCGCGACGCCGGTGACCTGCTCCGCGAACGTCGACAGCGTATCGATCATGTTGTTGATCGTGTCGACGAGCGTCGCGATTTCGCCGCGCGACGCGAGGTTCAGCTTGCGATCGAGGTCGCCGTTCGCCACCGCGGTCACGACGGTCGCGATGCCGCGCACCTGCTCGGTCAGGTTGCGCGCCATGACGTTGACGTTGTCGGTCAGCTCGCGCCACGTGCCCGAGACGCCGCGCACCTCGGCTTGCACGCCGAGCACGCCTTCGAGACCGACCTCGCGCGCGACGCGCGTGACCTCGCTCGCGAACGCGCCGAGCTGATCGACCATCGTGTTGATCGTGTTCTTGAGCTGCAACAGCTCGCCGCGCACCTCGACCGTGATCTTGCGCGTGAGGTCGCCGTTCGCGACGGCGGTGGTGACGTCCGCGATGTCGCGCACCTGATTCGTCAGGTTCGACGCCATCTGGTTGACGTTGTCGGTCAGCTCCTTCCACGTGCCGCTGACGCCGCGGACCTCGGCCTGGCCGCCGAGGCGACCCTCGACGCCGACCTCGCGCGACACGCGCGTCACCTCGTCGGCGAACGACGACAGCGTGCCGACCATCGTGTTGATGACGTTCTTGAGATCCAGGAGCTCGCCGCGCACCTCGACCGCGATCTTGCGCGTCATGTCGCCGCGCGCGATCGCCGTGGCGACCGCCGAGATGTCGCGCACCTGATTCGTCAGGTTCGACGCCATCTGGTTGACGTTGTCGGTCAGCTCCTTCCACGTGCCGCGCACGCCTTCGACCGACGCCTGGCCGCCGAGCTTGCCCTCGGTGCCGACCTCGCGCGCGACGCGCGAGACCTGATCGGCGAACGCGCTCAGCTGATCGACCATCGTGTTGACGGTGTTCTTGAGCTCGGCGATCTCGCCGCGCGCCTCGACGACGATCTTCTGCTGCAGATCGCCGGCCGCGATCGCGGTCGCGACCTTCGCGATGTTGCGCACCTGGTCGGTCAGGTTCGCGGCCATCGAGTTCACCGCGTCCGTCAGGTTGCGCCACGTGCCGAGCACGCCGCGCACGTCGGCCTGCGCGCCGAGGCGGCCTTCGATGCCGACCTCGCGCGCGAGCCGCGTCACCTGATCGGCGAACGAGCTGAGCTGATCGACCATCGTGTTGATCGTGTTCTTGAGCTCGAGGATCTCGCCCTTGGCGTCGACCGTGATCTTCCGGGTCAAGTCGCCGCGCGCGACCGACGTCGTGACCTCCGCGATGTCGCGCACCTGGTTCGTCAGGTTGCGCGCCATGCCGTTGACGTTGTCGGTCAGCTCCTTCCACGTGCCGCGCACGCCTTCGACGCTCGCTTGCCCGCCGAGGCGGCCCTCGGTGCCGACCTCGCGGGCGACGCGCGTCACCTCGCTCGCGAACGCGTTGAGCTGATCGACCATCGTGTTCAAGGTCGCCTTGAGATCCAAGACTTCGCCGCGCGCGTCGACCGTGATCTTCCTCGACAGGTCGCCGGTGGCGACCGCACGCGCGACATCGGCGATGTTGCGCACCTGGTTCGTCAGGTTCGCGGCCATCGAGTTGACGTTGTCGGTGAGCTCCTTCCAGATGCCGCTGACGTCGCGCACCTGGGCCTGGCCGCCGAGCACGCCCTCGGTGCCGACCTCGCGCGCGACGCGCGCGACCTCGCTCGCGAAGCCGTTGAGCTGATCGACCATCGTGTTGATCGTGTTCTTCAGCGTCACCAGCTCGCCGCGCGCCTCGACCGTGATCTTGCGCGTGAGGTCGCCGTTCGCGACCGACGTCGTCACCTCCGCGATGTCGCGCACCTGCTGCGTCAGGTTGCGCGCCATCTGGTTGACGTTGTCGGTGAGCTCCTTCCAGATGCCGCTGACGTCCTTGACGTCGGCGGTCACGCCGAGCGTGCCTTCGGTGCCGACCAGGCGCGACACGCGCGTGACCTCGGCGGAAAATCGCCCGAGCTTGTCGACGGTCGCGTTGATCGTGTTCTTGAGCGCGAGGATCTCGCCGCGCGCGTCGACCGCGATCTTCTTCGACAGGTCGCCGCCGGCGATCGCGGTGATGACCTCGGCGATGTTGCGGACCTGCGACGTCAAGTTGGACGCCATGCCGTTGACGTTCTGCGTGAGCTCGCGCCACACGCCCGACACGTCGGCGACCTCGGCCTGGCCGCCGAGCACGCCTTCGGTGCCGACCTCGCGCGCGACGCGGGTCACCTCCGCGGCGAACGCGCTCAGCTGATCGACCATCGTGTTGATCGTGTTCTTGAGCCCGAGGATCTCGCCCTTGGCCTCGACGGTGATCTTCTTGCCGAGGTCGCCGCCGGCGACCGCGCTCGTCACCTCGGCGATGTTGCGGACCTGAAACGTCAGGTTGTTCGCCATCGAGTTGACGCTCTCGGTCAGCTCGCGCCACACGCCCGACACGCCGCGCACCGTGGCCTGACCGCCGAGGCGGCCTTCGGTGCCGACCTCGCGCGCGACACGCGTCACCTCGTTCGCGAAGCCGCGCAACTGTTCGACCATCGTGTTGATCGTGCTCTTCAGCTCGAGGATCTCGCCCTTGACGTCGACCGTGACGGTCTTCGAAAGATCGCCCTGGGCGACCGCGGTCGTCACGCGCGCGATCTCGCGCACCTGCGACGTCAGGTTCGACGCCATCAGGTTCACCGAGTCGGTGAGGTCTTTCCACACGCCGCTGACGCCCTGCACGCGTGCCTGCGCGCCGAGCTTGCCTTCGCCGCCGACCTCGAGCGCGACGCGCGTGACCTCGCTGCCGAACTGCGAGAGCCGCGCGACCATGCCGTTGACGAGCTTGGCGTGGCGCAGGAACTCGCCGCGGCGGGGTCCATGGCCGCCATCCTCGACATCCATCGTCTGTTCGAGATCGCCGCGCGCGACGGCGCTGACGACGCGCGCCATCTCGTTCGCGTGACCGGCGAGATCGTCGATCACTTCATTCATCGACGAGATGTACGCGAGCCAGCCTCCGGTCGCGGTCATGCGCCGCACGCGGCGGCCGGCTTGACCGTCCTTGCCGACCGCGGCCGACACGTCGCCGGTCTCGTCCTTGATCGCGCTGACCATCTCGACGAGCTCGTTGAACGCCTCCGCGATCTGGCCGTCGAGGCCGGTCACGTTGTCGCGCAGCCGCACGGTGAAGTCGCCGCGCTTGAACGCGCGCAGCGCGCCGAGCAGCTCGCGGCGCTCGAGCTCGGCGGCGTTGGAAGCCGACGCGCGCTTGCGCGACGGCTTGCGGGCGTGCTTGCCGCCGTCGGCGTTACCGTTCGCCTTTTCCACCGGCGCTGGAAGCGTGGACATGATTCCTCGAGTGAGCGATTAGCCGTACAGCGCGCGCATGATCTTGTCCGCGCTCGCGGGTTTCACGATGTGCGCGTCGAAGCCAGCTTCGAGCGCGCGGGCCTTGTCGGCGGCCTGGCCGTAGCCGGTCATCGCGATCAGGCGCAGCCGGCTCGGCGGGAAATCGCGCCGCAACTCGCGCGCGACCTCGTAGCCGTCCATGTCGGGCAAGCCGATGTCGACGAGCGCGACATCGGGCTTCTCCGCGCGGATCAGCTTCACGGCCGAGGGACCGTCGCCTACGGTGAGCACCTGGTGGCCTTTCATGCGCAGGAGATCGGCGACGAGCTCGCGCAGATCGGCGGCATCGTCGACGACGACCGTGCGCAGCGGTCGCGCGACCGGCGTCGAGGTCGACTCCGGCGCGGGGTCCTCGACGGCCGGCTCGTCGTCGGCGGCCGGCAGCTTGAGCTCGAACGTCGCGCCCTTGCCGACGCCGCCGCTCGTCGCCTGGATGGTGCCCTGGTGCAGCTCGACGAGCCGCTTCGCGAGCCCGAGCCCGAGCCCGAGTCCGCCCGAGCCGTCGGGCGACACGCGCTCCTGCACGAACATGTCGAAGATGCGCGGTAACAGGTCGGGCGCGATGCCACGGCCGTCGTCGGACACGCTCAGGTACGCGTCGTCGCCGACGCGACGCCACGCGACGCGGATCTCGCCGCCTTCGTGCGAGTACTTGATCGAGTTCGACAGCAGATTGCACAGCACTTGCACGAGCCGGATCGGATCGCCGTGCACCGCGACGCCGCGATCGCCAACCGCCGTGACGCGATGGCGGCGGCGCTCCGCGGTGACACGGACCGCGGCGATCGCTTCCTCGACGAGCGAGTCGAGCGAGATGCGCTCGCGCCGCAGCTCGAGCTTGCCGGTCTGGAAGCGCGCGACGTCGAGCAGATCATCGACGAGGCGCCCGATGTGGTGGACCTGGCGATAGATGATGCCGCGCACGCGCTCGGGCACGGGCTTGTCGGGCTCGTGCTCGATCAGCTCGACCGCGGTCTGCAGCGGCTGGAGCGGGTTGCGCAGCTCGTGGGCGAGGATCGCGAGGAACTCGTCCTTGCGGCGGTCGGCATCGGCGAGCTGCTGCATCTTGATCTCGAGCGCCTCGGCTTCGAACCGCTTGCGCTGCATCGCGAGCTCGCGCTCGTGCGCGCGATCGTGCTCGACGCGCAGCTGCATCGCCTTGTCGTGCAGCTCGGTCGTGCGGTCCTGCAGCTGCACGAACAGCATCGCCTTCGCGCGCAGCACCTCGGCGCGGATCGGCTTGATCAAGAAATCGAACGCGCCGAGCTCGTAGCCGCGCAGGATCTCGTCGTCCTGCCACGACAGCCCGGTGATGAAGATGATCGGTGTCGCGCGATTGCGCGCGCGCGAGCGCACGAGGCGCGCGGTCTCGAAGCCGTCCATGCCGGGCATCGCGACGTCGAGGATGATCAGCGCGAAGTCCTGTTCGAGCAGGCGGCCGAGGGCTTCGACCCCGGAGCGCGCGAGCACGAGGCGGCGGCCGATCGGCGCGAGCGCCGCTTCGATCGCGATGAGGTTCGTGTCGTTGTCGTCGACCACGAGGATGTCGCGGCCGTGGCCGATCACCTCGCGCTCTTCGGTATTCTCGATGTCGTCGCCGATCATGGCCGCCACGCTCATGCTGCCCACCGTGGATCGATCAATCCGGACCGACTAGCCACCAGCGCGCGTGATGCACGCCATGTGCCCGTGCGCACGGCGCTCCCGTCACGTCGGCGCGGCAGTTCCACCCTGTGGCCGTGCGCTCGCGCTCGGTGCGCGCCCGCGCACGCTTCGATTTCAGCAGGCCGGGACGAGGTCGTGGCCGGCGAAGAACTCGTCGACGAGTCGCTGCCAGGCGCGCGCGCTCTCGGGTGGTCCGCACTTGAACGCGCGGCGCGCGAGCTTTCCGCGTGCGAGGATCTCGCGTTGTTCGTCGAAATAGCGCACCGCGAGCTCGGCGGCGTACTCGTGCACGCCGTCGCCGTTGTTCGGCTGGAACGCGTAGTACGTGCCGCCGCGCACCACCGTGCGGTTCGGCGCGTACGGCTCGAGACATGCGAGCTTCGTACCGCAGCGCGCGACGATCGCCGCGTAGTCCTTCGCGAGCGCCTTCGCCGACCAGTTGCCGTGATCCTCGTCGTTCAAGTGGAACAGCTCGTGGACGAGCGTCTCGCGCACGCCGTCGGCGCTCGTGAGCAGCGAGCCTTCGACGTTGTAGTGGATCGTCCACGCCGACGCGTACGCGCTGGGCGTGCGCTTGCCGACCGAACGCACGAACTCGAAGGCGAGCCCGCGCCAGCGATAGGCCGGCTGCTTCGCGTCCTTCGGAAATTGTGCTGCGAAGAACGCGTCGAGGTCGGTCATCGCGGAGGCGACCCACGCGAGGTGCGCGCGATACTTGCCGACGGGCAGCTCGGGCACGAGGTGGATCTTGCCGCGGTAGCCGCCGTTCATGATCTCGTCGGCGCCGGCCTCGGCAACGTCGCCGGTGTCGCGATACAGCGCGAGCGCGAGGTCGCGCGCGCTCGGGTCGGCGGCGAACCGCGTGGCCAGCACGTGCGCGGTGTCGTCGGCGGCCGCCACGGCCGACCAGCACGCGATCGCGACCCACGTCAGGCGCACCGCTCGAGCATGACTTGCGGTAGCGTCTCGCGCCATGGCCCGCCGGTTGCTGCCGCTGTTCTTGCTGTTCACCGCTTGCAAGACGCGTCACGAGCCGGAGCCGCGCGTGGCGCCGCCTGCGCCGCCGCCGGCGGCGACCCCCGGCAAGTACGACCAGGTGTCGCGCGAGGACTTCAACAAGTTTGCGGTGCGGCTGAACCTGCCGATCTACTGGATCGCCGACGCGAACCACGACAACGCGGTCCAACCCGCCGAGGTCGCGCCGCTCCTGTTCTATCCGACCGCGTCGATCTCGCTCGCCGACGCGTATCCGAAGATCGTCGCGGCCTCGAAGGCGCCGCCGGCGACCGAGCCGCGCATCGCGCTCGTCGACCGCGACCTCGACGCCAGTCGCGCGGCGCTCGTGCGCACCGACCTGGCCGGCGCGACCCCGGAAGATCGCGAGCTCGTCGCCCACATGCTCGAGGTCGCGCATCACATCGACACCATCTACGCCCACCAGAACGGCGCCGCCGCGCTCGCGAGCCAGCTGCCGGGCGATCCCGACAGCGCCAGCTTGTTCCGGCGCAACCTCGGGCCGAAGTGCGTGATGCCCGGCACCGAGAAGGATCCGAAGTGCTCGGCGATTCCGGGCGCGCCCAAGCCGGTCGTCGACGTGTATCCGGCCGACATGCAGAAGTCGGACGGGTTCTGCAAGGAGCTCGAGAGTCGCCCCGACGCGAACGCGCTGCTCGGTCCGTTCACGGCGGTGATCGACGTCGGCGGCAAGCTCGCCGCGCAGCTGTACAGCGACACGTACAAGGACGAGATGACCGCGGTCGCGAAGGAGCTCGATGCCGCGGCCGATGCGCTCAAGAGTCCGTCGTCGCAGACGCTCGCCACGTACCTGCACGCCGCGGCGAAGAGCTTCACGACCGACGTCTGGCTGCCAGCCGACGAGGCATGGGCGAAGATGAACGTCGACAACTCGGCGTGGTACGTGCGGGTCGGACCCGACGAGGTGTACTGGGATCCGTGCTCGCACAAGGCCGGCTTTCACCTGACGCTCGCGATGATCGATCACGGCTCGAAGGTCTGGCAGGACAAGCTCGTGCCGGTGCAGCAGGAGATGGAGGCCGCGGTCGCCGCCCGCGCCGGTGCACCGTACGCGGCGCGCAAGGTGACGTTCCACCTGCCGGACTTCATCGACATCGTGATCAATGCCGGCAACGACCGCCAGCCGAGCGGCGCGACGATCGGTGAAAGCCTGCCGAACTGGGGACCGGTCGCGAACGAGGGCCGCGGCCGCACGGTCGCGATGGTGAATCTGTTCAAGGACCCGGACTCGCTCGCCACTCGTCACGCCGAGGCCGCGAGCCTGCTCGACGACGCGGCGATGAAGGCCTACCGCGACAGCCCCGAGCCAGGCCTGCTCGCGACGATCCTGCACGAGGCGACGCACAACCTCGGGCCGGCGCACGAGTACAAGGTCGGCGGCAAGACCGACACCGAGATCTTCGGCGGCGAGGTCGCGTCGGTGCTCGAGGAGCTCAAGGCGCAGACCGGCGCGCTGTTCCTCGTCGAGCTCTTGCGCGGCAAGGGCATCATCTCCGACGAGCTCGCGCGCCAGACGTACACCGATTGCATCGTGTGGGCATTCGGGCAGGTCGCGCAGGGCATGTACACCACGAGCAAGAAGCGCAAGACGTACTCGAACCTCGCGGCCGTGCAGCTCGGGTTCCTGCTCGAGCACGGCGCGCTGTCGTGGGACGACCACGCGGCCGCCGCGAACGGCACCGATCACGGCGCGTTCGCGATCCATCTCGACAAGATGCCGGCAGCGGCCGACGAGCTGATGAAGCTCGTCGCCGGGATCAAGGCGCGCGGCGACAAGGCCGCGGCCGACGCGCTGCTCGCGAAGTACGTCGACGGTGAGGTCGTACCGCAGAAGACGATCTCCGAGCGGTTCGCGCGCTTTCCCCGCGCGAGCTTCGTGTACTCGATCGCGAACGGACGCTGAGACGCTGATAGGATCGCGCGGTGGCGCGGCTTCCGGTATCCGACGAGCTTCGCGCGTTCATGCGCGCGGTCGTGGCGAAGGTCGACTGGGCCGATGATCGCGCCGCGCTGGTCGGCCCCGAGGCGCTGCGCGACGAGTGCGCGCGCGGCGGCCTGCTCGCGAACAGCGACCTGTTTCGCTTCGTCTACTACGCGCGCGACGGCCACGGCCGCTGGGAGCTCGATCTGCGCGAGCAACAGCTGCGCGATATCGCCGACGGCGTGGTCGACGAGCTCGACGCGCGCGAGCTCGATCCGAACACGCGCATGACGCGCGGCGAGGCGTTGCTCGTGTGGGGCGAGTTCGACGACGACGCGCTGCGCGTGCGCTCGCCGAGCGACCTCGCGATCGCGCTCGACGCACTGCACGCGGTCGCGCTGGCCGATCCGGTCGCGCTGCGGCTGTGGTCGGCGGCGGACGAGCAGCTCCTCGCCGCGATCAACGGCCACGAATGCGCGCTGTACGTCGTGCAGGGCGACGGCTACGGCACGTCGGTCGGCGATCCGACGCGCGCCGGGGCGTTCGAGATCGCCGGCGGAGGTGGGCGCGAGGTCGGGACGCTGAGCGTGGCGTGGAGCCACTGCGTGCCGTGGCGCGTCGCGCGCGTGGCGCTGCTCGAGTTCGCCGAGAAAGGCTCGCTCGGCGACGCCGTGATCCTCGACGGCGCGATCCCGACGCAGCTGCTCGTGCTCGGCGACTTCGATCGCGAGACCGAGCTCGCATCGCGCCGCGAGCCGCCCGCCGATCCGGCGCTGTCGAGCCTGCCGCGCAAGGCGCCGCACGGAAGCTGGGCCGAGCGCCTGCTGAGCGCGCTGGTCGAGCTCCAGCTGGTCGAGCTCGACACGTCGATCCTCGCCGCGATCACCGCGCGCGCGTCGATCCTGCTCGTCCAGCACGGCGACGCCGCGCTCGACGAGCCCGACGCCGCGACCCAGCTCGCGAAGGAGCTCGCACGCGTGCGCGGCGTCGGAGCGCTGTTCGCGACCGGCGGCGATCTCCAGATCGCGCTGCGCCGCACGCAGGATGCGCCGACGATGCCGGTCGAGATGCCGTTCACGTGAAGCTTCCCGAACAGCTCGCGCTCGCGAAGCTCGTGGACGCGGCGCCCGAAGGCGCCGAGTGGCTGCACGAGCAGAAGTTCGACGGCTATCGCATCGCCGCCGTGCTCGAGCGCGGCCGCGCGCGCCTGCTCAGCCGCACGTTTCGCGACTGGACCGCGCAATTCCCGACGATCGCCGCGGCCGTGGCGGCGCTGCCGTCGAAGTCAGCGCTGCTCGATGGCGAGGTCGCGGCCGTCATGTCCGACGGCCGCACGAGCTTTCAGGCGCTGCAGAACCGCGAAGGCGAGCTCGCGTACTTCGTATTCGACCTGCTCGCGCTCGACGGCGAGGACATCGCCGCGCTGCCGCAAGAGCAGCGCAAGGCGCGGCTCGCGAAGCTGATCGAGCGCGCGCACCGCCCGGAGCTGCGCTACTCCGACCACGTCGTCGGTCACGGCGGCGAATTCTTCCGGCTCGCGTGCCAGCGCGGACTCGAGGGCATCGTGTCCAAGCGCCGCGACGCCCCGTACTCGCCCGGCCGCGGCGGTGCGTGGCTGAAGACGAAGTGCTTGCTCCGCCAGGAGCTGGTGATCGGTGGTTACACCGAGCCGGAGGGCGCGCGCGCTCACCTCGGTGCGTTGCTCGTCGGCTACTACGAGGGCGGCCGGCTCGCGTACGCGGGCAAGGTCGGCACGGGGTTCACCGCGAAGTCGCTCGCCCAGCTCGCGCGCGAGCTCGCTCCGCTCGCCACCGCGCGCTCGCCGTTCGATCCCGAGCCGAGACGCGCGTGGACGGGCCCACACGTGCACTGGGTCGAGCCGCGGCTCGTCGCCGAGGTCGCGTTCAGCGAGTGGACCGCCGACGGCCGCCTGCGCCATCCGTCGTTTCAAGGCATGCGCCGGGACAAGCCGGCGGCCGACGTCGTGCGCGAGCGCGCGGCTCACAGCTCGCGGCGCAAGTAGAACTGCGCCTGCGACGCCAGGTCCGGCGAGGCCGAGAACACGCTGCTCGCGGAGGGCGGCGCGACCCACTGGTTCGACATCTGGAGGCGCGACGGGTCGTAGTCGAAGTTGCCCATCACGAGCAGCCGGACCGTTGCGCCCAGATAGGTGCCGTGCGCGACGCGCAGGTCACCGCCGAAACCGAAGAAACCCTCGGGCATCGCCTTGTCGGCGGTGATCGTCGAGCCGCCGTACGGCACCGACAGCCGCGCGAGCTCGACACCGGTGCCGAGCTGGGCGTAGCCGTGCAGCCACGGAGTGAACGCGGTGCGCACGCCGGCCGCGCCCGACACCAGGACGTTCTGGCGATCGATCGGGAGCTGGTCAGGATCGCCGCCGCCGACCGAGAAGTACGTGTCGAGCCCGGCTTCCACGAAGAACGGCCCGCGCAGCGCGCGCTGCCCGAACACGCCGAGGCCGTTCATGCGGCAGACGTCCCAGGCGTTGTTGACCTGGCTGTCGGTCTCGCGCCGGAAGCCATAGCCGCCGACCCGCACGCCGAACGCATACGTGCCGGGGTCGGCCGCGGCCGCGGCGGGCTTCTCGCCCTCGGGATCCGCGGCCGCGGCGCCGGACGCCACAGTCAAAGCCAAGATCGAAGCCAACGAAGCTAAGCGCATGCGCGGCCTCGTTTCACGGCATGGACCAGCGCGAATCGTCAGGCCCGCTTGACGGATCCGTCAACGCACGTTCACGGCGCAGCTCCACACGTGAGGGGATTTCCAACAAGTGCCGAAAATAGAAGCAGCCGCGGAGCGAATCTGGCGCTTCGCTCCGCGGCCGTTGGTGAGGGTTCTCTGGCGGCCTCCTTTCGTCGAACGGGTTAGTTACACGATTCACCGCAGATCGAAGACACCTCGCTGACGCACTGCGAATCCCACTTCGTGTTGCAGCAGTACGGGTCGTAGCTGCAGATGTCGGTCGCGCACGCATCGCACGCGCTCTTGAGCTTGGTGCCGCTCGCGCAGATCGAGTGCGAGCAGCTACTGGTTCCGGATCCCGATCCCGATCCCGAGCCCGAGCCGCTGCCGCTGCCGCTGCCGCTCCCGCTGCACGACTCGCCGCAGATCGATCCGACCTCGCCGACGCAGATCGAATCCCACGCGGTGTTGCAGCAGTAGCTGTCGGACGCGCACACCTCGGTCGCGCAGCTGTCGCACGTGCCGGTCAGCTTCGAGCCGGTCGAGCAGATCGGGTGGGCGCACGTCGAGCCGCTGCTGCCGCCCATGCACACGCCGCCGGTGCAGGTCTGACCCGAGCCGCACGAGCCGCACGAGCCGCCGCAACCGTCGTCGCCGCACGTCTTGCCGCTGCAGTTCGGCGTGCACGTCGAGCTGCCGCCGAGCGCGGTGCCGTTCGGCGTGCCGATTCCGGTCGGGCCATCCCATCCAGCACCGGCGTTGCAGAGGATGTTGCCGCACGAGCCGTTCTTGCCGGTCGTCACGTCGAAGAACTTCGATGCGTTCGAGTACGCCCAGCCCGGTGCCTGGCCGCCCAGACCGTACAGCGCGTACACGCCCGCGACGAACGGCGTCGCCGCGCTCGTGCCGCCGACGACGATCCAGCCGCCGTTCGCCGAGTTGTAGACGGCGAGGCCGGTGTTCGGATCGCCGACCGCGGACACGTCGGCCGCCATGCGCTTGCTGCACGCGGTCGACGTCTGGTAGCTCGGCTTCGCGATGTTCGTGCTGCACGAGCTGCCGCCCGAGCTCCACGCGCCTTCGGTCCAGCCGCGCGTGTTCGACGCCTTGACCAGGCTCGTGCCGCCGACGCCGGTGACGTGCGCCGACGTGCTCGGATAATCCGGCCCGCTGCCGCCGTCGTCGTAACCGTTGTCGCCGGCCGCGACGAAGATGGCGATGCCGGGATGGTTAAAGTCCGTCTCGTAGCTCGACACGGTCGAGTCTTCGGGGCCGCCCCAGCTGTTGCTGATCACGGTGGGCGAAAGACTCGCCGCGCCGTTCTGCGACACGTAGAGGCCGTCGCCCTGATCGTCCTGGGCCTCGACCAGGATCAGCTTGCAGCTCGGGCATGCGGCGCTCGCCATGTCGAGATCGAGCGCCGCTTCGACCGTCCAGTCGTCGCCCGACGGCGCGGCGCTCGGCAGCGGCGATGCCGCGCCGCTCTGATTGACGCGCTTGAAGCAGCCATTCGCGGTCGTGCACGCGGGCAGGCCGTACTGGCTGCGATACGTCGCGAGATCGCTCTCGGCGTTGGGGTAATCGTACGCGTCGACGATCGCGATCGTCGCGCCTGGTGTGAGCGAGGTGTTCAGCTTGTACGCCGACGCGAGATCCGGAGGACCGAAGCCCTGCGGCGCGGTGGTGTGCGGCTGCTTGCTGTGGTCGCGCACGAGCGCGAAGCACTGCCAGCGGCCACCCGAGCACGCGGCGTTGTTCGGGTATTGCGGAATGGTACCGAGCGCGTCGCCCTGGCGATCATCGCCATCACCGTCGACACGCTCGCCCTGGGCGCAGCTCGCGATCACGAAGACACACAAGATCGGAGTCAACCTCATGCGGGCTGACTTCTTCACCGCGGATGCCACGCGACGCTGCGCGTGTCGTGCAGTTGTGCATGCGCGATTCGCGCACGCGCGGCGCGCGCGCAAAGCGAGAACGTCGGTACACGAACCAACCTTCAGTTCGTGCGCGCGCCGACGTTTCGAGTAGGCCGAGGTAGGGTTCCCGGCGCATCGCCACCTACATCGCGGGTGCTGTCTCGAAGTAGTGAATGTTGTACGCGGATAGTGCGTGTCAACGGTTGCACTTCGAGCGTCGTCGGGCGTTTGCACGAACGGCGCGACAAGCCGTCACGCCGCGCCGTGTCGTCCGCGACATCTTGCTACGACTGGCCGACACCGATCAGCTCGCGAGCCGCGGCGAGCAGGTTGATGTCGGTCGTGCCGGCGCCGAGCTCGAGCAGCTTGGCGTCGCGCGCGAGCTTCTCGAGCCCGACTTCTTCCATGTAGCCGTAGCCGCCGTGGATCTGGATCGCGGTGAGCGCGGCATCGACCGCGGCCTGCGCGCACATCGCCTTGCTCGCGTTGACGAACGGCATGTCGCGTACGCCGTGCTGCTGCATCCACGCCGTGCGGTACACGACGTTCTCGACGGTGCGCAGCTTCAAGTACAGGTCGCTGATCTTGAGCTGCACCGCCTGGAACTCGCCGATCGGCCGGCCGAACTGCTTGCGGTCGCGCACGTACGCGAGGGACTGATCGAAGCAGCGCTCGATGATTCCCCACGCCATCGCGGGTACGCCGGAGCGCTCGCTGCCGAGGCTGTCCTTGACCGCGGTCCGGCCCCGGCCGAGCAAATGCTCCTCGCCGAGCTGGACGTCGTCGAAGAACACCTCGGAGGTCGGCGAGTCGCGCATGCCCATCTTCTTGAACGGCGGCCCGACCGTGACGCCGGCCGTGCCGCGCTCGACGATGAACGTCGCGACGTTGCCGTCGTCGCCCTTCGCGTAGACCAGGAACACGTCGGCGCCGGGGCCGTTCGTGATGAACGTCTTGCTGCCCGCGAGCACGTAGCCGTTGCCGGTGCGCGTCGCGGTCGTGCGCATCGAGCCGAACGCGTCGGAGCCGGCGCCCGGCTCGGTCAGGCACCACGAGCCGATCGTCTGCAGCGTCGCGAGCGGCAGGCCCCAGCGCTCGATCTGCTCGGGCGTGCCCTTCGCGACGATCGCGCCGCCGACAAGGCCGAGCGTGACGCCGAAGCCCATCGCGAAGCCGGGGGACACGCGCGACAGCTCCTTGACGACCACGTGCATCAGCATCGGCGAGCCGGGCATGCGCTCTTCGCTCCCGCTCTGTGCTTCGCCGGCGCGCAGCTTCTCGATCCGCTTGCGCACCGAGGCGCCCAGCATCTGATCGAAGCCGAACTGCTTCGCCATCTTCTTCATCAGCTCGAACGGCTGCTCGGTGCCGGCTTCGAGCGCCGGGATCTTCGGTGCCAGCTGCGCCTGGCACCACTGGCGAACGACTCCGGCCACCATCTGCGTCTGCTCGTCGAGGCGGAACATGCGCGCATGGTAACGTAGGCCATGCTCGACGAGGGGACGAACGCGTGGCTTCGCGGTTTGCTCGGCCGTCACGGCGCGGTCGCCGGCACGGTCCACGTCGTGCGCGGTGATGCGCTCGCGATCACGGCGGCCGTGAACATCCCGCCCAAGGTGCAGGAAGTGACCGCGGTGATCCCGATGGGCAAGGGCATGGCCGGGCTCGCCTGGCAGCACGACAAGCCGATCCAGACCTGCAACTTGAAGGAAGACGCGACCGGTGCCGTCAAGCCCGGTGCGAAGGCGGTCGACGCGAAGGCCGCGGTCGCGCTGCCCGTCCACGACGGCGCCGGCGCGATCCGCGCGATCGTCGGGCTCGCCTGGATGGACGAGCGCGAGCTCACCGAGCCGCAGCTCGCCGCGATCGGCGAGGACGCGGCCTCGCTGCCCTGACCGCCGCCATCGCGTCCACGCGCTCTAGCTCACAGCGGATCCCAATCCGAGCAATCGCCGATCGGCCCGGTCTCGCTCGACGTGTCGACCGGCGTGACCCACGCCTGGCCGTTGCACTGGTACCAGGTGCCGGTCGAGGCCGATTGCACGCAGGTGCGCGGCGCGACGTCCTCGCCGAGCGTGGGCGAGTAGCACCACGCGTAGGTGTCGGTGCAGCCCGCTGTCGACGAGATCGCGTCCCAGCTGCCGTTGTCGCACTGGTACCAGCTGTCGTCGCTCGCCGATTGCACGCACTCGCCGTCGTCGACGTCGCGATCGAGCGTGGCCGAGGAACAGCCCGCGCCGGTCGAGCCCGCGTCGCTGCCGCTGCCGTCGCTGCCGCTGCCGTCGCTGCCGCTGCCGCTGCCGCTCGTGCACGGCCCGCTCGGCGTCGAGCTGTCGACCTCGGTCACGGTCACGATCAAGTGATCGCTCCAGCCCGCGCCCGACACGCCGTAGAGCGCTTTCGAGGCGCTCGGCGACATGTCGAGGATCGGCATGCCCGCCGCAGCTTCGACGCACACGTCGGGGCCGTAGTCGAGCGCGGTCAGCACGACGCAATTGCCGTTGGCCTCGACCTGCAGCTTCGCGCCGCAGCCGTAGCGCTGGCGCGACGCCGCATACCAGCCGACGCCGTTCGCGTAGCCGCCGCACGACATCTCCTGGTCGTCGCTGCCTCCGCCGAACGTGGTCATCACGTAGCGGCCGTCGGACGGGATCGTCGACGACGCCACGCCGTGGCAGCCGCTCAGATCCGGTGACTTGTTCGAGATGCTCGCGCCGGAGGTCGAGCCGTCGTCTTCGCTCGGCACGAACGAGGGGCCGCACGACAAGCACGCCAGGAGGAGAGGGGTGGCTAGTTTTCGCACGCGGCGGCGAATTGCAGCGCGTGTGCCGCGACGCGCGCGCGCTCGTCACGCACGCATCGCGCAAACCCACCATCGGCTCGCGCACACTGGTGCACGACGCGTGCAGCGCGACCGCGTCGCCGACGTCGGCCGGCTCACAGCATTTTCGACCGCGTGCAAACAGTCGTCAGCGCTGGGGGAACAGTCCCTGACTCATGGAGTAGCCGCCTGCGCGTTGGCCTTCTGGAGGTCGCGCGCGGCGTCGAGGTGGTGCTGGAGCACCGGCTTCATGTCCTTCAAGAACGTCTGCAGGTCGACGGCCTGGGCCTGGCCGATCGCGGTATCGCTGCGTGCGAGCTCGCGCTCGTGGCCGGTCACCGCCGCCGCCAAAAAGTCGCGATCGAAGTCGGCACCGTTCTCCGACTTCAGCTTGTCCACCATCTCGTCGTCGTCTTTCATCTGCGCCCGGTCGGACTCGTTCGTCGCGATCTCCTTGGGAATCGCTTGGCCGTGACGCTTCGCGAGCGCGAGCGCGTCGCGGTCGTTGGCCGTGTGATCCCTGACGATCATCCCGCCGTACGCCTTGATCCCCGGCGTCGTGCCCTTCTTCTCGGCGAGCCTCCCCATCTCGATCTCCAGCTGATTCACGCGATGGATGTGCGCGAGCGTCTGCAGCTCGGCGTCGACGAGCTTGGCCCGGCCAGGATCGGCCGAGGCGGCCGGCGCGATCAGCGCGGCGAAGAGTGCCGCACCTGCGAGAGTCTGGATCGTCATGGCGTGGCCAGAGCTGCAAAGCCAAGACCCGCGCGTCGCGTGTGGGGCTCGCCACTTGCGGCGCGACGCCGGTACGCCGGCGCTCGCTGCGAGCGCCGCCGCGCGGTGGTCATGATGGAGCTGCGCTGATCTCGTCGCGGCATCCGTGCACGCGCGTTGCAATGCTCGCGCGCATGCACGACAGCCCGAAGCGTTCGCCGCGTCCGGATCGCGAGGTGCGGCCGGATCCGCGTCCCGGCGAGCGTCGGGAGCGCTCGACCGCGGGCGAGCGGCGCGACGCGATCCGGCGCTGGATCGACGACGATGACGACGACGCGTGCCGCGGGATCGATTAGTCCCGGAGCGCGCGTGCCAGCGCGGGCGCGAGATCGCCGCGGCGCATCGCTTCGACGCGCTCGAGCCCGAGCCAGCGGGCGAGCTGCGCGAGCTCGGGCGCGAGCGTTCGCGCCGTACGCGGCAGCGCGAACCCGGGCTCGGCGTGCGCGGCCTGCACGCGCAACACGCCGGCCGCGCGATCGGCCTTGAGATCGACACGCGCGGCGAGCTCGTCGCCGACGAGCAGCGGCAACACGTAGTAGCCGTGGACGCGCTTGGACGCCGGCACGTAGATCTCGAGGCGGAACTGCATGCCGAACAAGCGATGCGTGCGGTCGCGCATCCAGATCAGGTTGTCGAACGGCGACAGCAGCGCGGCACGCGTGGCGTCGATCGCGCGCGGGATGTCGGCGTCGCGGTGCAGATACGCCGGCTTGCGCCAGCCCTCGACCTGCGCGGGTACGAGCTCGCCTGCGTCGACGAGCTCGCGGATCGCCGTGCGTGTGGCGGCGAGCGGCAGACGAAAGTAGTCGCGCAGGTCGGCCTCGGTCGCGACCGCGAGCGCGCGCGCCGAGATCGCGACGAGCGCGCGCTGCGCGTCGGCTTCGCTCGGCGTGGGCGCCGCGAGCACGCGCGCCGGAATCACGCGGTCCGGCAGATCGTACAAACGCTCGAAGCCGCGCCGGCGCGCGCTCGTGAGCTCGCCGCTCCAGAACAGCCATTCGGTCACGGTCTTGGTCTCCGACCATTCCCACCAGCCGCGCTTGCGGCGCTTCTTCGCCTCGGCGACCTCGATGTCGCTGGCCGCGACCGGCCCGTTGTCGCGCACGATGGCGAGCACGTCCGCGACGAGCCCGGGCTTCTTGCGCGCGATGCGGCGCATGCGACCCCACGCGTGCTCGTGCGCGCGCGCCATTCGCCAGCGCAACAGCGGGTGCAGCGCGATCGGCACCAGCGACGCTTCGTGAGCCCAGTACTCGAACACGGCGCGCGGGGCGCGATGCGCGAGCGCGTCGAAGGCGTCGCGGTCGTAGCCGCCGAGCCGGCTGAACGCGGGCAGGTAGTGCGAGCGCACCAGCACGTTCACCGAATCGATCTGCACGACGCCGAGCTTCTCGACCAGGCCTCGAAGCGCGCGCCGGTCCGCCGGTACGGTACGCGGCCCCGAAAATCCCTGCGCCGCGAGCGCGGCGCGGCGCGCATCTGCGACGGACAGCTTCTCCCCGGTCATGCGCCGGCGTGATAGTACGCGGCCATGCGAATCCTCACCATCGCGGCGGTGCTCGCGACCGGAACAGCTCATGCCGGACCGAAGGGGCTCACGATCGATGACATGCTCGCGATGCAGCGCGCGAGCGACCCCGCGGTGTCCCCCGATGGCAAGCACGTCGCCTTCGCCGTGCGCGACACCGATGTCGAAGCAAACCGCGGCCGCACGCATCTGTGGACGATCGACGTCGACGGTACCCGCGCGGGTCAGCTGACGACGAGCTCGGACAACGACGGCGATCCGCAGTGGTCGGCCGATGGCAAGTGGATCTATTTCACGTCGACGCGCGGCGGCTCGTCGCAGGTGTGGCGGATCTCGCCGGCCGGCGGCGAGGCAACGCAGGTCACGCACCTGCCGCTCGACGTCGGCGGCTTCAAGCTGTTTCCCGATGGCGCGCGGCTCGTGCTCGCGATCGACGTCTGGCCCGATGCCAAGACGCTCGCCGACTCGGCCAAGCGCGACGACGAGCGCGCGAAGTCGAAGGTGCACGCGCGCGTCTACGATCAGCTGCTGTTCCGCCACTGGGATCGTTGGGAAGACGGCAAGTACTCGCACCTGTTCCTGTGGCGCGGCGACAAGGACGTCCGCGATCTCACGCCGGGCCAGACCACCGACTCGCCGGTCAAGCCGTTCGGCGGCGTCGAACAGATTTCGATCTCGCCCGACGGCAAGTGGCTCGCGTACGAAGCGCGCGTCGGCGGCCGCGAAGAAGCGTGGACGACGAACACCGATATCTTCCTGGTGCCGACCGACGTCCCGGCGCGCGCCGTCGATCTCACGATCGGCAACAAGGCCTACGACGACAACCCGACGTTCTCGCCCGACGGCAAGTCGATCGCGTTCACGATGATGACGCGGCCCGGCTTCGAGGCCGACCGCACGCGCATCGCGATCTACGACGTCGCGACGAAGAAGATCCGCGTCGTCACCGAGGCCTGGGACCGCTCGCCCGACTCGATCACGTGGTCGGCCGACGGCCGCACGATCTACACGGCGGCGGATCACGTCGGCAATCACGCGCTGTTCGCGGTCGACGTCGCGACCGGCGCGGCGACCGTGCTCGTCGCCAAGGGCTCGAACACCGCGCCGCGCGTCGCGGGCGACTCGATCGTCTACCTGCACGACTCGCTGACGATGCCGGCCGAGCTGTTCGTCGTCGGCCGCACCGGCAGCGAGCCGCGCCAGCTCACGCACCTCGACAGCGCGCGCACCGCCGCGATCGAGTGGGGCGCCTACGAGCAATTCTCGTTCGCCGGCGCGAAGGGCGACACCGTCTACGGCTACGTCATCAAGCCGGCGTCGTTTTCGGCGCTTGGCACCGGCGGCAAGGTGCCGGTCGCGTTCCTCATCCACGGTGGCCCGCAGGGCACGTTCGACGATCACTTCCACTATCGGTGGAACCCGGAGGTGTTTGCCGGTCATGGCTACGCGGTCGTCATGATCGACTTCCACGGCTCGACCGGCTACGGCCAGGCGTTCACCGACGCGATCAGCGGTGACTGGGGCGGCGCGCCGTACGAGGATCTGATGAAGGGGCTGGACGCGGCGCTCGCGAAGTATCCGTGGCTCGACGGCTCGCGCGTCGCGGCACTCGGTGCGTCGTACGGCGGCTACATGATCAACTGGATCGCGGGCAAGACCGATCGCTTTCGCGCGCTGGTCTGTCACGACGGCATCTTCGATACGCGCATGGGCTATTACGACACCGAGGAGCTGTGGTTCGACGAGTGGGAGCACAAGGGCACGCCGTGGGAGAAGCCGGACGCGTACGAGCAGTTCAACCCGGCGACACTCGTCAAGAACTGGAAGACGCCGATGCTGGTCATCCACGGCGGCATGGACTTCCGGATTCCCGAAACTCACGCGTTCGGTGCGTTCACCGCGTCACAGCGCCGCGGCATTCCGTCGCGGTTCATCGAATTTCCCGACGAGAATCACTGGGTGCTCAAGCCGCAGAATTCCAAGCTGTGGCACGAAGAAGTCTTCGCATGGCTCGATCGCTTCACGAAGAAGAAGTAGCCTTCACCAAGAGGTGACGGCTCATGGGACACAGGCTCGACGTCGGTGACGTGATCGACATGCTCGAGGAGTCCGCGATGCTCAAACGACCGATGGTCGTCGAGCTGCGCGATGGCCGCGTCTTCGAGGACCGGGTCAAAGAGATCGTGAAGTGGGAAGGCCAGGACCACGTGGTCTTCCACGACCACGAGCTCACGCCGCTGCACCACATCTCGACGGTGCGGCGCGCGCGTCCGCCCGAGCTGACCTACGCCGGCAAGCGAATGTAATGGGCGTACTCGACGAGCAGAGGTTCGCCGCCGCGATCGAGAAGTGCGCGTGCGGGGCCGCGGCATTCGAGGTCGCGAGCTACATCGATCGCCAGGTCTCGGTCATGCTCGGCGAGCGCAACGACGACGGCCGCTGGGTGCACGACGGCGAGAAGTTCATCGACGGCGTGTATCGCATTCGCTGCATCGCGTGCGGCAAGGAGCCGTTCGCGAGCGACGACTGCCCGCGCTGTCATCGCAGCGGCGCGGTCGCCGCCGCGCTCGCCGCGACGTCGAAGCTCGAGGTGCCGAAGCGCTGCCCGTCGTGCAAGGGCACGGAGCTGACCGTGATCGGTTTCGCGCCCGCGAGCGTGCGCACCGGCGAAGCCAAGCGCGCGGCGCCGACGCCGGTCGCGCTGCTCGGCGAGCCCGGCTTTCACGTCGCGCAGATCTTGTGCGACAGCTGCGACTGGGTCGCGGTCGCCGAGGGCTGCCCGATCTGTGGGGCCGGTGGACCGCTGCGCGCCCGGCCTGGCTAGTCGAGCTGCCGCCGGCGCGCGCGTCAAGTCGTGCGAATGCACGCCTTCGGCGTGGCCTCGGCGTTGCAAAACGCAGATGGTATGCGCTCCAAGCTTCTTGGTTGCATTTTGGTTGCAGCCTGTGCGGCCTCGCACGAGCCGACCCAGCTCGACGCCGCGGACTACCAGCTCGCGGTCGAGATGAACACGCCGGCCACGCTCGACGTGCTCGCGCAGGACTCCGGTGTCGCCGACGGCGCGACGATCGTGCTGTCGACGCCGCCCACGCACGGCAGCGCGACCATCGGCAGCGACGGCACGCTGACGTTCACGCCGTCGAGCGGTTATCTCGGCGACGATGCGCTCACGTACACCGTGAAGAACCCCGACGGCAAGCTCGCGGTCGGCGGCGTCGCGATCACGGTCGGCTGCTCGACCTGCGCGATCGGCGTGACGATCACGCTGTCGTGGAACCCGAACCCGCCGGGCGACGACGTCACCGGCTATCACGTGTACATGGGCTCGAGCACGGACACGTCGATGATGATGCAGATCGACGACGTCCAGGTCACGCGGCAGGGCTTCGACCCGACGATGCCCGAGGTCACGTACGACGCGTGGACCGACCTTCACCTCGACCTCGGCGACAACGTCTGCTTCGCGCTCACCGCCTACAACATGACCGGCGAATCGACGTTCTCCAACGCGGCGTGCACGACGGTCATGCACGGCCACCTGCGCGTCGGCGTCGGCGGGTAGCAGCTCAGAAGTAGAAGCGAATGCCGACGCCGCCCTGCAGCGATGTCAGATCGTAGTTGTTGTTCGGGCGGATGAACGTCACCAGCAGCGCGAGCTCGCCGTAGAGCTCGAGCGGCGCGCTGCGGAAGCGCAGCCCGACTTCGAGCGGGAAGCGCACGCCGACGTCGACGTCGTTCGCGTACTCGAAGAACGCCGCGCCGATGCCGAGCCGGAACGGGACGAGCACGCTGTCGCCGCGGCCGATGAACGGTGTCACCAGATATGTGAGGTGGCCGTAGAAGTCGTCGCCCAGGTCGTGCAGCCCGGCCGAACCGACGACGATGTCGAGCGCGCCGCGGCGCTCGACGCCGAGCTTGAGATCCAGCCCGGTCGGGTCGCCGAGGAAGCCACCGATCGCGAAGTCGGCGCGCGCCGCGCGAGGCAAGGCGACCATCGCGAGCAACGTGAACACGAGCGAGAACGTGCGGAGCGACATCGCGCGATCGTAACGGTGCGGCGCGCGCGAGTCATCCGCGGCGCGGCCTGTACGCGCGCTCACGCGAGCATGCGCGCGAGCCGGGGTAGGGCTTCTCCACACCGTGCGTCGAGGCGGAGCGTCGCGTGACCATCGCCGCGCGTCGGGCCGTGGTTGACGATCGCGATCGGCACGCCGGCCTCCGCCGCGCGCCGCACGAAGCGATAGCCGGAGAACACCGCGAGCGAGGTGCCGACGACGAGCAAGAGCTCGGCGCGCGCGAACGACGCCCACGCCGCGTCGAGCGTGGCACGCGGCACGCTGCCGCCGAAGAACACGACGTCGGGCATGAGCACGCCGCCGCACGCCTCGCACGGCACGACCCGAAAGCTCGCGACGAGCTCGTCGGGCAGCTCGACGTCGCCGTCGGGCGCGGCCGGCGCGCTGGCCGCCGACCAACCCGCGTTCGCGGCGAGCAAGCGATCCTGCATCTCGTCGCGCGTGGTCACGCGCTCGCACGCGAGGCAGCGCACGCGTGCCAGCGCGCCGTGGAGCTCGACGACCTCGCGGCTGCCGGCCGCGCCGTGCAGGCCGTCGACGTTCTGCGTGATGATCCCGGCGAGCGCGCCGGCGTGCTCGAGCGCGGCGAGCGCGCGGTGGCCGGCGTTGGGGCGCGCGGCGCGAAACCGCGGCCAGCCGACCGCCGAGCGCGCCCAGTAGCGGCGGCGCGCCTCGGGCTTGTCGACGAAGTCGCGGTGCTGCAGCGGCGAGCGCGGCCGCGCATCCGGCCCGCGATAGTCGGGAATGCCGGATTCGGTCGAGCACCCGGCGCCGGTCAGCGCGACGACGCGCTTGCCGCGCGCGAGCTCCGCGAGCGCTTCGAGGTCCACACCGATGGCTAGCACGTCTATACTCGCTGCGTGCGCGGGCTCGTCGCGGTGGTGCTGGTGGCGGGCGCGGTCGCCCAGGCGGGACCACCGGGCAAGCCGCCGCACGGTGCGACGCGCGTCGCGATCGACTACACGTACACGTCGTTTCATCACGTCGAGCGGCACTACGTGCTCGACTGGAAGGCCGGAACCGGCTACGTCGTCGACAAGCGCGTGGTCGATGCCGCGCTGGTCGATGCGCTGTACGCCGCGTTGACCGATCTGCGCGAGGTCGACCAGTCGCTGCGCTGCCTGTCGCACTACGACGATTACCCGGAGTACGACATCGCGGTCGAAGGCGCCGAGCCGGTCGCGATCGCGTCGCGCTCGAACTGCCACGACAACGTGCCGTGGAACATCCGGCGCGGTGGCAAGCAGCTCGCCCAGTTCACGGCGGCCGAGAGCCGCGCCGTGCGCGCGTTGCTCGTCGCGATCGATCCCGATCACTGGCGCACCGGCGACGGCCCCGACGCGACCACGGGCATGGGCGGCGAGTACATCGCGCTCGGCGACACCACGCACGGCAACAAGGCCGCGCAGGCGTGCGCGGATTCGTTCGAGGCGAGCCCGCGCGCGCGGAGCATGGTCGGCGGCGAGCCTCACGTCACCGACCTGCGGCTGTCGTGCGAGCTGTCGACGAGCCCGGATTGCACCGCGACGACCGCGACCGTACAGCTCGCGTGGAGCGACCTCGACGCGCAGCTCGACATGCCGTGCGCGAAGGGCGCGGTCGAGCTCCCCGCCGAGCTCGACGATCTCCGCGACCTCGTCGCGAGCAAGCCGGTTCGCACGCTCGTGCGCGTCGCCGGGCACAACCGCGTGCGGCTGTGGGAGCGGCACGGCCTGTGGAACATCCAGACCGACGGCGACCTGCCGGCACTCGAGTACGAGCGCGGCCGCACGATCCGCGCCAAGAGCCTCGACCAGCACGGCCCGAGCGGCGACCCGTTCTGGAAGGAGCTCGGCTTCGACGCGAAGCGGCTCACGCACCCGTTTCACGACGCGTACGAGACCTCCGCGACGCTCGATTTCTCGGGCGCGGTCGTGAAGTAGCCGCGCGCGCGCTACTTCTTTGCGGCGGCCGTCGAGTACAGCGCGGGCTGCGGCTGCGGCGCGCGCGACTCGGTCAGCGCGAACGACTCGGCATCCGACGGAAACGTCCCGCCGCGGACCTCGGCGACGTAGGCCGCGGTCGCGTCCTTGATGGTCTGGCCGAGCGTCGCGAACCGGCGGACGAACCGCGGCTTGAACGTCTCGTCCATGCCGAGCATGTCGTACGAGACCAGCACCTGGCCGTCGCACGCGACGCCGGCGCCGATGCCGATCGTCGGCACGCTCACCGCGGCCGTGATCTCGCGCGCGATGTCCGCCGGGATCGCCTCGAGCACGATCGCGTAGGCGCCCGCCTCGTCGAGCGCGCGCGCGTCGGCGAGCAGCTTGTCGCGGCCACCCGCCTCGCGGCCCTGGACCTTGAAGCCGCCGAGCTGGTGGAACGACTGCGGCGTGAGCCCGATGTGGCCCATGACCGGGATGCCCGACGCGACGAGCCGGCTCACGAGCTCGGCGTGCTGCGCGCCGCCCTCGAGCTTGATCGAGCCGACGCCGCCTTCCTTCATCAGCCGGCCGGCGTTCGCGAGGCCCTGCTCGAGCGACGCCTGGTACGTCATGAACGGCATGTCGCCGACGACGTGCGCGCGCCGCACGCCGCGCACGACCGCGCGGCAGTGATAGATCATGTCGTCGAGCGTGACGGGCAGGGTGGTCTCGTGACCTTGCACGACCATGCCGAGCGAGTCGCCCACGAGCAGGACGTCGGCGCCACTCTCGTCGAGTAGCCGCGCGAACGTAGCGTCGTATGCGGTCAAGACCGCGATCCTCTCGCCTCGTTCTTTCATCTGCCGGAGGGTGTGGATGGTGACCTTCTGGGTCTTCATTCCGCCCGTCCTTTCTATTTTCAGTGATTCGCGCTCGAGGTCACGTGCCGGATGTCCCCGCTGATGAACGCCATCGGCGGGAAGGCCGGCTACGCGCTTCGATCGACCACTACCGAAAACCTAGCACGTCACGTCGCAGGCCGGAATCGCCGCTGTAACCACGCGGCTTGCCCCTGGTATCGCGCCAGAGTCGGCTTCATCGTCGCGAGCAGGGTCATGAGCTGGCCGTCGCGGCGCTCGTGCGCGAGGCTGTCGAGCCAGTCGAGGTGACGCCCGAGATCGCCGTCGATCGCGGCGAGCACCTCGCGGTCGAACGCGACGCCGTCGAGGCGCGCCAGCCGCTGCAGGCGATCGGCGGCCGCCCGGTCCCACGCATCGGGCGGCGTGTCGAGGCTCACGCCGCGCATGTGCGCGAACGTGGCGACCTGGTCGTCGGCAAAGCCGAGGTCGCGCCCGAGGTGACGGCCGAGCTCGGCGACGCGCTCCGACCCGTGCTGGGCGAGGTCGGCGAGCGCGAGCTCGCGCTGGATCGCGTGGTGCTCGGCGACGACCACGACGGCGTCCTGAGGCGCGAGCGGCTGCGCGACCGCGACCGTGGCGGCGGCGCACGTGGCGAGGACGACCGGCCAGCGCATGGCCGTGATCGGTGCAACGCCTACGCCAGGGCGTCAGGGAGTTGCCCACGGGCCTGCGATCCAGCATGATGACCGCTCGCGATGCGAACGTTGCTGATCCTGACCATCGTCGTCGCCTCCGGGGGGGCCGTGCGAGCGGACACGCGCACCGCGACCGGCTATCGCAACGGCGAGAAGCTGAGGATCAAGCTGGTCGAGGTCGGCGGCGCCGAGGCCGAGGTCCACACCGCGATCGCGTTTCGCGCGATGGCGAAGGCGGCCAGCCACGCCGGCATCGATCTCAAGATCCGCAGTGGATTTCGCAGCTACGCCAAGCAGGCGCGCCTGTACAAGGAGTACCGGCACGGCGAGGGCAACCTCGCGGCGAAGCCGGGCTTCTCCAATCACGAGAGCGGCCGTGCGCTCGACATCTACATCACCGACTACAAAGTGTACGAGTGGCTCGAGCACCACGGCGAGACCTACGGGTTTCACCGCACCGTGCCGGGCGAGCCGTGGCACTGGGAATACCTCGGCGGTTACGAGCCCGAGCGCAAGCTCGCGGCGCGGCGCACGCGCAGCTAGATCTACGGCGCGTCGACGCTCGTGTGGTCGTGCACGATGCGCCAGCCCGCTGGCGTGCGCTCGAACGCCAGCGAGAACACGCCGGCCGCGGCGTTCGGCGTGGCGGTGAGCTTCCACCGGCCGAGCACGACCGCGCCGTCGGCGCCGAGCGACTGCACGCCGAGCACCTCGAAGTCCAGATGGCCCATGCCGGCGCGATCGCCGCCGTACTTCGCGCGGTACTTGTCGTAGGTCTCCTGCCAGCCGTGACGGATCTTGCCGCCGCTCGTGAACACGAGCTCGGGGATGTGCGCGTAGCCGGCCATGAACGCGTCGAGGTCGCCGTGGTTCCACGCGTCTTGCTGCGCGTGCAGCACGGCGCGCACGGCGGTGTCGTCGGCGGGCGAGAACGCGCGCGGAGTGGCGCACGCGGCGACGGCGGCGAGCAGTAACCTTTTCACGCGGTCAGCGTAACGTGATCCGGAGGTCCGCTTCGAGCGTACGATCGGCGAGTGGACGGGCCGAGCTCGCCGGGCAGTGGGTCGCAAGCGGCGCAACAGCGCATCTTTCGCCACCAGCACGCGGCCGAGGTCATGCGGGCGCGCAGCATCCTCGCGGTCGCGTCCGTGCTGTGGATCGCGACCGGCGTGCCGATCGATCTGCTCGCGCATCCCGCGCTCGGCACCGGCTCGCTCGCGTTCGCGCTGACCGTACGGTTCGCGGCGAGCGCGTACCACGTGCTCGTGCTCGTCGTGCTGTTCCGGTCGCCGCTGCCTGCGCCGCGCGTCGCGAACGCGCTGATCGCGTCGGTGTTCCCGGTGACCGCGTTCGCGATCATGCTGATCGCGACGACGATGGGCGGGCTGTCGTCGCCGTACGCGGTCGTCGTGTGCGTCGGGATCATGGTGCAGGTCACGGCGACGCCCGGGCCGTGGCGGCGCGGCGGCGCGCTCGTCGCGCTGACCGTCGCGATGTACGACGTCGGGCTCCTGGTCGCGACGCGGTTCGACGCGACCCTGCGCGCCCAGCTCGACGATCGCACCGCGGTCACGATGTTCGGCGTGTTCGCGTCGGTGCTCGTCGCCGGTGCGATCGTCGTGACGTGGGCCGGCCACGTCTTGTGGTCGCTGCGCCGCAGCGTGTTCGAGAGCCGCAACCTCGGCCGCTACCGGCTCGCGCGCTGCATCGGGCGCGGCGGGATGGGCGAGGTGTGGCGCGCGCAGGACCGCGCGCTGCGCCGCGAGGTCGCGCTCAAGATCCTGTCGCCCGAGCACGGGCGGCATCCGTCGGCGATCGCGCGCTTCGAGCGCGAGATCCAGGCGACGTCGGAGGTCGCGCATCCCAACGTCGTGCGCATCCACGACTGGGGCGTGACCGACGACGGCGTCTGGTACTACGCGATGGACCTGCTGAACGGCGTCGACTTGCTCGCGCTCGTCAAGCGCACCGGCGCGTTGCCGGCCGCGCTCGTCGTCCACCTCGGCATCGGCGCCGCGGGCGGGCTCGCCGAAGCCCATCGCCGGGGCGTCGTCCATCGCGACGTCAAGCCCGGCAACATGTTCGTCGACGCGCCCGACGGCGAGCCGCAGCGCGTGCTGCTGCTCGACTTCGGCATCGCGCGCGTCGATCTACCCTCCGCATCGCTTCGCGATGCTGCGCGGCCCGGCGTGGCCAGGCCTTTCGAGCACAGCTCCGAGCTCACGCATCCGGGCGCGGTGATGGGCACGCCCGGCTTCATGGCGCCCGAGGTGCTCGCCGGCGCGCCGGGCGGCATCGCGGCCGATGTCTACGGGCTCGGGGCATCGCTGTACTACGCGCTCACCGGCACGACGCCGCACGATGCCGACGACGCGCCGGCGTCCGCGCTGGTCTCCGGCGTGCCGCTCGCGCTCGACGATTTGCTCGCGCGCGCGATCGATCGCGATCCGTCGCGACGGCCGGCGAGTGCCGACGAGATCGAGCGCGCGCTCGCCGCGATCGGCACGGCGTGGACCGGCAGCTGGCGCATCGACCGCGCACCGGAGCAGCCCGACGACGGCGACGCCGCTCCGACCGTCGACCCCGAGGCGCCGGTCACGGTCGCCGATACCGCGCGGCGCCGGCCCGCGTGAATTCGCGCCACGCGTAGCGCGCCACGCGGGACGGGCCGCGCAGCCCAGGCTAGCCGTTCAACAAGGTCTGCGCGGCCTGCGGGTAGCGCGCGCCGGCCGCGACGCCCTTGGGCGCGATCTCGTCGATGCGCGCGAGCTCGGCGGGCGTGAGACGGACGGTCGCGGCGCCGACGTTGTCCTCGAGGTAGGCCACGCGCTTGGTGCCCGGAATCGGCACGATGTCGTCGCCGCGCGCGAGCACCCACGCGAGCGCGAGCTGACCCGGCGTGACGCCCTTGGCGCGCGCGAGCTCCACGACGTGCGCGACGAGCGCGAGGTTCCTCGTGAAGTTGTCGCCCTGAAAGCGCGGCGAGAACCGGCGGAAGTCGTCGGGCGCGAGGTCGTCGATCGACTTGATCTGGCCGGTCAGGAAGCCGCGGCCGAGCGGGCTGTACGCGACGAAGCCGATGCCGAGCTCGCGGCACGCGGCGAGCACGCCGTCCTCGGGATCACGCGTCCACAGCGAGTACTCGGTCTGCAGCGCCGTGATCGGATGGACCTTGCACGCGCGGCGCAACGTCTCGGGCGCGGCCTCCGACAGCCCGAGATAGCGCACCTTGCCGGCGCGCACGAGCTCGGCCATCGCGCCGACGGTCTCCTCGATCGGCGTGCTCGGATCGACGCGGTGCTGGTAGTAGAGGTCGATGACATCGACGCCGAGGCGCGCGAGGCTCGCGTCGCACGCGGCGCGCACGTACTCGGGCTTGCCGTTGACCGAGCGCTTCGTCGGATCGGCGCTGCGCACGATGCCGAACTTGGTCGCGAGCACGACGCGGTCGCGGCGATCCTTGATCGCGCGCCCGACGAGCTGCTCGTTCGTGTGCGGGCCGTACATGTCCGCGGTGTCGAGCAGCGTGACGCCGAGCTCGAGCGCGCGGTGGATCGTCGCGATCGACTCGCGCTCGTCGCCGCGGCCGTAGAACTCCGACATCCCCATGCAGCCGAGGCCGATCGCGCTGACCTCGAGGTCGCGTAGCTTGCGCTTGTTCATGCGCGCATCCTACTGCTGAGCGGAGCGCACGGCAGAGACGACGTCAGCGGGATCGGGAAACCGCATCCACTTCTTCTCGGCGACCACCTTGTCGTCCACCCACACCGTGAACTCGCCGGAGCTGCCGACCTCGAGCTTGGCATCGACGTTCAGGGCCTTCTTCAGCTCGGCCGCCACACGGGCAGCCCTCGGTTGATAGCCTCAGGAGTTGCAGTAACGGATCTTGACGGTCATGCCCAAGTCTAGCGCTTCTGGCACGGGCGCCAGCGAAAACAATCGATCAGGTGATCGTTGACGAGGCCGCACGCCTGCATGTGCGCGTACATGATGGTCGAGCCTGCGAACTTGAAACCGCGCTTCTTGAGCTCGGCGGCGACCGCATCGGATTCGGCCGAGCGCGGCGGAATCTGCTTGGTGTGCTTCCAGCGATTCACGATCGGCTTGCCGCCGACGTGCTCCCACAGGAATTCGTCGAACGAGCCGCGCTCCTCGCGCAGCTTCAGAAACGCGCGCGCGTTCGACACCGCGCACTCGACCTTCAGCCGATTGCGCACGATGCCCGGGTCCTGGAGGATCTTCGCGATGCGCGCCGGCGTGAACCGCGCGACCTGCTCGGGATCGAAGCCGGCGAACGCGCGGCGATAGCCCTCGCGCTTGTCGAGGATCGTCGACCACGACAGCCCCGCTTGCGCGCCTTCGAGGATCAGGAACTCGAAGTGCTTGCGATCGTCGTGCACCGGCACGCCCCACTCGGTGTCGTGGTAGGCGTGCATGTTGTCCTTCGCCGCCCACGCGCAGCGCTGCTTCGCCGTCACGACTGGCGCCCGACCGAGAAGTAGCGCGCATCGGGATGCGCGAAGTAGAGGCCCGACACCGACGCCGTCGGCATCATCGCGAAGCTTTCGGTGAGCGACACGCCGTGATGCGAGGCGTGATCGAGCAGGTCGAACAGCGTGCGCTTCGGCGCGTGATCGGGGCACGCCGGATAGCCGAACGCCGGGCGGATGCCGCGGTAGGTCTCGGCGAGGACCTGGTCGTGGGTGAGCTTCTCGTCGGGCGCGTACCACTCGCGTCGCACGCGCGCGTGGAGCCACTCGGCGGCGGCCTCGGCGAGCCGGTCGGCGAGCGCCTTCGCCATGATCGCGGAGTAGTCGTCGTGATCGTTCTCGAACGCGGCGGCCAGCTCGTCGCAGCCGAGCCCGGCCGTGACGATGAACGCGCCGAGATGGTCGCCGCCGGGCGCGATGAAATCCGCCAGCGACAGACACACGTCCTTGTCCTCGCGCTGGCGCGGCATCGGGAAGCGCGCGCCGCTGTCGTCCAGCACGATCGCCTCGTCCTCGCCGTGGGCGCGGAAGTAGCCATACGTCGCGCGTGCGCGCAGCAGCTTGTCGCGCACGATGCGATCGAGCAGCGCGCGCGCGTCGGCGAAGAGCTTGCGCGCGGCGTCACCCTTGTTCGGATCATCGAGGATCGCCGGATACTTTCCGCTCAGCTCCCACGTGTGGAAGAACGGCGTCCAGTCGATCCACGTCGCGAGCTCGGCGAGATCGAGGTCGAGATCGCGCACGCCGACGAACGGCGGCTTCGCCAGCGCGCTGAAGTCGAGCTTCGGCCGGCGCGCGCGCGCATCCTCGAGCGACAGCAGCGGGCGCTTCTGTGCCGCCGCGAACGCCTCGCGCTGCGAAGCCTGCTTGGCGGCGACCTCGGCGAGGTACGCCGCGCGATCGCTGCCGACGAGCTTGCCGAGCACGCCGACCGCGAGCGACGCGTCCGGTACGTGCACGGTGGCGCCGCGGTACGCGGGCGCGATCTTCACCGCGGTGTGCTTGCCGCTGGTGGTCGCGCCGCCGATGAGCAGTGGCATGCTCATCCCGCGCCGCGTCATCTCCGACGCGACGTGGATCATCTCGTCGAGCGACGGCGTGATCAGCCCCGACAGCCCGACCCAGTCGGCGCCGAGCTTGTCCGCGGTGTCGAGGATCTGGTGCGCGGGCACCATCACGCCGAGGTCGGTGACCTCGTAGCCGTTGCAGCGCAACACGACGCCGACGATGTTCTTGCCGATGTCGTGAACGTCGCCCTTGACGGTCGCGATCACGAGCTTGCCCTTCGCGGCGCGCGCACCGCTGGCAGCCTTCTCGGCCGCCATGAGCGGCTCGAGGATCGCGACCGCCTTCTTCATCACACGCGCGGACTTCACGACCTGCGGCAGGAACATCTTGCCGCTGCCGAACAGCTCGCCGACGACGTTCATGCCGTCCATCAGCGGGCCTTCGATGATCGCGAGCGGGCGCGGATACACGGCGAGCGCCTCGGCGACGTCGGGATCGATGAAGTCGGTGATGCCGTTGACGAGCGCGTGCGCGAGTCGCTTCTCGAGCGGCTGCTTGCGCCACGCCAGCTCGTCTTCCTTCTTCGCGGCCTGTCCGCCCTCGATCGTCGCGGCGAGCGCGAGCACGCGCTCGGTCGCGGTGACCTCGGGGCCGGGCGCTGGTCCCGGCCCCTCCACCTTGGGCCGGCGGTTCAGCACGAGATCCTCGACGGCCTCGCGCAGCGCCGGATCGAGCTGCTCGTACACCGCGAGCTGACCGGCGTTGACGATCGCCATATCGAGCCCGGCCTTGATCGCGTGATAGAGGAACACCGCGTGCATCGCTTCGCGCACGCGCGGCGACGTGCGAAACGAGAACGACAGGTTCGACACGCCGCCCGAGACCTTCACGCCGGGCAGCTCGGCCTTGATGCGGCGCACGGCCTCGATGAAGTTGACCGCGTACGCGTCGTGCTCCTCGATGCCCGTGCCGATCGTCAGGATGTTCGGGTCGAAGATGATGTCCTCGGCCGGAAACCCGACGCGATCGACCAGGATTCCGTACGCGCGCTTCGCGATCGCGAGGCGATGCTCGACCGTCGTCGCCTGGCCGGTCTCGTCGAACGCCATCACGACGACCGCGGCGCCGAACGCGCGCACGACCTTCGCCTGGCGCACGAACTCGACCTCGCCTTCCTTGAGCGAGATCGAGTTGACGACGCCCTTGCCCTGCAAGCACTCGAGGCCGGCCTCGATCACCGCGAACTTGGACGAATCGACCATCACCGGCAGCCGCGCGATGTCGGGCTCGGCCGCGATCAGGTTGAGGAACCGCTTCATCGCGGCGATGCCGTCGATCATCCCCTCGTCCATGCACACGTCGAGGATGTTCGCGCCGCCCTCGACCTGCTGGCGCGCGACCGCGACCGCCTCGTCGTAGTTGTCTTCCTTGATCAACCGGCGGAACTGCGCCGAGCCGGTGATGTTCGTGCGCTCGCCGATCACGACGAAGTTGGTCTCGGGGGTGATCGTGAGTGGCTCGAGGCCGGCGAGGCGCGTGACGTGTGCGGGCTTCGCGATCTGGCGCGGCGGTGCGGCGCGCACTGCGCTCGCGATCGCCGCGATGTGCTCGGGCCGCGTGCCGCAGCAGCCGCCGACGAAGTTGAGCAGGCCGTCGCGCGCGAAGCCGCCGAGCACCTTCGCCATGTGCTCGGGCGTGTCGTCGTAGCCGCCGAACTCGTTCGGGAGGCCCGCGTTCGGATAACACGCGACCGGCAGCCCCGCGATCCGCGCGAGCTCGGCGACGTGCGGGCGCATGTCGTCGGCGCCGAGCGCGCAGTTGATCGACACCGCGAGCAGCTGGTTGTGGCTGATCGAGTTGAAGAACGCCTCGACGGTCTGGCCCGACAGCGTGCGGCCGGATTTATCCGGAATCGTGACCGACGCGATCACCGGCACGCGGCGCACGCCCTGCGCGAACAGCTCGGCGAACGCGAACAGCGCGGCCTTGCAGTTGAGCGTGTCGATGTGCGTCTCGGTCAGCAGCAGATCGACGCCGCCCTCGATCAGCGCGCGCGCCTGCTCGCCGTACGCGGCCGCCAGCTCGCGAAACGTGATCGAGCGCGCGCCCGGGTCGTTGACGTCGGGCGACAGCGACGCCGCCTTCGTCGTCGGGCCGACCGAGCCCGCGACCCAGCGCGGCTTGCCGTCCTCGCGCTCGGCGCGTTCCGCCGCGCGCCGCGCGATGCGCGCGGCCGCGACGTTGATCTCGTGCACGGCGTCCTGCAGGCCGAAATCGGCGAGCGCGACGGAGGTCGCGGTGAACGTATCGGTCTCGACGATGTCGGCGCCGGCGCGCAGGAACTGGAGGTGGATGTCCTCGATGTCGCCGGGATGCGTGCGGACGAGGTCGTCGTAACAGCCGGTCAGGCCACGCGCCTGGGCCATCGTGCCCATCGCACCGTCGAGCACGACGATGCGACGCTTCATCAGCTCGCGCAGCGCGTCGACGGAAGACATCGTCAGGTGATTACCACTGTTTCGCCGGGCGCGCGCTCACCTCGTGGCGCACCCGGTCAACATGCCGAAGTCCACGGAAGCAGCCCCGCTCGCGGTGCCGACCGCCGCCAGGTCGACGTCGACGGGTTGCTCGAAGCTGGTGCCCTGCGCATCGGCCATCGTGACGAGGCTCCAGCTCGAGGTGTCTCGCGTGTACACGGCCACGTCGGTGCCGAACGGGAACAGACCGATCGCCGTCGGCTTCGCGACCAGGTTCGCGGACATCGTGGTGGACCCGACGACGAGCCTCACCTGCCATGTGCCCGACACCGTCCCGAGCACGAGCTCGATCTCGAGCGAGCTCTGCGTGACGTCGAGGTGGGCCGAGGCGTTGTCGACCGTCGACACGTCGACCGAGACGCCGCTGCCGACGATCTGACCCGGCCACGTGCACGACACGTTCTGGTAGTTCGGGACCGAGAGCGTCAGCGTTCCCCCGCTCGTGCCGGCCGAGCCGGTGCCGTTCTCCGTGCCGCTGCCGCACGCCCCGGACACGAACGGATCGATCAGCGTGTCGTTCGTCGTGCACGCACCCGCGGCCGGCGGCGACGACGGCTTGGTCAAGCACCCGCACAGCAGGCTCGCGACCAGCCAGGCCCTCCGCATCGCGATCATCATGCCACGCCGCCGGCTACGGCGAGCACGCTCGAACGTTGTCGAACGAGGCCGTGCTCGGCGAGGCGGTGCCTTGCGTCGCCGTGACCGTCACGGTGACGGCCGATGCGGTCGCCGCGACGCCGGCCATGGCGAGCAGCAGCCACGGGCCGTTCTCGTCGGTCGCGTACTCGCCGACGTACGTCGTCGCGTCGAGCACGCGCAGACGCCACCACTGCGCGCCGGGCTGGTACGGGATGGCGGCGAGCGGAGCGTCGTGGTTGCTGTCGCCGAGCTCGAGCATCGGACCGGTGCTCGTGACGCCGACGTCGAGCTGCAGCGTGTACGCGCCGTCGGCGATCGCGAGCGCGACGTCGTCGCCTTCGGCGGTCGTCAGCGCCGTGAGGTCCTGGACCTCGATGCCGTTGCTGCCCGTCGGCACGCCGCTCCACGAACAGCCGGCGGTGGGCATCGGGGCCAGCTGCAGCGCGTTCGAGTCGATCGCGACCGTCGCTCCGACCGCGATCCCGCTGCCGCACGGCGGTGCGCCGGGCGTGTCGAAGTTGTCGACGATCGTCGGGCCGGCGCTGCACGGGTCTGGACCGCCATCGCCGGCCGCATCCGGTGGGGCGGCCGGCGGCTTGCTCAAGCATCCGGCGAGGACGAGCGCGAGGCACGCATTACGGCGCATCCGTACCGTCGGCATGGATCCGCCACTGGTCGGTGATCGCGTTGGACTGGTAGTCGTGGGCGCTGACCTGGACGTCGCCGCTCGCGAGGCGCTCGACGATGACGTAGCCGTAGCTGTGCCCCGATGTCGGCGGCGCGCCGCCGTTGCCGCAGATCACCTCGTGGTCGGGCTCGTTGCGCGTGTACGTGTGCGTGTGGCCGACGATCTTCAGCGTCAGCGGATACTTCGCGATCGTCGTCTCCGACGGCGTGACGCCGATCGGATCGGTGACCTCGGCGCTCTCGTGGCGGATCACGAACGTGTACGTCGTCGCCTGCGCGAGCGTCTGGTCGAGCCACGCCGCCTGCGTCGGATTCCACGCGTTCGCCGCGACGAACACGAGCTTCGCGGTCCAGGTCCCGTCGTTGGCCGCGAACGGGATCGCGAAGAACGGCTGCGTGATGCCGAGCGGCGACAGCATCCGGCGCTGGTACTCGACGAAGTTGTAGGTGACGCCGTCGATCGCGCCCATGCCGCAGTTCGACGCGGTCGCGCCGGTGCATTCGTGGTTGCCCATCGCCGCGAACACCGCGTTGGAGTACGCGGCGCGCGCGGCGAGGTAGTCGTCGAGCTGCGGATCGACCGTCGACGCCGAGCCGGCCATCGACGAATCGGCGAACATGTAGTCGCCGGTCGACACCGCGAAGTCGGGGTGCGGGCTCGAGGCCTCGACGTCACTCCAGATCTTCGTGATGATCGCGGTCGGATAGCCGGCGACGTCGTCCATGTTCGAAGGCCGGGTGTCGCCGACGACCGCGAAGTGAAACAGCGCCGGCAACGTCGCGCTGACATCGGGCTGCGGCACGACCGTCGAATCGTAGAACCTGCCGCCGTCGCCCGGCTGCATGGTCGACGGGTTGCCGCGACACGCGGCGAGCAACCCGGCGAAGTACAGCGCGCGATGCATCTACTGGATGATAGTAACCATCGGGCTGACCCCGGCGCCGGCAAAAGAGATCGGCATCTGCGTCGTGGGGTCGTTGAACGTCGCGAACACCGTGGCGGCGCCGCTCGTCGGATCGATCTTGACGACGTGGCCGGTCTGGTCGTGGGTGAACCCGATCACGGAGTTCTCGGCGACCGACACGCCGAACAGCTTCGGATAGCCGGTCGCGCCGATCTGCGTGACCGCGCCGCTCGTCATGTCGATCGTGACGAGCACGTTCGAGAGCTGCGTGCCCTGGTTCGAGCCGTCCGAGGTCTTGTACGCGGTGCCGTACACCGTGCCGTCGCCGATCGCGACGAGGTCGCCGGACAGCGCCATGCCGCTGCCCATGTGCACCGGAGTGCCGACGTGCGGCGGTGTCTGTGACGTATCGATCTGGCACAGCGCGCCCGAGAAGTCGCCTTCCCAGATCTGACCGTTCGGCAGGGTCGTGAGCGCGACGCCCTTCGTGCCGCACGCCGCCAGCGAGCCGACGAGCGTGACGTGGCCGTCGGTGCCGCTCGCCGTGTACAGCGCGGTCTCGGAGATGACGTAGATCGTGCCGTCGGGGCCGACCGCGAGGTCGGTGATCGTGTCGTTCATCGGCGCGTTGAACTTGCCGACCGTCTGCAGCGACTTCGACATCAGATCGATCACGTACAGCGTGTCGTCGGAATGGGCGTACACCGAGTAGCAGTTCGGGATGCCCTCGCAGCCGGTTTGATCGCCGCCGCCGTCGCCCGATCCGGTTCCGGAGCCGTCGGTGGTGCCGTTGCCGCTCGCGGACGGACCGCACGCGGCAGCGAAGACGAAGATCGCGACGAGCGCGCGCTGGATCATCGACGCGCACGATACGGAGCGCGCCTCGACGGTGGCAAGGACATTCCGCTGTACAAAGGTTGCGCAGTGGCGCGGTGGTAGACTGCGCCGCACATGACGCGCACCGAAATCCTCGACTCGATCCTCGACGCGACCGGCGACACGCCGATGGTGCGGCTCTCGCGCATCGGCCGCGATCTGCCGTGCGAGCTGCTCGGCAAGTGCGAGTTCATGAATCCGGGCGGATCGGTCAAGGACCGCATCGGCGTGAAGATGCTGCTCGACGCCGAGCAGGCCGGCCGCATCAAGCCGGGCGACACGTTGATCGAGCCGACGAGCGGCAACACCGGCATCGGGCTCGCGATGGCGGCGGCCGTGCGCGGCTACCGCGTGATCATCACGATGCCGGAGAAGATGTCGCAGGAGAAACAGGTCGTGCTCGAGGCGCTCGGCGCCGAGATCATTCGCACACCGACCGAGGCAGCGTGGGACGCGCCGGAGAGCCACATCGGCGTCGCGCGCCGGCTGCGCGAGATCATCCCGAACTCGCACATCCTCGATCAGTACTCGAACCCGTCGAACCCGAACGCGCACGAGCAGGGCACCGGGCGCGAGATCATCGATCAATGCGGCGGCAAGCTCGACGCGGTCGTGATGACGGCCGGCACCGGCGGCACGATCACGGGCGTCGCGAAGGCGATCAAGCGCGAGGTGCCGGGCTGCCAGATCGTCGGCGTCGATCCCGAGGGCTCGATCCTCGCCGGTCCCGGCGAGATCAAGACGTACAAGGTCGAAGGTATCGGCTACGACTTCATTCCGGACGTGCTCGATCGGCGGCTCGTCGATCGCTGGATCAAGTCGAACGATCGCGACTCGTTCCTGGTCGCGCGCCAGCTGATCCGCCAGGAGGGCCTGCTGGTCGGCGGCTCGTCGGGCTCGGCGGTGTGGGCGGCGATGCAGGTGTGCCGCGATCTCGGTCCGGGCAAGCGCGTCGTCGTGATCCTGCCCGACTCGATTCGCAATTACCTGACCAAGTTCGTCGACGATCGCTGGATGCGCCAGCAAGGCTTCTTCAAGGCCGACTGGGAGGTCGGCACGGTCGGCGACGTCATGCGCACGATCGGGCGGCGGGAGGTGATCTCGCTCGACTTGAACGAGCGCGTGCAGCGCGCCACCGATTGTTTCAAGGAGCACGGCATCTCGCAGATGCCCGTGCTCGACGGCGGCAAGCTCGCCGGCATCCTGACCGAGAGCGATCTCCTGCACCAGCTGATGAGCGGGCGCGCCCACAAGGACACGCTGGTCGCCGAGGTGATGGAGCGCAAGGTGTCGACCGTATCGATGCATGCCAGCTCGGGCGAGCTGCCGCGCATCTTCGAGCGCGGCGAGGTCGCGATCGTGGTCGACGAGGAGCGCCGCGTGCTCGGGATCCTGACCAAGATGGACTTGATCGAGATGCTCGCGGCCCGCAAGCGGCCGTGAGGCGGTGCCGCGGCCGCGGTCGCGAGCGGCGAGACTCAATCGCTCGGCACGAGCGCCAGCAACTCGTCGAGCAGCGCCGGCGTGGCGCCCGCGCCGCACAGCGTGAGCGCGGCGTGCGCGCCGTCGTCGACCGCGGTGACGACGAGGCCGTCGGGCGCGGCCGGCGACGACACCGCGCAGGTCGCTGGCAGCGGCTCGTCGATGCGGATGCGCGAGACGCACGCGCGCCCGCCGAGGACGTCGGCAACCGGCGCGAGCCAGCGCGGGCGAGTCGCGCCGATCGCGCGTCGCTTCCACGCGAGCGGCGTCGGCGCGGCGCGCGCCGCGGCCATCAGGCGCGTCACGAGGCCCGATCCGTCGGCCTCGCGCGCGATCGCGGCGCGCGCTCGCTCGGCAAACCGGGCGAACGGCTCGGGCACGCCGGCCTCGAAGTGCACGCTCGCGAGCGCGGGCACGACGCGGCGCGCGCGCCGCGCGGGATCGCCGGCCGCACCCGGCGCGACCGGAATCTGAAACGTCGGCGAGCGCGGCGAGTCGCGGCGGTCGGCGAGGCGGTGCAGGAAGAGGCCGGTCGCGTAGGCGAGCGGGAGCGCGCGCAGTGGGCTTGCTAGCTCGCGCCAGGCGAGTGGGAGCGCGAATTGCGAGGGGAGCAACGAACAGGGAACAACGGACGAGGAGCTCCGGACGTTCGGCGCTCCTCGGTCCTCGGTCCTCGGTCCTTGGTCCCCCCGCAGTTCCAGCTCGATCGCTGTTCGGAGGCTCGCGGCGATCTTCGACGCCAGCAGCGCATGCCCGTAGCCATCGACGACCATGTGACACGTCGACACCACCGCGAGCCCTCCGGCTCGCGACAGCCCGAGCCACGGCCCGACCGATTCGCCGTTCGCACGCCACGCGCGGCGATGCCCGTGGCGCGCGCTCTCGAGCGGCTCGTCGCCGAGCGTGACCGAGACAAACGGCGTCGCGCCGGCGGCCGCGAGCGGGCGCAACACGCGCGGCGGCTCGTCGGCGAGCACGCTCGCGAGATCGGCGGCGATCGCGTCGGGATCGGCGAGCGGCGCGCACCACGTGCGGTCGCCGACCGCGAATGCCGCGACGTCGAGCGCGCTCGCCACCGCGGCCGCGCCGGCGGCGGTGCGGCGGATCGTGACCGCGAGCGGCTGATCGGGGAGCGTGCCATCGAGCGCACGGATCGCGGCGCGTGCGGCGAGCGCGCGCGCCACCGCGTCGCGCGCGGCATCGGCCGGCGGCGGGTCGCGCCAGCCGAGGAACGTGTCGGCCGCGGGCTCGGCATCGGAGGCCAGGTACGCGGCGCGCGGCGCCCATGCGAGCGCGGCGCCGCCGGCGACGAGCCACCAGCGCGGATCGCCGCCGTGAAAGTCGGCGAGCGCGACCAGCTCGTCGTGCAGCGCTGCCGTCCGGCGCGCCCAGCTCCTCACGCGAGCTCCAGCACGTAGACCGGTTGATCGGGATCGTCGCGGCGGGCGCGCACGCGCCAGCCCGTGGCGCGCGCGAGCTCGGCGATCGCGTCGGCATCGGGCGCGGTGCGCACGACCAGCGGCGCGAACGCGCGGCGAAGCAGCGGCGAGCCGAGGCGGTCGGCGTGGGCGGCGATGCGGCGCGCGTCGGCGCGCGGATCGAGCTCGACGATCGCGGCTCGGCCGCGCACGACGCGGCGCAGCTCGGCGAGCGTCGCGCGGCGATCGCGGACGTGACGGATCGACGACAGGCACATCGCGACGTCGATCGACTCGCTCGCGAGCGGCAGCGCCTCGCCGGCCGCCCGCACGACGCCGAATGCCTGCTCGCGGCGCGCGAAGTCGCGGCTCGGATCGATCGCGATCACGGCGACGTGCGGGAACCGCGCGGCCGCACGCGCCGCGAACGTGCGCGGTCCGCAGCCGAGGTCGAGCAGCGTGCGTGCGCCGGCGAGCTCGGGCGCGAGCGCGTCGAGCAGGCGATCGTCGAGCCTCCCGAACGCGGGGCGCTCGGCCGAGGCGTATCGCCGCGCGCTCGCCCCCTCGAACGGGTGCCGGTACAGCACTTTGTCCAACCAACCGCGCACTTAGCACCACTTGGTCAGGTCAGCGTCGAGCGCGGATCGCGGCGCACGCCCGCACTGGAGCGAGCCGCGTGCTCGCTCGACGTGACGAGGGAAGCGCGGACGTACGTCGCGAGGCGCCCGGAGCGCGAAGGTCGCAGCCGACGATGATCTGACCAAGTGTTGCTATCTCCTTGTCGAATACTTCGCGCCATCCAGCATACGCCGCGCCGGGCGTGATGATGGCCACCCTCGGAAGAACGCCGTGGTGATAGGGTCGCGGCGTGCGGTACCTCCGGCTCGCTGCTTGTGCCACGTTTCTCGCCGCCTGCGGCGATTCCTCGTCGAGCGGGATTCCCTCGCAGTGCAATCCGCTCGGCGGGCAAGGCTGCCTCTTGCCCTGGCCATCGGCGACCTACGAGGTCGAGGACGCGACGTCGGCGACCGGCTTTCGCCTCGACGTTCCCGACAACGCGATGCCGGTGAATGTCGACGGCATCGCGGTCGGTCCCGGGCCGATCAACCGCTGGGACGGGTTCTCGCCGACGGGGTTTCTGCTCGCGTCGTTCCCGAACGGCGTCGGCGGCGCGAACCTGCCGCCGTTCTCCGATCCCGATCAATCGCTCGCGCCCGACTCGCCGATCATCCTGCTCGACATGGACACCGGCGAGCGCGCGCCGTTCTTCGCCGAGGTCGATCAGAACGTGCCGGATCCGGCGAAGGCCGACCTCGTCATCCGGCCGCTCGCGCGCCTGCATACCGGCGCGCACTACGCGGTCGCGATCCGCAACACCGTCGTCGATCCGAACGGCGACGCGCTGCCGGTGCCGGCCGCGTTCAAGGCGATGGTCGACGGCAAGAGCTTCGATCATCCGCGCTTCGCGGCGCTCGCCAAGCGCGAGCAGGACGTGTTCGCCGCGCTCGCGACGGCCGGCGTCGACAAGTCCGAGCTCGTGCTCGCGTGGGACTACACGACCGCATCCGACGCGTTCCTCACGAACGATCTGTCGACGATGGTGTCGGCCGCGCTGCCCGCGATCGGCACCGCCGGCGCGAACCTGTCGTTCACCGGCACCGCGCAGCCGCCGCTCACGAACATCTATGCGAGCTACCTCGGCACGTTCAAGTCGCCTAACTTCTTGACCGACGGCGAGGCCAACGACTCGATCCTCGTGCGCGACGCGGCGGGCAACCCGATGATGACGGGCATGCGCGACGCGAACTTCGCGGCGCTGGTCCCGGCGTGCGTGACGACGCAGCCGCTGCCGCGGCCGACCGTGATCTTCGGCCACGGCCTGTTCGGCTCGGCCGAGGGCTATCTGTCGAACGCGTTCGTGCAGATGCTCGCCGAGCAGTTCTGCATGGTCATCATCGCGGGCGATTTCATCGGCCTCACCGACCGCCAGATCCCGCTCGCGCCGCTTGCGGTCAACGACATGAACCTCGCGTCCGGGATCACCGAGAAGCTCGCGCAGTCGGTGGTCGACTTCATCTCGCTCGAGAACGTCGCGCGCGGGCCGATGGCGCAGTCGCCGCAGTTCATGGTCAACGGCCAGTCGGTGATCGATCCGCAGCACACGTACTACATCGGCGGATCGCTGGGCGGGATCATGGGCAACGTGATCATGGCCTACGATCCGAACCTCGTGCGCGGCGTGCTCGCGGTGCCGGGCGGCGACTGGTCGCTGTTGTTCGAGCGGTCGTACGCCTGGAACGAGCTGATCGGCGCGGCGCAGGGCGCGTACCCCGAGCTGTCGTATTACCAGCCGAACATCGCGCTGCTCGGCATGGCGTTCGAGCCGTACGACCCGATCACGACGGCCGCGCACGTCCTGAGCGACACGCGTAGCGGCGTGCCGCCGAAATCGATCCTGATGTGGTACTCGATGGGCGACTGCCTGGTCACGAACATCTCGACCGAGGTGGTCGCGCGCACGATGGGCATCCAGATCCTCGGTCCGTCGGTGAAGACGCCGTGGATGCTGCCGCCGCAGCCCGCGCCGCTCGCGAACGGCGTCAACGTGTTCAACGCGCACCCCACGCCGCTGCCGCCCGACACGAACGTGCCGCCTGCCGTCGACAACGGCACGCACTCCGGCATCAACCAGGAGCCGGCCGCGCTGCGCCTCGCGCAGACGTTCCTGATCCAGGACACGATCGTCAACCAGTGCATGCTGCAAGACGCGCCGGCGCCGTGCGATTGCTCGACCGGCGCGTGCGACTGATCATCGATCGCGTCAGTTCGGCAGGCACACGCCGATCAACAGCGTCCCGACGTCGCCGTCGGTGACGCAGTGCGCGCTCGCGCCGCAGCCGGCGCCCGAGCCGCCCGGATCGCACGGCGCACGGCACGTGCCCATGTAGCAGATCGAGCCGACGTAGCAGTTGTCCCACGTGACCGAGCCTTCGCTGTTCGTGTTGCTGCACGCATCGCCGACCTGCATCGTGCCGGCCTCGACGCACATCGGCTCGAAGCACGTCGAGTTGATCTGCGCGACGTCGCAGCGCTGATCCTCGCCGCACCCGGTGTCGGTGATGATGTCGCACGCGTCGCCGGTGTTGCAGTGGGACGCGTCGCCGCCGGCGCCGCCGTCCCCGGTTTTCGTGCTGCTGCTGCCGCAGGCGAGCAAGACGCTACAAGCAAGCCAAGCAAGTCCCCGCATGCCGCGATCATACGCGGCGGCGGCCGGGCAGTGTGCCGCAACGATCATGTCGCGTTCACGCCCGCGCGCTGTGCAGCTCACGCCCCCGTCCGCGAAGCTCGGAACATGGCGGATCTCACGTTGCTTTCGATGTGCGATGCCCACGCCGCGACGCTGGGGCCGCGGGAGCGCCGGCCGCGCTGGCCGCGCCGGCCGCGCTGGTCGCGATCGTCGAGCGTGCGATGGCCCGCGAGCCCGCCGAGCGCCACGCCAGCGCGCGCTAGCCCAGTAGCTGCGCGACCCGTTCGAGCTCGGCGGCCATCGCCGCGGCGTCGCCGAAGCGCTTGCGCGGGTCCTTCTCGAGCGCGCGCGCGATCAGATCGTCGAGCTCCTGCGGCAGCGCCGGGTCGAGCTCGCGCAGGTGCGGCGGCGCGGCGTTGACCTGCAGATCGATCAGCTCGAAGTCGTCCTCGGCGATGAACGGCGGCTCGCCGACGAGCAGCTCGAACAAGATGATGCCGATCGCGTAGAGGTCGGCGCGCGCGTCGGTGTCGTCGCCGCGCAGCCGCTCGGGCGCGATGTACGTCAGGCTGCCGACGACCGTGCCCTGCTGCGTCAGCTTGGCGCCGCCGCCCGAGAACGTCGCGAACCCGAAGTCGATCAGCACGACGCGCTCGACCGGGCCGGCCGACGGCTCGAGCATGATGTTCGCCGGCTTGAGGTCGCGGTGCAGCACGCCGGCGGCGTGCACTGCCGACAGCCCCGAGAGCGCCTGCCACGCGTAGCTCGCGGCGCGCACCGGATGGATGCGGCCTTCGTTCTTGACCACGCCGCGCAGCGACGCGCCGCGCAGCAGCTCGACCGCGAGGTACGGCTCCTGGCGATCGGTGACGCCGGTCGCGAGCAGCGCCGCGACGTTGCGGTGGCGCAGGCGGGCCTGGACGTCGGCCTCGCGCGCGAACCGCGCCTTCGAGATCGGGTCGAGCACGTGCGCGCCACGCATGATCTTGAGCGCGACGAACGCCTGGGTCTCGAGGTCGAGCGCGCGGTAGACCTCGGCCATCGCCCCGCGGCCGATCAGCTCGTCGACCCGGAAGCGATCTCCGATGATCTGACCGAGCCGGCGATCTCCGGACACGCCTGACGATAGCACCGCCGTGCTATACGGATGCCGTGAGCACGCGGAGTCTGGTGTCGATCGCCGACCTCGACGCGAACGAGATCATCCGCATCCTCGATCACGGCGATCGCTACTGGTCGCTCGCAGACGAGCCGATCAAGAAGCTGACGAGCCTCCGCGGCCGCACCGTCATCAACCTGTTCTACGAGAGCTCGACGCGCACGCGCACGTCGTTCGAGCTCGCCGCCAAGCGGCTGAGCGCCGAGGCGATCAACATCGCGGCTTCGTCGTCGTCGACCACGAAGGGCGAGACGCTGCTCGACACCGGCCGCAACTTGATGGCGATGCACCCCGACGCGATCGTCGTGCGGCACTCGTTCGGCGGCGCGGCCGCGATGCTCGCGCGCACCGCGGTCTGTGCCGTGATCAACGCCGGCGACGGCCAGCACGAGCATCCGACGCAGGCGCTGCTCGACGCGGCGACGATCCGCCGGCACCGCGGCCGGAACGGATCGATCGAGGGCTTGGAGGTCGCGATCGTCGGCGATCTCCAGCACTCGCGTGTGGCGCGCTCGAACATCTTGTGCCTGGCCAAGCTCGGCGCGCGCATCCGGCTGGTCGCGCCGTGGACGCTCGTGCCGCGCGGCATCGAGCTGATCGGAGGCGACCTCACGCGCGAGCGCGTGCGCGTGTGCACGCGGCTCGAGGACGGGCTCGACGGCGCCGACGTCGTGATGATGCTGCGCGTCCAGCACGAACGCTTCGACGGCGAGGCGCCGCGGTTTCCGAACACGCGCGAGCTGTCGCGCACGTTCGGGTTGTCGGAGCGCACGCTCGCGTACGCGAAGCCCGACGCGATCGTCATGCACCCCGGCCCGATCAACCGCGGCGTCGAGGTCTCGCCGCAGGTCGCCGACGGCCCGCGCGCCGTGATCCTCCAGCAGGTCAGCTGGGGCGTCGCGATCCGCATGGCCGTGCTCGAGCGCGCGGTGCTCGGAGATGTCGAATGAGCACCGCGACGGCGCTGCGCGTCGACGGCATCGTCAAGCGCTTCGGCAATCACGTCGCGGTCGACGGCATCTCGTTCGAGATCCCGCGCGGCGTCGTGTACGGCATCCTCGGCCCGAACGGCGCCGGCAAGTCGACCACGCTGCGGATGATCAACGACATCATCGCGCCCGACGCCGGCTCGATCGCGATCCTCGACGGGCTCGTGCCGGGCCAGGCCGCGCGCCACATCGGCTACCTGCCCGAGGAGCGCGGCCTGTACCCGAAGATGCGCGTGATCGAGATGGTCGCGTTCATGGGCGAGCTGCGCGGCATGTCGGCGAGCGAGGCCAAGCGGCGCGCCGGCGCGTGGCTCGAGAAGCTCGGCCTCGCCGACTGGACGATGAACAAGGTGCAGGACCTGTCGAAGGGCATGCAGCAGAAGGTGCAGTTCGCGACCGCGCTCATTCACGAGCCCGCGCTCGTGATCCTCGACGAGCCGTGGAGCGGCCTGGATCCGATCAACGCCGACGTGCTCGCGCAGGCGGTCGAGGACATCCGGGCGAGCGGGCGCACCGTGCTGTTCTCGACCCATCAGATGGAGCAGGCGGAGAAGGTGTGCGACGCGGTGTGCATCATCGCGCGCGGCAAGAAGGTGCTCGACGGCGCGCTGCGCGAGATCAAGCGCGCGAGCGCGGCCGATGGCCTGGTCGCGCTCGCGTTCGCCGACGACGCGTCGAAGCAGCGCGCGCAGGCCCCGCTCGCCGACCGCGCGCTGGTCGCCGAGCAGCACGCGCCGCGCCACGGCGATCACGCCGACTGCGAGGTCGCGCTCGCGTCGGGCGTCGCGCCGCAGCAGCTGCTCGCCGCGCTGGTCGGAGCCGAGGTCGGCCTGCGGCGGTTCGAGGTCGTCGTGCCGACGCTGCACCAGATCTTCGTGGCGCGCGTCGGCGACGCGGCGTTCGCGGCGAGGAGCGAGCCGGACGAGAGCCGCGGCTCTGCCGAGGCGCGCCGCGACGCGCAGCGGCCCGGAGGTTCGATCGATGCGTGAGACGTGGGTGATCGCGAAGCGCGAGCTGCTCGAGCGCGTGCGCAGCAAGTGGTTCGTCGTGATGACCGTGATCGGACCGATCCTGCTGGTCGGGCTGATCGTCGTGCCGGCGCTACTCGCCGGCACCGGTGGGCGCAACGCGAAGATCGCGATCGTCGACGAGACCGGCAACGTCGGCGCGCGGCTCGCGCAGCTGGTGTCGGAGGGCGACTCGCATTGGCATGTCGATCTCGTGCCGCGGGACACCACCGACGAAGCGCTGCGCGCGCGCATCCGCGTCCACGACCTCAACGGCTTCGTTCGCATCCCGAAGGACGGCCTCGACTCCGGGACGATCATCTACAGCGGCGACAACGCGACGAACCAGTTCGTCGACATCACGTTGAAGCAGAACATCACGGTCGCGGTCTACGCGGCGCGCGGCGTCGACATGGCGAAGCTCGTGTCGCCGCACATCCAGATGCTGCACACCAACGGCGAGACCACCGGCGAATCGGGCACGGGCATGTTCCTGCTCGGCTACATCATCGCGTTCATCCTCTACATGGTGATCACGCTGTACGGCATCAACGTGATGCGCAGCGTCGTCACCGAGAAGTCGAGCCGCGTCGTCGAGCTCATGGTCGCGTCGACCAAGCCGCGCGCGATGATGGCGGGCAAGATCCTCGGCGTCGGCGGCGCCGGGCTCGCGCAGATCTCGATCTGGTTCGTGATCGGCGGGATCGCGCTCGCGAACCGCGACGCGATCCTCCATGCGTTCGGCACCACGAGCACCGGCAGCATGCTGCCGTCGCTCTCCGTGGGCGACGTCGCCGTGATCGTCGCGTTCTTCGTGCTCGGCTACCTGTTCTACTCGACGATGTACGCCGCGATCGGCGCGACCGTCGCGAGCGAGCAGGACTCGCAGCAGGCGCAGATGCCGATCACGATGTTCCTCGTCATCGGCATGGTCTCGATGACCGCGGTGACGGGCGATCCCCGGGGCGGAACGTCGGCGGTGATGACCCAGGTCCCGTTCTGGTCGCCGATGCTGATGCCGCTGCGCTACCTGCTCGGCGGCGCGAGCGGCGGCGAGGTCGCGCTCTCGCTCGGCATCCTCGCCGCGTCGATCGCCGTCGTTACCCGAGCAGCTGCAAAGATCTTCCGCGTCGGGATCCTGATGTACGGAAAACGCCCAGGTCTGCGCGAGCTGGTACGCTGGCTCAGATACTGACGGTGACGTCAAGCGCCTGCTTATCGAAGTGGGGGGCGACGAACTCCGAGGTCGCTGGAGTGGAAATCACCCGGCAGCAACGCTTACACTTTTTGCAATGCGTCGCTGGTGGGGAATCGCAGCCTTTCTGTGCATATCGATCGCGCCAGCCGTAGTTACGGCGCAAACCGCGGACGTCGGGGTCACGGCGAGCGCCGCGCCCGCCGACAACGCGCCTGCGGCGACACCGCAGGCCATCGCGTACGGTGCGATGCCGGGCGGTCTCAACGTCGCCGCAGCGGAGACGATCCCGCAAGGCGCCGCGGAGGTCGAGCTGCTCTCGGGCTTCGGCTATCGCAAGGGCCTGCTCGGCTCCGACCATCGGTTCGGTCGCGCGATCGGCGACGTCTCGGGCGCGTTCGGCGTGATGCCGATGCTGACGCTCGGCATCTCGCTCGACGGCTACTACGACAAGCACTACGGCTATCCGTCGGGCACCGCGAGCGGCTGCGGCCCGGACTGCGACGACGGCTACGTCGGTAATCCGCACCTCTACGCCCGGTTCGCCAAGGCGGTCGGCGCGAACAGCTTCGGCGCGCAGGTCGGCCTGTGGGTGCCCGGCAACAAGGCGCCATCGATCAAGTTCGGCGCGACCTCGATCGATCTCGTCGCGCTCGCGACGCTGGCGGCCGGCCCCGGCAAGCTGTCGCTCAACCTCGGCTTCCGCATCGACAACAGCGCGAGCAGCGTCGACGACATCACGATGCTCTCGCTGCAGGATCGGATCTCGCTCGGCGTCTCGTACTACAACGAGCTGCTCGCGGGCGCGCAGTATCTCATCCCGCTCGGCAAGTCGTGGCTCGGCCTCGAGGCCTCGATGGAGGACTTCATCGGCAGCCCGCCGTCGGGCATGGCCGACCTCCAGGAAGGCACGCTGATGCTGCGCGCCGGCGCGACGCTCGGCTTTCACCTCAACGACCAGTGGGGCCTGGTCGCGTACATCGAGGGCGTGAAGACGCCCGGCATCGAGGCCGCGCAGGCCACCACCGGATCGATCCCGATCATCCCCTACGAGCCGGTGGTCACCGGCGGGCTCTCGCTCAACGCGCGGTTCGGCGGCCCGAAGGTCAAGATCCCGGAGGGTCCGAAGCCGTGCTGGGAGACGGCCGAGGGCTGCAAGCCCGACGAGAAGCCGATGTTCGGCGACGTCACCGGCAGCGTGGTCGACGAAGCGGGCAAGCCGCTGGTCGGCGCGAAGGTGACCGTCAAGGGCCACACCTACTCCGAGACCGCGACCGACACCACCAAGAGCGACGGCACGTACCACATCAAGGACGTCAAGGTCGGCCGCCGCGTCACGACGCCGAGCAAGACCGGCCCGACCGTCGACGAGAAGGTCGACGAGACCAGCCTCGACGTCGCGGTCGAGCTCGCCGACCGCAAGCCCGGCGCGGCGACGATCGACAAGCCGAAGTCCGGCGACAACGCGGTGCCGCCGATCACGCTGCAGCCGGCGCTGCCGCCCGGCCAGATCAAGGGCGTCGTGCGTAGCAACACCGGCACGCCGATCGCGCGGGCGACGATCACGATCCAGCCCGGCGATCGCAAGACCGAGAGCGGCGCGGACGGCACCTTCGCGATCGACCTGCCGCCCGGTCAGTACAAGGTGTCGATCAAGGCACCCGGCTTCGCGCCGCAGGAGCTCGACGTTCCGATCGAGCCCAACAGCGTCGCCCTGAAGGAAATCGTCCTACACCGGTGATGCCCAGGCTTCTCGCTCTTCTGTGCGCGCTGATCGCGCTCGCGGCGTGCCCGAGCAAGAAGCACGAGATCGCCACGCTGACGAAAGTCGACGGGCCGGTCGATCGGCTCGAGAAGGACGCCGCCAAGGACGCGTGGGCCAACGCCGACGTCGGCACCAAGTACTTCTACGGCGACGCCGCGCGCACCAGCGACAAGAGCACCGCCGAGCTCTCGCTGCTCGGCTCCGCGACGATCGCGATGCAGCACAGCACGATCCTGCGGTTCGGTGGCACGGCCGAGAAGATGCAGCTCCAGGTCGACCTCGGCGAGATCGAGCTGACGGGCACCGGCACGTATCACCTCGGGATCGGCGACGTCAACGTCGACCAGGGCGGCAAGATCCGCATCGCCGCGAACGGCGGCAAGGACTCGGTGACGCTCGAGGTCGGCACGGCCCAGCTGACCGACGGCACGAACAGCATGCAGCTCGTGATCGGGCAGGTCACGTCCGGGCTCTCGATCGGCCCGATCGACGTCCAGACCGTGCACGACGCCGGCGTCGATGCCGCGCCGGATGCGGCGCTCGAAGCGGGCGACGCGACGATCGACGAGCTCGTCGGCAAGGGCGCCGAGATCATGCCGCCGGGCGAGAAGAAGTGGCAGAAGCTGCCGCCCGATCAGAAGACGATCGCGAAGGGCACGGAGGTGCGGCTCGACACGCGCACCACGCTGCGCCTGGTCGCGAACAACACGACGCTGCAGCTCACCGGCGGCACGCGCATGAAGGTCGGCGAGGACCTCATCTTCGGGCTCGAGCTCGGTAGCGCGACCGCGAGCGTGCCGGCGAGCACGAACGGCAAGGTCAACGTGCCGGGCGGCGAGGTCGATCTCGAGGCGCCGCCGACCGGCCCGGCCAGGGCGAAGATCGACGTCACGCCGCGCGGCGAGGCCAAGGTCGCGATCGAGCAAGGCGCTGGCACGCTCACCGGCTCGAGCGGCACCAAGCTGCCGCTCGCGCGCGGCGAGACCGCGTCGATGCCCAAGGACGGCACGATCCATCCCGGCGTCGTGATCCCGACCTACTTCGATTTCCGCGTGCCGGTCGGCGAGCTGTCGGGCTTCACGATCCACGATCCGAAGGGCGCGACCGCGGTGCAGTTCACGTTCGGCGGCAAGTGCCCCGAAGGCGGCGTGATCGAGATGGACAAGGACGCGCGGTTCGCGACGCCGCGCGTGTCGGCCGGCAAGGACGCCGCGAACATGATGGTCACGATGGGCGGCTGGGCGTACCGGCTGCGCTGCGAGAGCGGCGCCGGCGCGGGCAAGACCGTCGCGGTCGGCCGCATCGCGGTGCTGCACGACTCCGGCACGCGCGCGCTGCCGAAGACGCAGACGCGATTCCCGATCGACGCCGATGGCCGCATCTACAAGGTCGACTACCAGAGCTCGATTCCCGATATCCGGATCAAGACGACCGGCGCGGCCGGCGTCGGCACGCTCCACCTCGCGAGCGGCGGCACCGAGCAGACGTTCGACAGCACGACCGGCACGTACGACGTACCCGGCAAGCAGCTCAAGGAAGGCGAGTACAGCTTCTGGATCGAGTCGCCGACCGGCAAGACGAAGACGACGACGCTGAGGATCGGCTTCGACCAGACGGCGGCGCAGGTCTACATCGAGTCGCCGATCAACGGCACGCCGTGGGGTGACGAGATCGACGTGCGCGGCGCCACGCTGCCCGGCTGGACGGCAAAGATCGACGTGCTCGAGATCCCGATCGACAAGAAGATGCGGTTCAGCGCCAAGGTACAGCCGCCGGCGGCCGGCAACGCGCTCGCGATCCGGCTCTCGCACCCGAAGCTGGGCGTGCACTTCTACTTGCGGCGCGGAAACAAGTAGTAAGCTGCCTTCGTGGCCGCTCCGCGGCACTTCATATGAGATGGTTGTCGCGCGTGGTGGCGGTGGCGACGGTGTTCATCGTCGTCGTCGGCCTCGCGCTGCTCTTGCGCGCGAAGATGCCCGTGACGGCGGTCGGCGGCGGGTGCTCGGCGTGGGCGCTGTTTCGCGACGCGTCGCGGCTCGCGGTCGGATCGCCGGTGAAGGTCTCGGGCGTGCAGGTCGGCGAGGTCACGAAGCTGACGGTGAGCGGCGCCGACTTCGCGCGCGTCGAGATGCAGCTCGAGGACGGCCTCGACCTGCCGGAAGAAGCCTGGATCACCAAGCGAGCCGAATCGGCGTTCGGCGACAGCTACCTCGAGATCATCCCGAGCGTGGCCGAGGAGGGTGCGCCGAGCGGCCGCAAGCTGCAGTGCGGCGGGCAGATCGTGCACGTCGAAGAGGGCGCGACGACCGATACCGTGCTGCGCGCGATCGCGCGCGGGATGCCGAAGGTCGACCGCGGTCTCGATGCCGTCCACGACTTCGCGATCTCGGGCCGGACGTGGGCGAGCGGTCCGCTGCAGGATCGCATCCAGAGCATCGACCGCTGGCTCGCGGAGGGCCACATCGACAAGCCGATCGCGGCGGCCGATGACGCGCTGCGCGGGTTCGAGGCGCGCACCGGCAACGCCGCCGAGGCGATCCACGGCGCGCGCGCGACGTTCGCGAGCCGGCTCGACGGCTTCAACCGCGGCGTCACGAACGCGCGCACGCAGATGCGCGACTTCAAGACCGGCCTGCACGACGCGCTCGCGAACGCGCGCGACGGCATGGATCGCATCGATCCGACCGTGAAGGACATGACCGAGGTCATGACCGCGATCAACGAGGGCAGCGGCGCGGACTGGAAGGGCCGGCTCGGCCGGCTCGTCAACACGCCCGATCTCGCGAACACCATCGAGGACGCCACCGAGAGCATCGAGGGCGGCGTGCACTCCTACAACATGTTCCACTCGTGGCTCGGCGCCCGCTTCGAATACTACTGGTACTCGCAGAGTCCGCGCGCGTACGCGACCGCGGAGCTGCGCGCGCGCAACGACAAGTTCTATCTGATCGAGCTCGAGCGCGGTCCGCTCGGCGACCTGCCGCGCGACGAGATCTCCGACGTGCTCGATAACGCGGCATACAAGAAGACCGTCACGATCTCCGATGGCTTCCGCTTCACCGCGCAGTTCGGCAAGACGTTCGGTCACCTGCAGCTGCGCGGCGGCGTGAAGGAATCGACGCCGGGGTTCGGCGCCGATTACATCCTCGGCGACAACCAGCTGCGGCTGTCGGCCGACGTGTTCGGCTCGTTCACGCAGGTCCCGCGCCTCAAGCTCGCGGCCGCGCTCGAGGTGATCCGCGGCATCTACATCACCGCCGGCATCGACGACGCGCTGAATTCCCCCGGCTATCTGCCGGTCGAGACCGGCAACACCGACGTTCCGATCGAGTTCAACAACGTCCGCTACGGCCGCGACTACTTCCTCGGTGCCACGCTGCAGTTCACCGATACCGACCTCGCGACGCTCATTCGCGTGTACGGCGCGCTGATCGTCGGGTCGCTGCTGTTCTGATCGGTTCGTCAGCCGCCTGCGAGCGGCGCGAGCAGGTAGATCTCGTCGCCGTCGGCGAGCACGCGCTCGGCGTTCTCGACGAACGGGCAGCGCTCGCCGTTGAGCATCATCGTGTCGACGAGGTGCGGCGAGTGATCGAGCGCGTCGCGCAGCGGGATGCCGGCGGCGTCGGTGGCTTCGACCAGGCGGCCGAGCGTCGTGCCGACTGGCAGGCGCAGGTGCTGGTCGACGTCTTTCCAGTCGTCGCCGATGCGGCCGCGGATCAGGATGTGGATGCGGATGGTCTCGCCGCGTAGTCGATCGAAGATGCCCATCGATCACGCTCGGTCGACGTATTCGCCGAGCAGCGCGGTCATGCCGAGCTCCTCGGCGCGTGCCTTCGACACGCGGCCCGTCTGCTTGTTCCAGTGCATCGAGGCGTAGTAGTCGTCGCGCAGGACCGGCAGCGGCACGCGCACGCCCTTGAGCGGGCCGGCCGGCAGGTTGCCGTCGCCCTCGCCGAGCATGCGCGGGTGCGGCGCGAAGTCCTTCGGCGCGAGCTGCTCGCGCCAGTTGAACGCGGCGCGCAGGTTCTGGATGCGCTCGCCGCACTTCAACAGATCGGCGTCGGTGTAGTCCCATCCGGTCGCGGCGTTGACGAGCTCGGTCCACGGCAACGAGCCGGTCAGCATCGTGAACATGCACAGGCCGAGGCCGTTCATCGCCTGGTGCGCGTTCGAGTGCAGCGCCTGGGCGCGGCCCTTGCCCTCGGTGCCCTTCCACTTGATGTTCCACTCCTTCTTGTCGGCGGCCTTCGGCAGCGAGAAGCCGACGCCGAACGTCTCGTTCCACGATGCCGAGCCCGCGGTGTGGCGGCCCGGCGTCGGATCGGCGATGTACGTCACGCCGAGCATCGAGGTGAAGCGCGAGTCGTGATACGCGGGCTCGCCGCCGTGGATATGGATCGCGAAGGCCTCGCTGCCCTTGCCGACGTGCGCGGCCGCGCGCTGCACGCCCTGGCCGAGCCACGCGCCGCAGCCCTCGCCGGTGCCCATCTTGATCGTGAGCGCGAGCGCGCCTTCGCCGTTGCCCCAGCGCATGTCGATGCCGTCGAGGTCCTTCGCGGTCAGGATGCCTTTCTCGACCGCTTCGCACACCCACGCGAGCGTCATCGACGAGCTCACCGCGTCGATGCCGAGCCGGTTGCACGCGTCGTGGCACGCGGTGACGAGCTCGATGTCGTCGTTCAGGATGTTCGCGCCGAACCCGACGATCGTCTCGTAGTCGGGGCGGCGCACGTCGGTGAGGCCGCGCGACTTGACGCGCACGATGCCCTTGCACGGCATCGGGCAGTCGCCGCACGACAGCTTCTTCGCGATGTACTTGTCGACGACCTTGCCGTCGATCTTCATCGCCTTCTTCGCGAGCGGGAAGTCGCGCGAGCCGACGCCCGTCCAGTTCTTGATCGGCGCGTCGCCGTTCTCGATCGACAGCGCGACCGCGGCGGTCGTGCCGCGCTGCGCCCACAGCCGGCGCATCGCTGCCGTCGGCGATTGCAGCTTCATGCCCATCCGCGTCATGAAGCGGTACATCCACGCGAGCCAGCCTTTCGGCTTGGCCATCCACGCCATGAAGCGCGCCATCAGCCCGAGGTCGCGCTTGTACTCGTCGGTGATGCGCTTGCAGATCGCGCGGAACTCGTCCTCGCGCGCGATCGGCACGTCGCCCGAGCCGGCGACGACGATCGCCTTCAAGTTCTTGCTGCCGTAGATCGCGCCGAAGCCCTGGCGGCCGAACGCGTGGTAGCGGTCGTTCATCACCGACGCGATGCGCAGCTGCTTCTCGCCGGCCGGGCCGATCGCCGACACGCCGACGTCGCGCTTGCCGCCGAACCGCTGCTTGAGCGCGTCGAACGTCTCGGGCACTTCCTTGCCCCAGAGCTCGCCCGCGGGCTCGAACGTGACCTCGCCGTCGCGCACGACCAGGAGCGTCGGCTCGGCGGCCTTGCCGGTGACGACGAGCGCGTCGAAGCCGGCCGCGCGCAGGTGACTGCACACGCTGCCGCCCGAGTTGGAATCGGCCCAGGTGCCGGTGAGCGGCGACTTGCCGACGATCTGGATGCGCCCCGAGAACGGCGTGCGCAGCCCGGTGAGCAGGCCCGAGCACAGCGCGAAGCAGGCTTCGGGCGCGAGCGGGTCCATGCGCGGGGGAAAGAACTTCCACATCAGCCAGGCGCCCAGGCCGTAGCCGCCGAGGTAGTCGCGGTAGACCTGCGCGTCGATCGCTAGGACGCGATGCGTGCGCGCGGTGAGATCGACGAACAGCGCGCGACCGTGAAAGCCCTTGTTCGCCGGAACCAGCGCATCCGCCATGCCCGGCAGTGTACGATAGCCCGGGTATGCGTCGAACCGTGGTGGTGGTGACCGTGCTGTTTTGCTCGTGGATCGCGGCCGCACAGGTGGCGCCGCCGCCGCCGCCGCCGCTGCCGCTGCCGCCGGGCTTGCCCGAGCCACCGCCGCCGCTGCGCTTCGTCCGCCTCGAGTTCTTGTACGAGCAGATGTCGCCGCAGGGCGCGCTGTCCGCGAACAACCGGCTCGGAGACACGCCCGGCGTGGGCGTCAACGTCGGGTTCAACATCAGCGAGTTCGTCGCGCTCGACATGGACTTCGGCGGGGCGTTGACCACGAGCGACAACCAGAACAAGGACTTCCTGTACTTCGATCTGATCTCGGTCGGGCCGCGCGTGCAGTTCGAGCTCGCGCCGCGGATCGCGATCTTCGGCGAGGGCACGGTCGGTCTCACGGGCATCTCGACGGTGTGCAGCGGGTCGAACGACACCGGGTGCACGGGATCGGGTGACACGAGCTTCCAGCCGCGCCTCGGCCTGCACGCGCGCGCCGGCGCGACCTTCGCGCTCGTGCCGCGCCAGATCGAGGTCGTCGTGTCGGCCGGGCAATCGTGGACGGTGCCCGACGAGGGCGCCTGGTTCCAGTTGATGGCGGGCTTGATCTTCGAGCTCGGCATGCATCCGCGCGACATGGCGCGCATGGCCGGGCCGATGGGTACGCCGATGATGATGAAGTAGATCAGAACCGGCCGACGACCATGACTCCCGCGCCCGCGCCGGGCAGGCTCGGCAGCTTCGCGCCGGGCGTGTCGAAGAAGAAGATCGACATCGGGATGCCGAACGCGACCGCGGCCGCGCCGGTGATCGCGGTGGCCCAGATCAGCTGGTCGCGCGTCGTGCGGTTGTCGGCGGCCTCGGCCGGCGTCTTCGCCTCGCCGATGTCGTCGTTCTCGGCGATCGCGAAGCTGCCGAGCAGGATCGTCGCGGTCGCGGTCAGCGCGAACGGCACGCCCCACGTCGTCCACCGCTTCAGGATCGGGCGCGGTGGCGGCGGCGGCGGCGGCTCCGGCGGCGGCGGATACTTCAGATCGGGCTGCGTCGGCGGCGGCGCGGCGAGCGCGGCCGGCGTGGTCTCGAGCAGGTGATTGCCGAGGTCGTCGAGCACGACGACGATCGCGTCGGCCGGTGCGTCGAGGTGCGCGCGATGCTCGGCGCCGAGCGCGACGGGCGAGCTCGGCGTGCCTGCCGAGCTCGCCGCGACGGCAGCGGCCATCGCGAGCGGATCCGACGACACGACGACGTCGATGCCGCTGGCGTTGCGTGAAGCTGCAACGCGAAGGCTGCCGTGCGCGGTGATGTAGGCGCGCGCCGCGTCGAACACCTCGTGTAGCTTCGGCGAGTCATCGGCCGACAGCGCGGCGGCTGGATCGAGCGCGAGCCAGCGCCGGTAGTACTGCTCGCCGACGTCGCGATGATCGAGCACGATCGCCGCCGCCGCGGACAGCCGATAGATCTCGCGCACCGCGGCCGGTGAGTTGCCGCCGTCCTGTAACGCACCGGCGAGCAGCGCCTGTGCGCTGTCGTAGCGGACCTGCGCGAGCGCCGCCCGCGCTTGGTCGAGCTTCGGGCTGTCGGCACGCGCGGTGCGAGCGACGAGCGAGCATGCGACGAGGAGCGGGAGGGTCAGGGAGCGGTCCATGCGAGCGGCTCCGTGGTGAGGTTCTGGCCGGGGGAGACCGTGATGTCGAACGTGCGCGTCCGGCCGTCGCCGAGCACGGCCCGGATGCGGTGCTTGCCGGAGGGAACGGAGACGCGGAAGAGCGGAGTGGTGCCGAGCGAGCGATCGTCGAGGAAGATGGTGGCGTAGGGGTGGGAGTCGATCGAGTAGGTGCCGGGGGCGGCGGCGGCAGCGCGAGGGAGCGGTGGGCGGTGAGCGGGCGCGGCAGCGGGGGCGGCGACGGGTGCGGCAGCGGCAGCGGGTGCGGCAGCGGGTGCGGCAGCGGCAGCGGGTGCGGGTGCGGGTGCGGGTGCGGCAGCGGGTGCGGCAGCGGCAGCGGGATCGGCTGCGGGAGCGGGTGCGGCAGCGGGAGCGGGTGTCGGACCGGGGCGGGCGAACAACACCACGACGAGTACGAGCACCAGCGCGACGGGAAGCGCGTACAGCCAGCGCGGACGTCGGCGTGCCACCGTCACGGCCTTGGGACGCAGGCTGACCGTCGAGCCCGGCGGGCGATCTTCGAGCGTGGCCGACGCGGCGGGCTCGGGATCGCGGCCGAGAGCCTCGGCGACGGCGCGGCGGCGAGCGGCGAGTCGATCGGCGCAGCGCGTGCGCACGAGCTGGGCGAGCTCGTCGGGCGGTGCGACGCCGAACGCGCGTAACGCGTCGGCGAGGTGCTTGGCCGACGCGAAGCGTTGCTCGCGGCTGCGCGTGAGCGTTCGCGCGATGACCGCGTCGAGCTCGGGCGGCAGCCCGTCGGCCGCGACCGACGGCACGGTCTCCTCGGTGATCGCCTTCCAGATCAGAAAATCGGTCTCGCGATCGTATAGGCGGCGGCCGGTGAGCGACTCCCACAGCACGACGCCGAGCGCGAACACGTCGGCCCGGCGATCGACGGGCTCGCCTTCGATCTGCTCGGGCGCCATGTACGGCAGCTTGCCCTTGAGCACGCCGGTGCGCGTGCGCGGCCCGTCGGTCAGCATCTTCGAGACGCCGAAGTCGAGCACCTTGCACGTCCCGGTCGTCGTCACGAACAGATTCTGCGGCGACACGTCGCGATGAACGACCGGGGTCGGCACGCCGTGCGCGTCGCGCAGCTCGTGGGCGTGGTGCAGGCCCTCGCAGGCCTGGATCAGCACACTCGCGACGAGCGGCACGCGCGCCGCGCCGCGCGGCAGCTCGGGCACGAGCTCGTCCCACGACACGCCCTCGAGGTACTCCATGACGAGAAACAGCTCGCCGCGCTCGTCGCCGAGCTCGAACACCTGGCACGCGTTCGGATGCGCGAGCAGCGCGGCGATGCGGCCTTCGTTGACGAACATGTCGCGGAACTGCTTGTCGTCGGCCAGGTGCGGGAGGATGCGCTTGATCGCGAACAGCTTCGCGAAGCCGCCGGTGCCGCGCGCACGCGCGAGGTAGAGCTCGGCCATGCCGCCGTGACCGAGCTCGAGCAAGAGCTCGTATCGGCCGAGCGCGGCGAGCTTCGGCATCCCCACCGGGTCGATCGTACCGCGGTCGCTCAACGCTTCACCACGATCTCGGCACCCGGCGCGACGACGATGCGCGTCCCGCCGCCGCCGGGTGCGCGTTCGACCAGGCGCGGCCCGGCCAGCCCCGCCTCGACGAGGTCCCGCCGGCACCGGCTGATCAGCATGTTGATCTCGGGCCGGCTCACCGACGGCTTGCGCGGCCACACGATCGCGCGCACGGCGTCGTCGGCGACGAACTCGCCGGCGCGCCCCGCCGGCGGCTGGAGCAGCGCCATCATCAGATCGAACCGGCGATCGGCGAGATACACCGCGCGCTCGCCGGACGCGAGCGAGAACACCACGCGCCCTCCGCGCGGCAACAGCTCGATCTCGACGCGCCGAGGTACGTCGGCGCGCGCCGCGGCGCCGGTCGTGATGCTCGGATCGGCCGCCGCGATCGCGAACGTCTCGCCGCGACACCCGAGTCGGTCGCCGGGCACGAGCGGCTCGAGCACGCCGGGCGCGATCGCGACCCCGTTGCGCTCGGCCTTGCCGGAGGCGAGCTCGGCGAACAGCTCGCCCTGCGCGACGTGCAGCTGGATCAACGCCGGCGGCCAGCGCTTGACGATCAGATCGTCGTCGCCGCCGCCGCCGATCACGAACGGCGTGTGCGAGATACCGAAGTTGCCGCCGCGCTCGCGTTCGAGCACGTAGCCGGTCGCGGCTTCGCGCGTGGGCGGCGCGGCCTCGATCTGCACCGCGAGCGCGAGGCCGGGCACGGCGACGCGATCACCGTCGGCGAGCGCACGCGGGCGCGCGATCGCGCGGCCGTTGACCGCGACCGGCTCGCGGCCCAGCGGCACGAGCTCGACACCATCTCCGGCCAGTCGCACGAGCGCGTGGCGGCGGCTCGCGCTCGGGTCGCGAGTGACGAGATCGCAGTCGCGCGCGCGCCCGATCACGACGCCGCTCGCACCGACGCGCCGCGACGCGCCGCCGTCGAGCACGAGCAGGCAGCGAACGCGAGTCGGCTCCCCCACGTTTCCAGCGTAAACCATCGCGGTTTCGCGCGTGTTGGTCGCAGCGCGGGTGATGTCGGCGTGATGTCGGCCTCGCCGAGGGCGCGGCGTAGAAGGGACGAGTGGCCGTTCGAAAGGGGATCCGATGCGTTCTCTCGTTGGCTTGATCGTCGTGCTCGTGATGGCGTGTGCCACCAATGGCGGTAACGGCGGCGGCGGCGGCGGCCCCGGCAGCGGCTCCGGCAGCGGCTCCGGCACCGGCAGCGGCAGCGGCAGCGGCAGCGGCAGCGGCTCCGGCAGCGGCAGCGGCTCCGGCACCGCGAGCTGCGTCGGTGACGACTGCGTGTGCCCGACCAACAGCTCGTGCTCGCACACCTGCGCCGCCGACGACGAGTGTCACGTGCAAGGCTCGCCCAACGAGGCGCTCACCGTCACGTGCAACGACGACACCGAGTGTCACGTCGAGTGCTCGGCGACGTCGTCGTGCCAGGTCGATTGCGGCGGCAGCCTGGACTGCCACGTGACCTGCCCCGCGACCGGCTGCACGGTCACGAACTGCGAGGCCGCCGACGATTGCGTCGTGGCCTGCGGGCTCGACGGGGTCGCGACGATGACCGGCTCGACAGCGACGTGCCCGTAGTCAGCGCAGCACGATCGCCGCGCCCTCGACCGCGACGACCGGCGCGCTCGCGGGATCGAACGCGGCGGCGATCAGCGTGCGGCCGTTCGGCGCTTGGACCGAGTCGCCGGGCTCGACGCGATCCCCGGCGGCGAGCGCGGCCGCGACGTCGCGCAACACGAGCGCGGCCTCGGTGGCGGCATCGGGCGCGACGTCGAGCACGACGAGGTCGGGGCGGCCGAACTTGCGCAGGCCGAGCGACCACGCCGCGAGCTTGTCGTCGCCGGTCTCGTCGAAGAACAGCGTGACCTCGCGCATGACGTCGAACGCGCGATCGGGCGGCAGCGCCGCGATCTCGGAACCGTGGTGCGCGCGCGCCGCGTAGACGTCGATCACCACCGTCGCGCCCTCCTCGCACACGCACTTCGCGAGCGCCCATGCGGCCTGGACGTGACCGAGGTCGTCGGGATCGGGCAGCGAGCCCTCGATCACGTACGCGTGATCGGCGGCGAGCGCGGCGGCTGCCGCGTTCGGGCCGAGATCCGACGCGATCAGATCCGCGAACGGCGCGACCACTTGCTCGGTGAACCACGCCGGATCGTCGGCGCGGTCGAGCGCGACGAGCGCGATCGCGGTCGCGCCGTCGCCGCCATCGGGCATGCCGTGTCGCCGCCGCGACACCGGGACCGGGTCGGGCAGCTTCACCGGCGACAGCGCGACGAGCGCGATCTCCCCCGGCCCACCACCGAGGACGTAGCGCGGCCGCGGCCAGACTGCGGTCACTACGTCGGCTCTTCCGCCGCGTACATCGCTTCGATCTCTCGCGCGTACTTCTGCGCGACGACCTTGCGCTTGATCTTCATCGTCGGCGTCAGCTCGCCGGTGTCGATGCCGAACGGGCGCGGCAGCACGGTGAACTTCTTGATCTGCTCGACGCGCGCGAGTGACTGGTTGACCTGATCGATCTTGGCCTGGATCGTCGACCGCACCTGGTCGGCCGGCGCGTCCTTCGCCGCGGTCGGCTCGAGCGTGACGAGCGCCGTGAGGTACTTGCGGCGATCGCCGATCACGACCGCTTCGCCGACGAGCGGCGATTCCTTGAGCATCGCCTCGATGTTCTTCGGCGCGATGTTCTTGCCGCCTGCGGTGATGATGATCTCCTTCTTGCGGCCGGTGATCGTGAGGTAGCCGTCCTGGTCGAACGCGCCGAGATCGCCCGAGCATAGCCAGCCATCGCGCAGCGTCTCGGCGGTGGCCTCGGGCTCCTTGTAGTAGCCGACGAACACGTTCGGGCCGCGCACGAGGATCTCGCCGTCCTCGGCGAGCTTGACCTCGAGCCCGGGCAGCGGCGAGCCGACCGAGCCGAGCTTCGTACGGCCGTGCAGGTTGCACGACGTCGGCCCCGAGTCCTCGGACTGGCCGTAGATCTCCTTGATCGGGAGATCGATGCTCGAGAAGAACGCGAGCACGTCGGGCGCGATCGGCGCGGCACCCGAGAACAGCTCGCGCACGCGGTCGAAGCCGATCGCCTGCTTGACCTTCGAGATCACGAGCCGGTTCGCGAGCCGATACTGCAGCTCGAGCACGCGCGGGATCGACTCGCCGCGGTCGCGGTGCGCGTTGACCTTGCTGCACACGCCGCGCGCCCATTCGACGAGCCGCTTCTTCGCGCCGGTGGTCTCGGCGAGCTTCGCCGACATCGCGGCGTGAAACTTTTCCCAGATCCGCGGCACGCCGAAGAACACGGTCGGGCGCGCTTCCTTGATGTTCTCGGGCACCTTCTCGATCGATTCGGCGAAGAACACCGTCCAGCCGGCGGTCGCGGGGTGGAGCACGGAGCACATCTGCTCGGCGATGTGCGAGAGCGGCAGGTACGACAGCAGCACGTCGTCGCTGCGGCGCCCGCCGACATCGACGAGCATCTGCGACGTCCACGCCAGGTTGTGGTGCGACAGCATCACGCCCTTGGGCGGACCGGTCGTGCCCGACGTGTAGATCAGCGTCGCGAGGTCGGCCTGCTCGATCGCGTCCACGCGCTTGTCGAGCTCGGCCTCGGCGACGGCATCGGCCTTGGCGAGAAAGTCTTCCCACGTCAGCACGTCGCCGCCGGTCGCCGTCACCCCCCGCATCATCACGATCCACTGCAAGAGCGGCAGCTCGGCGCGCTTGGCCTTGACCTTCGCGAGCTGGTCCGCGTTCTCGACGAGGACCAGCCGCGCCTCCGAGTGGTGCACGATGTATTGCACCTCGTCGGCCGAGCACGTCGTGTAGATCCCCGCCGGGCATCCGCCCGCGAGCATCGCCGCGTGGTCGAAGATCACCCACTCCGGGCGATTGAAGCCGAGGATCGCGACCTTGCCGCCGCGCGGCAGGCCGAGCGCCATCATCGCGCGCGACGCCGTGCGGATCTGCTCGACGTACGTCTTCCACGTCGTCGCTTGCCAGCGCTCACCCACCTTCGCCTGATATGCGATCGTCGACGGCCGCTCGGCGGCGTTGCGCAGAAGCCGGTGCGGGATCAGATCGCGATTCACTTCTTCGACTTCTTCTTCTCGCCTGCGAAGTAGGTAGTCGAGCGCTTCTCGCCCTTCGTCTTGAGCGAGCCGTCGGAGATCATCTTGCGAATCGGCAGCGCGAGATCCTTGGTCGACGTGCCGAGCTGCTTGTTGATCTGCTCGATGCGCAGGCCCGGGTGCTTGCCGACGAAGTCGTGAAAGCGCTCGCCCAGCTTGTCGAGCTCCGCCGACGAGCGCTTCGCGCCGCGGCCGCGGCCGCGGCCGTTGCGCAGCACCGCCACGTGGCCGCCACTCGAGTGCTTGCCGAGCGCGCCTTCCAGGGTGTCGATGGCCGCACGTCGTGCGAGCTCGGTGATCTGTGCGACGAAGCCGGCGACGACGCGGTTCATCTCGTTCTGGAAATCGCTCATTTCATCAACCTCAGTAATGATGATCGGTTATCTGCGCGGCATTCGAGCATACTGAGGTCGGAATTACAACCAGTGCGCGAGCGAAGCAGTCAGTTCGGCGGGAATGCCGGAGTGACATCCGAGAGAGTGATGTACACGACCGGACCGAGGCCGTTCGCGCGCGTGTGCTGATCGGCGTACGTCAGAAAACCCGAGACGGTGTCCTGCGCGTTCAAGCTGAGCCCGCTCGATGGATGAAAGCCCATCATCAAGGTCGCCGGCTTGGTCAGCGCCGTTCCGGTGAAGATCTCGTCGAAGAACAGCTGCATGTCGGCGGTCGTGACGTAGTCGGCCATGACGCCGTTGTCGGGCACCTCGAGCAGCGAGAACGCCGGACTCGGCTGCGTCTCGGAGATCGTCGTCTGGCTCGGATAGTACGGCTGACTCGTATCGTCGATCGGCGCCCACTGGTCCATCGTCCAGCTCGCGATGACGTCGCCTTTCCACGCCGATTGAATGTATTTCCAGTTCAGCGCCGACGTATCCGCGATGTAGCCGTTATCCTGCAGTGCGAACATCGTGTCGGCGGTGGCGGTCCAGCCGCCCGCGCGAAACGTGCGCGGCGCGGCGATGCCGTGCTGCGCGAACAAGTCCTTCGCGTGCACGAGCAGCGTGCTCATGTTGTCGCGGCCGTACGCGCCGAGCATGATCGTGTAGCCGCTGGTATCGCCCGCCGGATAGACGTCCGATTGGTCGGTGACGCAGGTCAGGCCGGCGTCGACGACGAAGTTGCAGTACGGATGGATGTGCAGGCCGATCTCATCGTGGAACGTGTCGCGCTGCGTGTGGATCCACGTGTCGAGCGCGGCCCGACGCGTATCGGTGACGGCGGGGTCGGTATACGTGTACGGCGCCCAGAAGTGCGTGATGCGCATTCCCGGGTGCTGCATGTGAATGTTGTCCATGAACTGCTGCGAACCGGTGCCGGGATCTGAAAAGTCGTAATCGGTCGACACCAGAACATAGAAAGCCGCGCTGCGATGAAACGGCACTTCCGCGAACGCGGTATCGCTACCGTTCGCGCTGAACAGCACCTGGTAATCTCCCGGCGGGAGCTTGTCGATCGCGACCCGCATCGCGAAGCCGTTCGCCTGCTCGTCCATCCGGATCGGCGGCAGGCCCGCAACATATGCGTCCACGTAGTGCGCGCCGCTCGGAGCCGTGACGATCGCCGTCAACGTGTTGTCGCCGGGCGTCGCGGCGTCACCGACGAGGTACCAGCCGAGAATGCCCTCCTGCGTGAACGCCGGGTCGTTTGCCGCCGGAGGCGTCGGCGGGTTGAAGTTCGGCGGCGGATTGCTGGTCCCGCACGCACACAGTCCCACGATCGCGATCGCCGTCGCCGTCCGAAACGTCATGGCGGCGGACCCTATCACAGGCCCGCCGCCGTCGAGTACGCGAGATCAGGTGGTGGTCAGATCGCGTTGCCGTGGACGCCCGCGCACGTCATGTCCAGCGACGTGTCCGCCGGGCAAGGCGGGTTCGGCGTCGTGGTGTTGACCGGCGTGTCGAACGTCAGGCCCGACGTCGCCAGGACGGTGCTGGACGGCGAGGTCTGGAAGTAGCCGTTGGCGAAGCTTCCGCTGACCACGCCCGGCGTCGGGTCGACCTCGGTCGAGTTCAGCAGCCAGTTGTCGTACATGAACTTCGCGCCGGTGCCGCCGTAGAACATCGTGGCGTACGACGAGCCGGTGAGCACCGAGTGCACGAGCGTCAGCGCGCCGTCGTTGAAGTGCGTATCGCAGTGCGTGGTGTCGCCGGTCGCGAGGCCGATCTGGATGTACTTCGCGGTGACGACGGCGGGCGGCATGCCGAGCTGGGTGACGAGGAAGTCGCCGCTGGCCTGCGCGAAGTGGCTGTCCGTGATCGTCGCCGTCGCGGCGGGATAGACCAGGACGCCGGCGCCGACCTGCTTGGTGAACGTGTAGGTGAGGACCGCGGCATTCGTGCCGTCGCCGACGATCACGCCGCTCTCGCCCTCGCCGAAGTGGGCCGCGCCGTCGGCCGGCTCGATCACGACCGGCGCCGCCGCCGTGCCCTGCGACAGCAGCGTGCCCAGGACGGTGATCGAGATGCCCGTCGCGACGTCGATCGTCGCGCCGCCGGCGATCGTCAGCGTGACGCCGGGCTCGACCGTCGTGTTCGACGTGATCGTCATCGATCCCGACCACGTCGTGTCGGTCGAGATGTCACCGGCGCCACCGCTGCCGGAGCCCGAGCCGCTCCCGCTGCCGGAGCCCAAGCCGGAGCCGCCACCGCCGCCCCCTCCGGTACCGGTATCACCGACCATGCAGCCGACCAGGGGTAACGACAGGGCGAGGATGAGAGCCTTGGTCATAGGCTCGATTGTAAAGCAACCAACATGCCGCGCCGCGGTGGTGTTGATCGCTGAAATCATGGTGCAACAAGGTGCACGAGATCGATGGGGATCGGGGGCTCGAGCCCCAGGGTCCGGGGCGACCACCCCCGCTACGGGGCAAACAGGAAGCGCAGGAACCGCCAGGCCCGTGCCCGCCAGGCGGCCTCGTCGTGGGTCGCGCCCGGCGCGAGGTAGTAGCAGAGCGCGTCGTCGCCGGCCGTGCACGCCGGGGAGACCGCGAGCTGCCAACCGAGGGTGACGAGCGCGTCGCGCAGGTTCACCGTGTCCTGCGCGCTGTCGCTGTCGTCGGCGGTGGCCCCGCCGCTGTCGAGGTACACCGCGAGCGGCAGCTTGCCGATCGACGGCACCTGATCGACGAGCGCGGTGCCGTTGTCGGTGCCGACCCAGAACGACCCCGACAGCGACGCGACGCCGGCGTAGACGTCGGCGTGGGCGAGCGCGATCTCCATCGACACCAGGCCGCCGAGCGAGCTGCCCGCGAGATAGACGCGGCCGCCGTCGCCGCGGACCTCGCCGAGCGCCTGCGGCTGCAGCTGCGTGACCTGGAATTGCTCGAACTCGGCGGTCGTCGTCGCGTCGAGGCCGTACTCGTTGTTGCGGTTCGTCGTGTTGTCGGCGGCGACGACGACGATCGGCTTGACGGTGCCGCCCGCGATCTCGCTGTCGAGCGTGACGTTGACCTGCCAGCCGCCGTTGCCGAAGCAGCACGACGGGTCATCCCACACGTTCTGGCCGTCGTGCATGAACAGCACGGGATAGGTGAGCGCGGCGGAGGCCGGCGCGTCGTACGCGGCCGGCAGGTACGCGGTGACGTGGCGACAGTTGCCGAGCGTGGTCGAGCACGCGTCGGCGAGCTCGACGAGGTGACCGCGCCCCGAATCGGGCGTGTTCAGGACCGAGTTGCGGCCGTCGGGGTTGCCGGCGAAGCCGTCGAACGCGAACGCGGGGTTCCCCGGATCGAGCGACCACGTCGCGCCGGCGTTGGTCGCGAGCTTGTAGGTGTGCAGGCCGGTCGGCACCGGGGTGACGACGACCACGAGGTCGGTCGCGCACACCGGCGCGGTCGTCGTCGTCGGATCGGTCGCGTTCCAGCTCTGCCAGTCGCCTGCGATCGTCGCCGGCGCGGACGTGCGAAACAGCGCGCGGCCGGCGGCCCACATCGGTCCGAGCCCGGCGCGCGCGTCGAGCTCGGTGTGGAGCTGGGCGAGCAGCGTCGGATCGCATGCGGCGGTCGCGCGGTCGTACAGGTCGAGCACGCACGGCGCGCCGGCGAGGCCGGATGCGCACGCGGTGGATGCGTCGGGTTGTGACATCGCCGCGTCGGGCGCGGCCTCGTCGTGGCTCGACGAGTGGCAACCCGCGACGGCGGCGAGCGCGAGGATGTTGCGAACGACAACGTTCGCGCGTGGAAGCCTGCGGATCTGCATGCGCGCGCGCGACTGCAGCAAGAGGCGTGCTACATCGCCTTCACTATGGAGGATCGCGAGGCCGCCGCGCGTGCGATCGCCGACGCCGCGAAGCGCACCCGCAAGCCGCTGCCGCGGGGCCTATGGATCGCCTCGCTCGTCGTCGCCGTGGTCTGTACCGTCGCGCTCGCGATCGGCTACTTGTTCTCCGACCCGAAGCCCGACGCCCGCCGCCCGACGCCCGAACCTCCCACCTCCAACGGATTCACGATCGGACTCGTGATCGGTCTCGGATCGGGAATCGCGATCGGCAGTGTGATGGCTTTGCGAACACGTAAACGCGACTAGCGATCGCGGTCGCGCCATTCGCCGCGCAGCATGCCGTACAGATGCACGTCGTGGAGGCGGCGGCCCTTGCGGACGTGGTTGCGGCGAATGCCCTCGGCGCTCATCCCCAGCTTGTCGAGCACGCGGCACGACGCCGCGTTGCCGGCGAGCACGTGGGCGTAGATGCGCTCGAGCCGTAGCTCGGCGAACCCGAGCTCGAGCATCGCGTCGGCGGCCTCGGTCGCGTAGCCCTTGCCCCAGTCGGCGGCGCCGAGCCAGTAGCCGAGCTCGGCACGGCGGTCGCGGACGTAGCGGCGCAGGCTCGCGCTGCCGAGCAGCTCGTGTGGGGCGGCGCGGCGCGCGATCGCGAGCGTGACGCCGCGTCCTTGCGCCCACCACGCGATGCGGCCCGCGATCCACCGCCGCGCGAGCGCGATCGGATACGGGGTCGGCACCGCGATCAGGTAGCGCGCGACGCGGCGATCGCCGGCGCGTGCGGCCACGGCCTCGGCATCATCGAGCGTCAGCTCGCGCAGCACGAGCCGGTCGGTCTCGATCGTCGGGGCGCGTTCGCCGAGCGCGAGCATGGCGCGATCGCTCAGGGCGGCGGGCGCGAGCCGTTGAAGTCTTGGGTCGACAGACAGCCCGTGATGGTCGTGCAGTCGGTGTTGCTGTTGGTCTGCGTCGTGTAGTCGATCGTGCCGGCGAGCGAGTCGCCCGACAGCGTCGCCTTGATCTCGCCGTCGACCGTGTACGTGCAGTTGCCGGAGTGCTGCGCGACCGTACCGATCGCCTTGAGGTCGACCGAGTCGCCGTCGACCGAGCCGGTGAACGAGCTGGTGCCGAGCAGCGCGTCGAGGCCGAGCGAGCCGAGGCCGGTGACCATCGCGGTCGCGGTCGAGCTTCCGGGGCTCTGCGTGATCGTCACGGTGACGCCGGTGAACGTGTTGCCCTGCGTCCAGTTGGTGCCGATCATGCAGCCGTTGGCCTCGTCGGTTCCGGCCACGGTGTACGTCCCGGCGACGTTGGCCGGGCTCGAGCTGCCGCAGCCGGCGAGGACCAATGCGACCCAGATCGCGCGCTTCATGGCGGCGATTTTAGTACGAGGTTCGCTTATGTTCCAAAACGTGCCCGCGCCCGGCGGCCGTGCGTATCATTTCGCGTTCGCGGCAGTCGCCGCGGTGGCCGCCGTGCAGGACGTCGAGACCCATCGCCTGGACAACGGGCTGACGCTGCACGTCGCGGCCGGTCATCCCTCGCCGGTCGTCGCGCTGCAAGCCTGGGTCGGCGCCGGCTCGGCCGACGAGACGCCGCCGCTCGCCGGCGTCGCGCACGTGGTCGAGCACATGCTGTTCAAGGGCTCGACGTCGTTCGGGGTCGGCGAGCTCGCGCGCGCGATCGAGCGCGCGGGTGGCGAGATCAACGCGTGGACGGCGTTCGATCACACGGTCTATCACGCCGTGCTCGCGCGCGATCACGCCGACGCCGCGATCGAGGCGCTCGGCGACGCGCTGACCGCGCCGCGCGTCGAGCCGCACGAGCTCGAGCGCGAGCGCCGCGTGATCCTCGAGGAGATCCGCCAGGGCGGCGACGATCCGGCGCGCTCGGTCGCGCAGAGCTTGTTCGCGGCGGCGTACGTCGCGCATCCGTATCGCCGGCCCGTGATCGGCACGGCCGAGAGCGTGCAGCGGCTCGGCGAGCGCGAGCTCGTCGAGTTCTTCCGCAGCTTTTACGTCGCCGACAACGTCACGCTCGTCGTCACGGGCGATGTCGATCCGGTGCGCGTGCGGCGCGGCGTCGAGCGCCGGTTTCGCGCGATGCCGGCCGGCCGGCCCGCGCGCCGCGTGACCGACGAGCCGGCCCAGGCCGCGCCGCGTGCGGTCGCGCAGCTGCGCGATGTCAGCGAGGCGTACGTCGCGATCGGCTTCCACGTGCCGGCCGCGCGTCATCCCGATCTGGCGGCGCTCGATGTCGCCGCGATCCTGCTCGGCGAGAACGAGTCGGCACGCCTGCCGCGCCGGCTGCGCGATCGCGACGAGCTCGTCACCGGCGCGTCGGCGCACGTGCACGCGCTGCGCGATCCGGGGCTGTTCGTGCTGTCGGCGACCGCGCCGGCGGCCGCCGCCGAGCGCGCGGTGGGCGCGCTCGCGTCCGAGGCGCTCGCGCTCGTCGACGAGCTGTCCGCCGACGAGCTCGACAAGGCCCGCATCGCCGCCGAGGCCGGGCTCGTGCGCCAGCTCGAGACCGCGCAGGGCCGCGCGCGCGCGATCGGCTGGAACGCGAGCGTCGCCGGCGATCCGCAGTTCGCGCACGTTTATCTCGATCGCATCCGCGCGGTGCGCCGCCACGACGTCGGTGCCGCGCTGCGTCGCTACATCCGCCCAGACAATGCGACGGTGTCCGCGATCCTGCCGGCCGGCGCGACCAAGAAACGCGCGGCGTTCGCGCGCCAGGTCGAGAAGCGCGTGCGCAGCGCGACCGCGCATGCCGCGCCGCCGCCGGCGGTCGTCGACAAGCGCGTCGTGCTCGCGAACGGCGCCGTGCTGCTCGTGCGCCGCGATCCGTCGGTGCCGATCGTCGCGATGCGCGCAGTGTGGCGCGGCGGCCAGCTCGTCGAGGACGACGCCCACGCCGGCGCGTCGACGCTGCTCGCGCGCACGCTGACGCGCGGCTGCGGCAAGCGCGACGCCGCTGCGGTCGCCGATCGCGCCGATCGCCTCGGCGGCTCGCTCGGCGCGGTCGCCGGCCGCAACAGCTTCGGCCTCGCCGCCGAGTGGCTGTCGCGGTCGTGGGCCGACGGCTTCGAGCTGTTCGCCGACTGCGTGCTCGAGCCGGCGCTGCCCGCGGACGAGCTCGCGCGCGAGCAGAAGCTCCTGCTCGCCGATCAGACCGCGCAGCGCGACAACCCGACGCAGGTCGTGTTCCGCCTGTTCAACGACGCGCTCTACGGCGATCACCCGTACCACCGCGACGTGCTCGGCACGCCCGACTCCATCACCTCGCTCGATCGCGACGAGCTCGCCGCGTTCTATCGCGCGCGCTATCCGGTCTCCGCGCTCACGCTCGCGATCGTCGGCGATGTCGACATCGACGACGTGATCGCCCGCGTCAACCAGCGCTTCGGCCGCGCCTCGGGCTCCGCCCGACGCCCGACGCCCGACGTCCGGCGCCCCGACTTCTCCGGCCGTCCGCGCGAAGCGCGCGAGGTCTACCGTTACCTCGATCGCGCGCAGGCGCATCTGGTGCTCGGCTTCCCGGGCGCGACCGTCGACGCGCCCGATCGGTTCGCGCTCGAGGTGCTCGTCACCGTGCTGGGCGGGCAGGGCGGCCGCCTGTTCGGCGAGCTGCGCGACAAGCAGGGGCTCGTGTATCGGGTGTCGGCACACTCGGTCGAAGGCGTCGCGCCCGGCTTCGTCGCGATCTACCTGGCGTGCGCGCCCGACAAGCTCGAGGCGGCGATCGGCGCCGTGCGCGCCGAGCTCGCGCGCGTGCGCGACAGCGGCATCAGCGACGACGAGCTCGCGCGCGCGAAGAGCTACCTGGTCGGCAGCCACCAGATCGCGATGCAGCGCCGCTCGGCGATCGCGAACGCGATGGCCTACCACGAGGCCTACGGCCTGGGCTGGGCGAGCTGGGCCCGCTACGACGACGCGATCGGCGCGGTGACCGCCGCCGAGGTCGCCGCCGCGGCGCGCGCGTACCTGCGCGACGACCTCGCGATCACCGCGACCGTGCGCCCGCCGGCCGCGACGCCGGCGGCGAAGAAGAGATCGAAGCTGCCGCCGGCGGGCCCGAGATCAGATGTGCGCGGCGCGAAGCCCGGGCCGACGAAGAAGGCGCGCGCGAATGCCTGACGCGCCGGCACGCGAGCCCGGTCCGTACGGCCACGGCGACGTCGCCGCGTCGCTCGCGCTCGTGTTCCCGCTCTTGCTCGCGTACGAGGTCGGCGTGCTGTTCGCGGGGCGCGTCAACGGCGCCGACGTCGTGACGCGCGCGCTGTTCGCGGCGACCGGCGGCCGCACCGGCTACTTGCTCGTGCACGCGGTGATCGCGCTGGGATTTCTCGTCTGGGTGGGCCGCGCGCGGCCAGGGACCGCCCGCGGCCGCGGCTGTGACACGGGGCGCGCACCGGTTCGCGACGCGTTGCGCCTCGAGGTCGTCGTGCCGGTCGTGCTCGAGGCCGCGATCTACGCGCTCGCGCTCGGCGGCCTCATCACGCTCGTCGTCCATCGCGGGCTCGGCCTCGGCGCCGGCGGCGACGTCATCGGCGCACCCCCGTGTCATCCATCCGAGCGGGCCGGCCTCTGGGTCGGCGCGCTCGGCGCCGGCGTGCACGAGGAGCTCGTGTTCCGGCTCGCGCTGGTGGCCGGGATCGCGCGCCTGCTGCGCGGCCAGCGCGGCGCGCTCGCGGTCGCGCTCGTCGGTTCGTCGCTGGCGTTCGCCGCCGCGCATCACCTCGGGCCCGGCGGCGAGCCGTACACCGCGCACGCGTTCGCGTGCCGCACCGTCGCCGGCCTGTTGTTCGGCGCGATCTTCTGGTTCCGCTCGCTCGCGCACGCGGTCTACGCGCACGTGCTGTACGACCTGCTCGTGGCGTGGACGTAGCCGAGCTATTCCATGCCGAGCGCGCCGGAGCCGTCGAGCTCCATCGATTCGACGTAGAGCTCGTACTTGACGCGCTTGAGCTGGTCGGAGTTCGCGGTGCTCGCCACGATCTCGGCGTGGTGGATGCCGACGCCGTAGAGCTGGATCTTGAACAGCGTCGACGCGCGATCGGGTGACAAAAACTCGATCGCGCCGTGCTGCTGCGCGCCCGGATCCTGCGATCCTTCGACGACGTACTTCTGGTACCAGTCGAGGATCGGCTTCGCGTACGCGAGCGAGACCGTGCCGGTCAGGTTCGGAAAGTCGATCTTCGTCGGCTCGATCTCCGGCAGGCGGCCGCCGCCCGTGTACAGCTTCTTGATGCCCTGCTTGATCGTGAACGAGTCGAGCTTGTTCGTGTACTGGAAACCGTCGACGTGATCGATCGTGAAGCGGTAGCCCGAGCACATCCACATCTTCTGCTTGGAGCCCAGGTTGCCGTCGATCTGGGGGCCCTTCTGGTGGGTCTCGGTCACGTGCTCGGGCTGGATCTTGACCTTGAGGTATGCCGCTTCCTTCGACGAGCCGTCGAGCGTGGGGAACGTGGTCTCGGTGATCAGCGCGTCGCGGAACTCGTGCACGAACGTCTGGTAGCGGTCGAAGTTCGCGTGCGTGATCTGGCCGTTATGCCGGATGTACTCGCGCTTCCACGACTGCTGGATCCACTGGAGCATGGCCTCGGCGCCGGAGATGCCGAACTCGATCGAGATCGGCTCGATCTCGACGGTCGAGATGTGCTTCACGCGCGTGGTGTCGGGGCCGATCGGCTCGTCGATGACCGCGGCGCGGTGGTGACCGCCTTCGACCGACTTCAGATAGGCGGTCGTCGGTTTCTTGTCGAGCGAGAGCGCGAAGAAGCCCGCCGCATGACTGAGCTTGGAGTCTGGAAGTTTGGGATCCCGTTGAAACGGTGGCATGCGCGACCTCAGCTTATCGCGTTCTTATTACGGGGTTCGGCGCGCCGATGCCCCCCCGCACACGACCGCAAATCAAGGTGCGTGATTTCGGCCTGTTGCCCCAGGCCGTCTCCCTTGTAGAATAGATCGGGCAATGCGGGTGAGAGTCCTGCTACTCGTCCTCGCCGTCGGATGCTGGCTCGGGTTCGCGAGGCAAGCTGAGGCGGACAAGGTCAAGACCAACCAGCCGACCAAGGTCTACAGCAAGCCCGGCGAGCACGAGAAGGTGCTGCTCAAGCTGAAGGACGGGCAGACCATGACGCTGCTCTCGAAGGAGGGCAGGTGGCTGAAGGTGCGCGTGCAAGGTCGCACCGGCTACGTCCCGCGCAGCAAGGTCGATCTGCCCGACGACGACGAGATCGCGCGCAACACGCGGCGCCGCCCGTTCGTCGACGGTCGCGGCACCAAGCGCGGCTTCGGCGGCGAGACCGGACCCGACGACCGCGTCGGCGCGGACGCGACCGGCGACAACGGCGGCGGCAAGAGCGACGACGACGACGACAAGGGCGACAAGCCGAAGGCCAAGCCCGACAAACCCGACAAAGACGACGACGACGACGACAGCGGCAGCAAGGCCAAGGCGAAGCCGGCGGCGAAGAAGCCGGCGGCCAAGGCCAAGGCGAAAGACGACGACGACGACGGCGACGACGACGACGGCGGCGGCAAGGCCAAGGCCAAGCCGGCGGCGAAGAAGCCGGCGGTTAAGGCCAAGGCCAAGGACGACGACGGCGACGGCGACGACGACGATGACGGCGACAAGGGCAAGGGCGGCAAGGCCAAGGGCGGCAAGGCCAAGGGCGGCGACGACGACGACGACACGACCGTCGTTGACGACGACAAGACCGGCGAGCCCGAAGCCGACGCCCGGCCGACCGCGCACGTCAGCGAGAAGACGGTCGCGCACGACAAGCCGAACGAGGACAGCGACGAGCAGTTCACGGCCAAGCCGAACATGCTGCTCTATCCGGAGGACAAGAAGGGCAAGTGGACGTTCGTGTCCAACGACGACGGCGATGCCGGCTGGGTGTTGACGTCGTCGCTCGATATCGACGATGGCGGCGGCGGCGGCGGCTCGCACAAGAAGCAGATCGACACCCATGCGCGCCTCGGCGTGATGTTCCTGCAGCAGGCGATGAACAGCACGGGCAGCACGATCACCGGCACGGGGTTCAACGTCGACAAGTACACGATCGGAACGCCGGCGGTCGCGGTCGCGCTCGGCGGCGACCTGTTGGTGCCGTACAAGAAGAACTACGTGCTCGGCGGTGAAGCGTCGCTCGACTACGCGAAGACGCTGCTCGGCGGCATCAGCATTCCCGCCGGCGCGACCATGAACAACACCGCGGCCGTCAACACCGGCGTCTCCCTCGCGACGTTCAACCTGCGCCTCGTCGCCGGCTACGACCTGCACAAGAAGAGCGGCATGACGATCTTCGGCCGCCTCGGCTACCGCTACGAATCGTTCATGGTCGACGGCTACAGCGTCGCCGCGCAGAACCCGGCGATGCTCCCGCAGGAGACGTTGAGCGCACCGACGCTCGGCGCCGCGCTCGCGATGCCGCATCTCACCGACAAGATCGGTCTCGTGGTCTCGCTCGACGCCGTGCTCGCAGGCGCGAGCATCACGCAGACCAAGGGCTACCAGGACGGCGTGTCGCCGAGCGAGAAGGCCGCGTACATCGCCGGCATCCTGACCTACCACTGGAAGAAGGACATGGACCTCCAGGGCGCGTACAACCTCGACATCGCGAGCCTCGATTTCGGTGCGCCCGAACCCGCGGCTCTCAACCTGCGCGGTCACACCGGCACGGACACGTCGCGGTCGGACATCTATCACATGTTCACCTTTGGCGTCGCCAAAGGCTTCTAGCGCGTTCTGGCGCGCGCACCGCGCTTACTGGCGCGGCGTACCGAGCTTGTCGAGATCGATCTGGCTGAGCGCCAGCCGGATCAGCTGCGACTTGTTCGCCTTCGTCCAGCCGCGGCGCTTGAGCTCGGCGACCTTGGCATCGAGCTCCTCGAGGTCGCGCGTGTACATCGAGATGCAGATGACCTTGTAGTGCGTCGGGCGCGGCGGCTTCGTGCGCGGCGCGGCCGCGTCGCCTTCGCTCGCGGGGCGCGGCGCGCGCCGGCCGTAGTATTCCTCGCTGAGGATCGCGTCCGCGTCACTCAACGGATCGTGCGCCATGAGCTTGTCGTCCTTCATGCGACCTCTGCAGTTGGTTGGGCAGCTTCGGTGGTGGTCGTCGTGACCGCCGCGGTTGTCGCCAGCACCCAGTCGACAACGCGGTTGTAGTCGGCCGCGCCGTGCGAGCCGGGCGCGTACTCGAAGATCGTCTTCTTGTGGCTCGGCGCCTCGGCCAGGCGCGTGTTCAAGCGGATCGGCTCGAGGCACTTGTGCTTGAAGTGGCCTTGCAGGGTCTCGAGCACCTCGCGGGCGAGTCGCGTGCGGCCGTCGTAGAACGTCGGCAGCACCGCCGACACGCGCACCGCGTGACCGAGGTGGCGCTCGACGTCCTTGATCGTGCGCAGCACCTGCTTCACGCCGACCAGCGCGAGGTAGTCGCACGTGACCGGGATGATGACCTCGTCCGCGTACGACAGCGCGTTCTGGTTGAGCAGATTGAGCGACGGGCCGCAATCGATGATCACGAAGTCGTAGCGGCGCGACACCGCCATCGAGTTGAGCCGCTTGCTCAGGATGCGCGAGCGCTGGTCGGTGTTCTGGCGCGCGAGCCAGATCTCGGCGGCGGCGAGCGTCGCGTCCGACGTGATCACGTCGAGCGAGCGCCGCACCGGCACGGCGACGTCGCTCGGCTCGGCGCTCTCGACCAGCACGTGGTAGAGCGAGCGCTCGCCGGCGACGCCGAGCGATACGCCGACGTTGCCCTGCGCGTCGGTGTCGATCAGCAGCACCTCGTGCTCGCGTTCGGCGAGTCCCGAGGCGAGGCTGACCGCGGTGGTCGTCTTGCCGGTGCCGCCCTTCTGGTTGAGGATCGCGATCCGACGGGCACGCTTCGCCCGGAAGCCCTCTTCGCCGAGCCCGATCTTGCGGCACTCGAGCGAACAGAAGTGACTGCGCTGGCCGTCCGCGGTGACGGCGATCTGGAACACGAACGCGGGCCTGAACACCTGCCCGCACGCACTACACGTCTTCTCCATGGCCTTATCGAAGCGGCACGCCGCGAGATCGGGCAACTTTTCGGCGGGCTCGCGACTGGTATAGTGGGTGCGTGAGGCGCTGGTGAAGCCGGACGAGAGGATCGCCGAGCTCGAGGCCGAGCTGGCCGCGGCGCTCGACACCACGGTGCGCCTCGGTCAGGTGATCGAGGAGCGCACGCGCGAGGCCGAGCAAGCGCGCGCCGAGTTCCGCGCGCTGCGCGCGAACCTCGACCAGATCGTTCGCCAGCGCACGCGCGCGCTCGCCGAGAGCGAGGCGCAGCTGCGCGCGAAGAACGTCGAGCTCGAGAAGCAGGGCAGGAGCAAGGCCGAGTTCATCTCGATCGCTGCGCACGAGCTGCGCACGCCGCTCACCAGCATCGTCGGCTATCTCGATCTGTTCTCGGAGGGCCGCTTCGGCGAGCTACCGCCTCTGCTCGAGCGCCCGCTCAGCTCGGTCCGCCGCAACGCGCACCGCTTGAAGCGTCTGGTCGACGACATGCTCGACGTCTCGCGCATCGAGTTCGGTCGCATCACGCTGCGCCGCGAGCCGGTCGACCTCGGCGACGTCGTGCGCGATGTCGTCACCGAGCTGCTACCGCTCGCGCGCGCCCGCAACCAGCGCCTGCAGACGAACATCGGCAAGGTCGACCCGCTCGACGGCGACCGCGACAAGCTGCACCAGATCGCGGTGAACCTGGTCTCGAACGCGATCCGCTACACACCGGAATCCGGCGAGATCGCGGTCGACGTCGACGAGGCACCGCGCGAACGTTATCCGGGCGGCTGGGCGCGGCTGCGCGTGCGCGATAACGGCATCGGCATCTCCGAGGAGGACCGCCAGCGCATCTTCGATCCGTTCCTGCACCCCAAGCCGGTGAAGCACCACACGTCGGCCGGGCCGGACTCCGCCGGCCTCGGCCTCTACATCGCGCGCGGGCTCATCGAGCTGCACGGCGGCCTCATCACGGTGGACTCCGAGCCCGAGGTGTTCACGGAGTTCACGGTGCTCTTGCCGATCCGCCAGGTGCAGGCGGTCGCGCGCTAGGTCGCGCGCTATCGGCGCATCGCGCACACCATCGCGGCCATCATCATCGCGTTGGTGGTCGACGAGCTGCTGCTCGCCTGCTGCTGCGCCGTCGTGTTGATGAGGTTGTTCAGGCGGTACAGCTCGTGGCCGAGCCGATAGCCGCCGCCGACGTGGACGAGCGCGTCGGTCGAGATCGGGGCGATTGCATCGTTCGTGGTCATCGCATTGCTCCTTGCCGTCGCTGCTTTCTGCAGCGGCGGTGCCAGCGCGCGATCGCAACCCCGAGAATGCATTTCGAAACCCGTGGTGAGCGCGCGCGTGCGGCAACTCCGCGATCCATCGTCATCATCGCGCGCCGTCAACTCGCGGCGACGGCCACCGGCGTTTGCGCCCCATGGCTAGCTCGGGCGTCGGCCGCCGGCGCGAGCTCAGCGCTTCTTCTTCGCCGGCTTCTTGGCGGGCTTCTTGGCGGGCTTCTTGGCCGGCTTGGCCTTGGCCTTGGCGGGTTTCTTGGCCGGCTTGGCCTTGGCCTTGGCGGGCTTCTTGGCCGGCTTGGCCTTGGCCTTGGCCTTGGCGGGCTTCGCGGCCTTCGCGGGCTTCGCGGCCTTTGCCGGCTTCGCGGGCTTCGCGGGGGGCTTGGCGGCAGCCGCCTTGCCCTTCTTCGCGTCCGCCTTGAGCTTCTTGCTGCGTTCGTCGGCCGAGCGTGCGGCCTCTTCCATCCGCGTCTGCGCGGCCTGGCGCGCGCGCACGACCGCTGCCTCGACCTCGGCCTTGTTGCGCGCGGGGACCGATTGCGCGGCCTCGGCCTTCTTCGCGCGCTTCTTCTTCTTCTGCTCGCGCGGCACCGGGATCTCGCTGATGTCGGGCATGCGCGCCGCGAGATCGCCTCGGTTGTGGACGAGGATGCGCGAGCCGCCGTCGCGGAAGATCACGTCGACCTTGTTGTCGGGCAGCTGCTCGATCACGAAGCCGATGTCGAACACCGGGTGGTGCACGACGTCGCCATCCTCGTAGGTGTCGCGGATCGAGTACGGGCGGCAATTCGCGAGGTCGTTGTCGCTGGCGCGCGCCATCGCCTCGTCCCAGGTGAGCCGCCGATGGCCGCCCTTCTTGCCGTCCTCGCCGCCTTCGCCCTCCACACCGTCGCCGCGCGGCTTGCGGTACGCATGGACCTCGCCACACACCACGCACTGCACCCGCCGCACCTCGTCCTCGTACATGCTGATGATCGTGTGGGTCGTGTCCGCCTTGCAGCGGGGCGACGGGCAGTAAGCCTCGATCTCGCCCCCTACCTCGTCGGCGTCTTCTTCGAAGATGGAGTCCATCTCAGGTGTCCTCGGCTGGACCACGGAACGATAACTATTTGTTTTTTCAGTTAATCCGAGTGTCCGGATTCGTGCTAACTGATAGTTTGCCGTCTAACATAATCCTCACGGTACGACAAGCTTCCGTACTGCCGAGTGAATTAGGAAATGGCAGGATTTCACGCCGTGCGACGGCTACTCCTCGTGAACGCCTTGATCTTCGCGGTCTTGGCGGCGGCCGTGGCACTCGCGTACTACGGATATAGCTACACGAGCGGTGCGGTTTCGCGGGACCGCGAGCTCACGCTGCTCCAGGACCTCGCGGACGAGAAGGTCGACAACGTCGAGGCGCTGGTCACCAAGGACGATCAGGTGATCTTCGACGCCGCGCATCTCGACGACAACTCCAAGCTCGCCGACGCGATCAAGGGTGCGTTCTTCAAGAACGTGTTCGTGCTCGACGACCACATGAAGCTCGTCCCGGACGGCTACGTGTCGCGCGACGACCCGAAGGAGGGACTCGCATTTCGCGACTGGTTCGTCGCGAACATGGTCGGCCAGCTCCAGCTCGCGAAGCAGCCGCTCAACACGCGCCGCCACCGCTACACGAGCGACAAGGACGGCCGCCCGTACGTGTTTTCGTTCGAACGCAAACAGTCCGGCGACCGGACGTTTTACGTCGTGATCGAGGACGACGTCGATCACCTGGTGGCGAAGGTGTTCCCGCAGTTCTTCGACTTCCGCTCGGACTACAAGCGGCTCTACCAGGTGGTCGACGAGCAGGGCTCGCTGCGCTACGGCTCGCCGCTGCTCGCGTCGGATCCCGAAACGGTCGCGACCTCGGTGCAGTTCCGCGACACGGTCGACGGCTGGAAGCTGCGCGTCACCGACCGCGACGATGCCGGCCAGCAAGAACAGCGCCGCAAGCGCATCGTCGCGTCGCTCCTGATCGGCGGCGCGGTCGCCGTGATCCTCGCCGGCCTCGCGTTCCTGTGGGTCGCGATCCGGCGCGAGCGCCGCTCGAACGAGCTCAAGAGCGAGTTCATCTCGAACGTGTCGCACGAGCTGAAGACGCCGCTGTCGATCATCTCGATGTTCGGCGAGATGCTCGCGAAGGGCCGCACGAAGTCGCCCGAGCAGGCGAACGAGTACGCCGAGATCATCTGGCGCGAGAGCGTGCGGCTCGGCCGGTTGATCGACAACGTGCTCGACTTCGCGAAGATCGAGCGCGGGATGGGCGTGTACGAGTTCGCCGACGCCGACGTCGGCGAGGTGGTCGAGCGCGCGATCGATCTCGTCGGCCGGCGGCTCGCCGCCGCCGAGATGACGCTCGACTCCGAGCTCGAGCCCGACCTGCCGCCGGTGCGGCTCGACGCGAACGCGTTCACGCTCGCGGTGTTGAACCTGATCGATAACGCGATCAAGTACGCGGCCGACGGCAAGAAGATCGAGCTGCGCCTGCGCCGCGGCCGCGATCGAGACTCCACATCGCAGGGCGAAGCTGCGCGGCCCGGCGAGGCCGGGCGTTTCGATCGCCTCGTGCTCACCGTGCGCGACTTCGGCCCCGGCATCGAGCTCGAGGAGCAGGGCCGCATCTTCGAGCGGTTCTACCGCGCCCGCGCGATGCGCCTGAAGCCGATCCGCGGCTCCGGGATCGGCCTCGCGCTCGTGCAGCACATCGCGCGCGCTCACGGCGGCGATGTCGCGGTGACGAGCGTGCCGGGCGAAGGCGCGACGTTCGAGGTGTGGCTGCCGCTGTGATATGAGAGCTGCGTGAGCGACGAAGGGGACAAGAAGCGAATCCTCGTGATCGAGGACGAGCCGGACATCGTGCGCGGTATCCGCGACGCGCTCGAGTTCGAGGGGTTCGAGGTCCAGGCGCGCGGCACCGGCGCCGAAGGGCTCGCCGCCGCGATGGACTGGTCGCCCGACTGCGTGCTGCTCGACCTGATGCTCCCCGACGACAACGGCTACCGCGTGTGCGAGACGCTGCGCGGCCGCGACGAGACCGTGCCGATCATCATCCTCACCGCGAAGGCGCAGGAGAGCGACAAGATCCGCGGGCTCGACGCCGGCGCCGACGACTACGTGACCAAGCCGTTCTCGGTCGCCGAGCTGATCGCGCGCATCAACGCGATCTTCCGCCGCCAGGCGCGCATGCGCTCGGACGCCGACGAGACGTTCGCGATCGGCGAGTGGACGATCAACGCGCGCAAGCACGTGATGGTCAGAGGCCGCACCAGCAAGCGGCTCACGTTCTACGAGCTCGAGGTCTTGAAGCTCCTGCGCGAGCGCAGCGAGGAGACGGTGTCGCGCGAGGAGCTGCTCGAGAAGGTCTGGGGCGAGCCGGCGTCGCCGACGTCGCGCACGGTCGACAACTTCATCGTCAAGCTGCGCCGGAAGCTCGAAGAGGACCAGAAGAATCCCCGGCACATCCTCACGGTCTACGGACTCGGGTACAAGCTCGTCCCGTGAAGCCGGCCGAGCGGAGCTGTGCGGTGCGCGCACGACGCTCGCCGCACAGATCGAGCCCCTAGCCCAGCTGTGACGCGGCCCTACGCGTTGGACTCGTCCTTGCTTGAGAGCCGACCATGCTTTCGATCTACGCGGTCGGGGTGATGCTGATGGTGCTCGGAACCCTCCTCGTGTATCGCGGGGTGCGGGCGCGCCAGCCGGTGCCCATCGTGCTGGTGAGGCCGGAGTGGAGCCTCGATCCGATCGCGGTCGCCGCGGCCCAGCGCGAGCTCGACCGCGAGCTCGACCAGTTGCTGGTCGACCTCGACGCGCAACGGCAGGCGCAGAGCCAGACCTACGCGATGCACCGCGCGTTCGCCCGCCCGCAGACGCCGACCAACGTGCTGATGCCGCGGATCGAGGCCTACATCCGCGAGGCGATGGCCGCGACCGGCGCGACCGGCACGCCGCCCGAGCCGCTGCCGCGCGTGCGCGCCGCCCGCGGCAGCCAGGCGCCCGAGATCCACGCGGTGGACACGGTCGAGATCGGCGAGACGCTGGTCCTGCACTCGGTCCTGCGCGACGAGGCGGACTACGCCGGCGACGCGTTGCGTACGCTGCCGCTCGTGCGCCGCGGCCGGACCTAGCGGCGCTTCGGCTTCGGCTTCCGCTTCGGGTTCGGCTTCGGCTTCGGCTTCGGGTTCGGGTTCGGCTTCGGCTTCGGCTTCTTCGCGCCGGTCTTCGTGGCCGCTCGCGTCGCGTGATACGCCGCGATGTACGCATCCACCGGCACCTTCGCGATCGCGTCGCCGATCACGCCGAGCGGGAGATCCTCGAGCTGCTTGAAGCGCACGCACGACTTGCCCATGTCGAGCTTCTTGCCGCTCGCCTTGTAGGCCTTCTCGAACCACGCGCGCAGCTTCGCGTCGCCGTAGACGCTCATCATGTAGAGCGCCATGTGGCCCTTCTGGGAGCCGAGCGACGCCAGGCACAGCGGCTGGTCGTTGTAGGTCTCGGCGAGCCGCGTGAACGGCACGAACCACGAGATCATGTTGTAGACGATGCCCTCCTCGTAGCCGGCGGGCAGCTTCGAGTTCACGACCTCGCGCACGGTGCGGATCGCGTGACGGCGGTCGTCGGGCAAGGAATCGATGTAATCGTCGACGGTCATCGCGGTTCGATCTCAGTCTTCTTCGAGGTGGCCGGTGAGCTTGAGCTTGTTCTTCGCGGCCTTCGCGAGCTTGCTGCGCGGGCGCTCGTCGATGATGCCCTGCAGGAGCTCGGCGCCGAGCTCCTCGTTCGAGGCGTCGCCGCTCTCGATCAGGCGGAAGCCGAGCGCGTAGAGTTGCTCGTCGGATACGTCCGCGCTCTTCGCGAGCTGCTTGGCGACCGGGTAGCCCTTCGCCGCGAGCCGCGCGAACTGCTCGAACACCGGGTCGTCGGCATGCGCGCTGCGCAAGATGCCTTCGCCGGCGGCCTCGAGCGAGAGCGCCGCGAGGAAGAAGCGCTGGTCGTCGTCGATCGCGGCGTCGAGATCGGCGCGCGAGCGGAGCAGCGGCTTGAGCGAGCCGAACGCCTCGACCGGCTTGCCGGCCTTGCGCAGCCGGCGCGCGCGCTCGAACAGGAGCTCGACGTGCTTGCCCGGCGCCACGTCGGCGACGAGCTCGGCGAGCACGCGCTCGAGCACGATCTGCTCGGCACTCGCCTTGCCCTTGAACGACAGGTCCATGTACTCGCGCACGCGATCGATGAGCTCGTCGATCGCCTGGTTCGAAATGTGACCGCGGTGGGAGCGCAGGACGCCGGCGTAACGGCGCGCCGCCTGCTCGTCGCTGGGTCGCGTCGCGAGCAGCGCGCGCGCGACCGGCAGGACCGCCTCCGGCGCCTTCGCGAGCCCGCGCGCCGCGGCATCGCGCGCGGTGACGTCGTCGCCGCCGAGCGCCTCGACGAGCGCCTTGATCGCGGACGCGCCGCCTCCGGCCGGCAGCCGCTCCATCGCGAGCTTCTGCGCCATCACGTTCTTCGACTTCGCGAGCGCCGCGAACGGCTTCGCGAGCGACTCCGGGATCCGCGCCCCGCGCAGCGTGTCGACCGCCGACTGCGCGACCGCGAGATCCTCGCCGTCGGCGTAGTCGATCAGCATCTCGATCACCTTCTCGGTGCCGCGCGCCTCGCTCTGCGCGACGATGCGGCGCAGGCCGGCGATCGCGGCGAGCCGGATCGGCCGCGGCTCGGCCGGATCGGCGAACTCGACCAGCAGCTTCTGCGTCGACGGCCGCGCCAGGTAGCCGATCAAGCGCAAGAGCGCGCCGAGCCGCGCGACGCCGGTCGCGACGTCGGGATCGCGCAGCGGATCGGCCGCGACGACGGCGTGGCCGTTGACGCCGTTCGTGCCGTTCGACTTCTTCGGCTTGTTCTTGGCGGCCTTCTTGGCCTCGGCCGCGGCGGCTTCGCCCGCCTTTTGGGCCTTCGCCCAGATCTTGTGGAAGTCTTTCGCGGAGTCGCGCGCGCGATCGACCGCGAGCTTCTCGACGAGGTTCGCGAGCTTGTCGTTGCCTTGCTCGCCGGAATCCAGTGCCGTGCGCACGAGCTGCAGCGCCTGCTCGCCGAACTCGTCGTCGGACAGCTGGTCGAGCACGGCCTCGACCGCCGGCTGCGTGCCGCGGCGGAGCAGCAGCTGCGCCATCACGCGACGCGACGCGACCGGGCCGGCCGCGATCTCCTTGCGCAGCGTGCCTTCTGCGGCGGCGCCCTGCTGCGCGAGCAGCGTCGCGGCGCGCTCGGCGAGCGTCTCGTCGTCGCCGCGGAGGAGCGGCACGAGCTTGGGCGCGATTCCGCCGGCGCCCATCTCGGCGAGGCCCTCGAGCGCGATCCGGCGCACGCCCGGATCGTCATCGGCGAGCCGCGACGTGAGCGCGGTCTGGACCGAGCGGTCGGTCTTGCCGACCGCGGCCAGCACCGTCGCCGCCGCGGCGCGTAGATCGACGCGCTCCGAGTCGAGCAGATCGATGATCGCGCCCCCGAGATTCTTGGCCATGCTGCCTCCGGCGCGGACCTTACGCGAAATCGCGGCGGTGGAACAGCACGCAGGCGAACGCCAGGAGGCCCAGAATCCAGCCCAGCGCGTGCAGGCTGGCCAGCCCGACGTAGGCCCACGACACGAAGTCGGCGTGCACGCTGACCGCGCTGCCGTCCACGACTCGCCCCGACGGCGAGAACAGGTAGATGTCGGGCACGATCTCGAGGGCGACGCGGGCGACCGCGCGGATCCAGGTCGCCGCAGCCTTGGTCGCCGCGAGAATATCGGGTGTCACGCGGCCGATCGCCCACATCGCGAGCGCGAAGATTCCCGACAGGAACGGCGTCGAGAACGACGAGAAGAAGATCGCGATCGCGGCGACGACGAGGACCTCCATCCACGCGAGCACGAGCGCGCGCACGAGCTCGCTCGACACGCCGACGCCCTGCGTCACCAGCATCACCGCCATCGCGCCCCCGAACAGCCCGACCAGCACCGACAGCACGACGGCCATGCCGAGGTACTTGCCGACGACGAACTCCCAGCGCTCGATCGGCTTGCAGACGATCGCGTGCACGGTGCGGCGCTGGACCTCGTTGTAGAGCAGGAACACGCCGAGGAAGATCGCGGTGAGCGAGCCGAACAGCGAGATGCCGGCGAGCCCGAAATCGCGCATCACGCGCTGGCTCTCGCGCAGGGACATCTCGCCGAGCACGATCGCGAAGAAGTTCCAGCCGACGACGAGCACCGCGATGCCGTACAGCACGCGGATGCGCGCGGCCTCGCGGAACGTGTTGAGCGCGATCGCCCAGATCCGGCCGGCGCGTCCACTCACCGGTTCACCGCCTTCGCGTCGTGCGTCTTGCGCAGGAACAGATCCTCGAGCGTCTCGAACCGCGGCGCGACCGACACGACCTTCGCGCCGCGGGCGCGCGCTCGCTCGAGCCACGCGTCGACGTCGGCGTCGGCCGGCAGCGTGACCGCGAGCTCGTCGCCGGTGCGGCGCACGCGGGTCGCGATGCCCGCGAGCTCGGCGTCGGTTTCCGCGGAGCCCGGGACGCGCACGCACACGTCGACGCCGAGCACGGTGCGCGCGACGAGCTCGCCCGGCTTGCCCTGCGCCTCGAGCTTGCCGCGCGCGACGATCGCGACGCGATCCGCGATCGCCTCGATGTCGGTGAGGATGTGCGACGAGAAGAACACGGTCTTGCCCTGCTCGCGCAGCTCGAGGATGAGGTCGCGCACCTCCTTGCGGCCGATCGGATCGAGGCCGCTCATCGGCTCGTCGAGCACGACGACCTCGGGATCGTTCATCAGCGCCTGCGCGATGCCGGCGCGCTGCAACATCCCCTTGCTGAACTTCTTGAGCCGCTGCGTGCGCGCGCGGTCGAGCCCGACGCGCTCGATCAGCGCGTCCGCGCGCTTGCGGCGCACGTCGTGTGCGATGCCGAACAGGCGCCCCGCGAGATCGAGCAGCTCGCCGACCGTGAGGTAGTCGTAGAAGTACGGCGACTCGGGCAGAAAGCCGATGCGAAAGCGCGCGGCGCGGCTCGGGATCGCGTGGCCGAGGATCGCGGCGGTGCCCGCGGTCGGGCGGATGAGCCCCATCAGCGTGCGGATCGTCGTGGTCTTGCCGGCGCCGTTCGGCCCGACGAAGCCGAAGATCTCGCCGCGGCCGACCTCGAACGACACGCCGCACAGCGCCTCGACCTTCTTGCGGCGAAATGGCGTGCGGTAGGTCTTCGCCAGGTCGCGAGCTTCGATCGCGAGATCCACCGGTCCGAACCATAGCGCCAGTTGCGGCGCTAGTGGAAACTCCACGCGCCGTGAGCGAAGCGAGCCGCCCGTTCAGCCGAGCGCCTCGCGAGGCGATCGCCGGGCGCGGTCCGGCCGGAGCGCGCCCGTGACCGGCGCGCTCGTCGTGTTTTGCGTGACGTACCTGCTGATCGCGAGCCGGCAGCTGCGGTTTCTGCGCCTGGACCGGCCGGCGGCGTCGCTGGTCGGCGCGGTCGCGATGGTGCTCGTCGGCGGCCTGCCGATGGACGCGGCGCTGCACGCGGTCGATCTCCACGTCGTGGTGCTCCTGTTCGGCGTGCTCGTGATCGCGGCGTATCTGCAGGAGGCGCAGTTCTTCCGCTACGCCGCGTACGTCGTGCTCGTGCGCGCGGGCTCGGCGCGCTCGCTGCTGTTCGGGCTGGTCGCGGTCGCGGGCGCGCTGTCGGCGCTGCTCCTCAACGACACCGTGTGCGTCGTGCTGACGCCGCTCGTCGTCGCGGTCGTCGTCGAGGCGCGGCTGCCGGCGCTGCCGTACCTGCTCGCGCTGGCGTCGGCCGCGAACGTCGGCGGCGTCGTCAGCTTCAGCGGCAATCCGCAGAACATGATCGTCGGCGCGGCGGCGCACGGCCAGATCGGGTTCGCGCAGTACCTCGCGCTCGCGCTCTTGGTCGGCGTGGCGTGCCTGGCGGCGAACGCGCTCGTGCTCGCGTGGCTGTTCCGGTTCGAGCTGCCGCGCGGGCCGCTCGTCGAGCGGCGGCCGCCGAAGCCCGCGGTCGACCGCGGGCTGTGCGCGAAGGGGCTCGCCGCGCTCGCGCTGTTCGCGGTGCTCGCGCTCGCCGGCGTCACGCTCGCCGGCGCGGCGATGACCGCAGCCGCGGGCTTGATGGTGTCGGCGCGCACGGCCGAGCACCGCAAGGTGCTCGCGGCGATCGACTGGTCGCTGCTCGTGTTCTTCGCCGGCCTGTTCGTCGTGATCGCCGGCGTCGAGCACGTCGGGCTGCTCGATCGCCTGTTCGAGGCGGTCGCGCCGGTGGTCGCGCGCGGCGATGCGGTCGGCGATCTCGCGTTCGTGTTGCTCGTCGTCGTCGCGTCGAACGTGGTGTCGAACGTCCCGTTCGTGCTCGTCGCGGTCGCGTGGGTGCCGAGGATGCCCGAGCCGACGTGGGGCTACATCATGCTCGCCGTCGCGTCGACGCTCGCCGGCAACCTCACGCTGTTCGGCAGCGTCGCGAACATCATCGTGATGGAATCGGCCGGCCCGCGCGGCGAGATCGGCTTTCGCAGGTTCCTGCGGTACGGCTCGTTCGTCACCGCGATCGACCTCGTGCTCGCGTTCGCGATCCTCGCGGGCGAGCGCGCGATCGGGCTGCCGAAGCTACTGGGGCTGTAGCGTCGGCGCGTCGGCGTTCCACGCGAAGCGCCAGCGCAGCTTGCCGTCGACGATGCGCACGGCCTCGGCCTTGGCGAGCGCGGCGAAGTCGGGCTGACCGAGGAGCAGTGCGGCCAGGCCCGACATGCCGGGCTCGTGGCCGACGAGCACGATCGACGCGGTCGCCGGCAGCGCGTGCACCGCGGCGATCACCGCGCGCGACGACTCGCCGGGCGCGAGCCCGGGCACGACCTCGATGGCGACCGTGGCGGAAAGCCCGGCCGCGACGAGCTCGGCGGTCTGCACCGCACGCACGAGCGGGCTCGTCCAGATGTGCGTCGGCTCGCAGTCGTGCCAGCGCAGCCGGTCGCCGAGGCTCCTGGCCTGGTCGCGGCCGACCGCCGTGAGGTGACGCGACGGATCGCGCAGCTCGAGCGTCTCGTCGACCGCTTCGGCGTGCCGGATCAAGAACACGTGCACGAACGAAGCGTATCCTACGAGGGCATGAAGCTCTACGGAACGACGACGTCCCCGTTCGTGCGCCGCGTGCGTGTCGTCGCGGCCGAGGTCGGCGAGCCGATCGATCGCGTCGACACCGCGACCGACGCCGGCATGGCCGCGCTGCGCGAGGTGTCGCCGATTCGCAAGGTGCCGATCGCGGTCGTCGGCGATGGCCGCACGCTGTTCGACTCGCGCGTGATCATCGACTGGCTGGTCACGACGCGCGGCTATCACGACCTCGCGCCTCCCGCGGATCCGTGGCACGAGGCCAACCTCGTCAACGCGGTCGACGCGGCGCTCGATGCCGTGATCCAGCTGTTCTACCTGCGCCGCGACGGCGTCGCGATCGACGGCACGCCGTACGCGACGCGCCAGACCGAGCGCGCC
>DATJXL010000123.1:0-38302 GCA_035500135.1 Kofleriaceae bacterium
GCGCGGCGCGGGAATCCGGCGCCGGCGCATTCTGCGCGACCTCGGCGATGCGCTCGCGGAGCTCGCCGTCGAGATCGAGCCGCGCGACCAGCTCGGTGGCGAGCCGGTGCGCGGCGGCGGGCGCGGCCTCCGCGAGCACGCCCATCAGGTTCACGACATCGGTGCCGCCGAGCTGGCGCACCATCATGTCGGCGGCAGCCGCGACATCGCCGGCCGTATCGAGCTGCGCCGCGAGCGCGAGCGCGGAGCGGCGCTGCACCGCGGGGCCGTCGACGAACTGCGCGGCGCCCCGCTCGCCGAGCTCGGCGAGCAAGCCGAGCGCGCACACCTTGCCGTCGTCGCTCGCGTCGCCAGCGGCGACTCGCTGCAGCTCGGCGATCACGCGCGCGCGCGTGTCTTCGCATGACGCGAGGCTCGCGAGCGCCGCGCGCGCGGCTTCGCGCCGGCGCGGATCGACGCCCGCGAGCTCGCGGCCGAGCAGCGGCACGCAGCGCACGCCCAGTCGCGTCACGATCTTCTCGATCTGGACCGTCCGAGGCGCGTGGGCGAGGCTCTCGAACCAGTCCATCAACCTGCGCAGGTCGACGAAAGCACTGGGCCCCGCCTCCATTTTCTGACCATACATTAGATGTATGGTCACTCCCGGTCAACAAGTTTCTCTGCCACGACCGCCGCATCCCGACTCATCACAATCGATCGCTTTTCGATCGCGTTTCGCGAGCCCGAGTCTGCACCCTTCGCGCACGAATCGGACGAGATCGTGCGCACGAAGATCATTTGGTAATTCGCCCGACTAGGCACGCACGACACGTGTGTTGCAGCGGTGGATTTCGCTTTACAAGCCGACCCCCGTTCGCAATCCTCGCGGCCAGCTTTCGGGGAGTCATTCATGGCGAAGACGGAATCGACTGCGGTGAACCAGCTGATCGCATCGGTGAAGACCGGAAGGCCGATCGACGATCCATCCGCCGATCTGTTCTCGTCTCCGAAACCGGTTCAGCCGGCGCGCATGACCTCGACGATTCCGCCGTTGCGCGGGGCAGGAGAGGTCCAGCCGCTGCCGCGCAGCCGCACGCCGAGCGGCACGTCGCAGCACCAGATGCCTGCGATGCCGCCGCCGGTGCGCGTGACCACGGCACCGCCGCGCGGCACGACGATCCCGCCGCTGCCGAGGCCCCCGAGCGCGATGGCGACGCTGTCCGGCACGCCCCCGCCGCAGCTCGTGCGGCCGCGCCCGTCCGCGCCGCTGCCGCCGCCGACGACGCTGCCGCCGCTGCCGGCGCCGACCGCGGCGCCGGCGCCGACCGCGGCGACCCTGCCGCCGCCGACGCTGCCGCCGCCGACGCTGCCGCCGCCGACCCGCACCGCCCCACCGAAGGTGGCTCCGGTCGCCGCTCCGTTCGAGCCCGCCGCGACCGACGCGACGAATCCGTTCGTCGGCAAGGCGCGCTCGACCACGCTCGACCAGACCGGTGACGCGATCGATTCCGATGCCTGGTTCGAGCCCAGCCGGCTCGTCGATCGCGTCGAGGACGAAGCGTGGCTCGGCACGCAACAGACGCCGAAGACGCGTCCGAGTGGCGCGCTGTGGAAGAAGCTCGGCGTGCCCGCCGCGGTGTGCGTGGTGGTCGGCGGCTTGATCGGCGGCTACATCGCGTTTGGCGGCGCCAAGGCGACCGACAAGAAGTCGACCAAGCCGGCGCGCGTGGCCTCGATCGAGAAGAAGGAAGCGGCGGTCGTGGTTCCGGCCGCGCCGGCGACCGAGCCTGCGAACGCGGCGACCGCGACTGCGGACGGCCCGCAGACGGCGGAGCCACCGGCGCCGGTCTCCGCACCGGCCCCGGCAGCAGTCGCGGCACCGGCACCGGTTGCGGAACCGGCACCGGCAGCGGTCGCAGCCCCGACTCCCGCCGCGGTCACGACCGAATCCCCCGCGGCGATCCACGAGGTCAAGACGACGCGCGGCATCGTGAAGCTCGTCGACGTTCGCATCGATTCCAACCCGGCGGGTGCGACCGTGATGCTCGTCGACAACGGCAGGACCTCGTTCCTCGGCACGACGCCGGTGTCGGCGTCGGTCGATCCGTCGCGCCCGTACGACGTGATCTTCACGCTCGAAGGCCACGCGACGCAGATGGCGCACTTCGATCCGAACAAGACCCGCCGCGTCGACCTCCTGTTCACGAAGGGCAGCTCGCAGGTCGCGCAGGCCAAGGCGGCGCCTGCGGTCGTGCACGCCGCACCGGCGCCGGCACCGGCCGCCGCACCCGCGCATCACGCGACCACGAGCCACGTCGCGCACTCCAAGCCCAACGCGGCGCTCGCCGAGCCGAGCTTCGACGCGCCGGCCGAGACGCCGGCCGCGCCTGCAGGCGGCAGCGGCACGCTCATGGTGTCGAGCAAGCCGCCGTGCGAGATCTACGTCGACGGCAAGCCGACCGGCCTCACGACGCCGCAGCGCGCGATCCCGCTGTCCGCGGGCGCGCACAAGATCACGTTCGTGAACTCGGCGGAGAACGTGAAGAAGACCGTCGCGGTCTCGGTGCGCGCGGGTCAGCCTACGAAGCTCATCCAGAACTTCATGCCGTAGCCGCTACGGCATCGTGCAGACGTTGGCCGCTTCCGGCTGACACAGCATCTGCGGGTTGCAGGTGACGGCCTTGCCGTCGGACTGCTTCGGGCAGTCGCTGTCCTTCGTGCACGACTGCGTGCAGGCTTCGAAGGCGTCGTCGAACGGCATGCACGCCATCTGGGTCGTGTTCTGGCAATCGTGCTCGGTCGCGCACGGGTCGTAGAGCGAGCCCGAGCACATCGGTGTGCCCGTAGGGCTATCTCCGCTGCACGCCGCCAGCGCGATTCCGAGCACGACCCACGCGATGCTTCGCATGCACCCATCCTATACAACTCGACGACATCCGCGATACCGTCGCAGCAAGGAGGCCGCGTGGCTTACATCGACGTCTTCAAGGGCTGGGCCGACACGATCCGCCAGGACATCGAGGCGTTCAAGGCCGTGCTCGAGTCGACGACCGCCGACGCCGAGGCCAAGAAGCTCGCCGGCGGCGCGCTCTCGTACATGGTCAGCAAGATGGATCTGATCCCGGACTGGAACGAGGGCATCGGTGTCATCGACGACGTCATGGTGCTGCGCGTGTGCGCGCAGCTCGCGCAAGATCAGGATCGCGGCAAGCTCTCGGCCGCGGCCGAGGTCAGCTTCGAGCGGCTCGTCAACGAGTCCGACAAGATCAAGGAGTTCCTCGGCGGGCCGCTGTACGACAAGCTCAAGGCCTACTGCGCGAAGCTCGGGGACACCAAGGTGCGCGGCCGCACGCCGCAGCAGCTCGTCGACGACGCGGGGCTGCGCAAGACGTTCTACGTCGAGCTCGACGACGAGCTCAAGCGCACGGTGCCGATCGTCGTCAGCGATCCGGTAGACGCCGAGGTGCGGCTCAAGGCCCACCTCACGCACAAGCTCAAGTGATGCGCGCCGTCGCCGTCGCCGCGCTGCTCGCGATCGCGCCGGCCGCGCGTGCCGATTCGTTCGAGGCCAAGGCGCAGGGCGCGACCCGCGTGAAGCACGTCGAGGATGTCGTGTGGGCGCTGGTCGCGGCGTGCGATCGCGGTGACGACACCGAGCGCCGGCAATGCCGGGTCGTGCGCGACGCGCGCGCGGCCGAGCTCGCCGGCAAGACGCTCGTGCTCGACGGCGACGCGTCGGCGTTCGCGGTGCGCGCGTGGGATGCGGCGCGCAAGTCGTCGCGCGTGACGCTGTCGGGCTGCATTCGCTGCGGCGGCGTCGACGTCGACGGCCGGTCGTGGCCGGTGATCGCGGCCGGCGCCGCGCCGCACGTCGAGGCCGGCCAGCTCGCGCCGGGTTACCTCTACGACAGCTCGCGCCAGTTCGCCGACGACACCCAGGCCGAGCGCTGGGCGAAGTCGGTGGCGGCCGCGCGCGTCGAGCTCGTCGTGAAGGTTCCGGCCAAGCCGCGGTGGAGCGCCGAGGGCAAGGACGGCGTCGCGCTCGACGTCGTCGCGTATCGCGTCGTCGTGCCGTGCGACGGCAGCGTGATCGCCGCGAACCCGCCGTCGGATCCGGTCGCCGCCGATCCCAAGCAATGCCCGCGCGCGGCCGAGGTGCCCGGCAACGAGCCGGCGGTCGAGACGCTGACGTCGGACATGATCGAGGACGCGATGCGACCGGTCTACGCGGCCGCGCGGACGTGCGCCACCGACCACAAGCTCGCCGGCAAGGCGCGCCTGCACGTCACGGTCGGCGCCGACGGCACCGTCATCAAGCTCGAGCAGCAAGGCGACTTCGCGACGACGCCGGCCGCGCCGTGCATCGACAAGGCGGTGAAGGCCGCGCGCTTCCCGCACACGACGCAGCGCGAGACCTCGTTCAACTATCCGATGACCTTGCCGTGACGACGCCCGAGCTGCTCGCGGCGCTGTGGGCCGACTACACCGCGATCACGCCGCAAGCCGCGCGCATCCACGCGCTGCTCGCCGCGCGCGGCGAGCGCGTGCAGAACGATCACGTCGCGCTGCGCACGTTCGGTGCAGGCGACATCGGGATCGACGCGATGGCGCGCACGTTCGAGGCACACGGATGGGCCCTACGTGACCGCTACCGGTTCGACGACAAGAAGCTGATCGCGCGCTACTGGCAGCATCCGGATCCGAGCTTGCCGAAGGTGTTCATCAGCGAGCTGTGCGTGGCCGAGCTGTCGGGCGGCGCGCAGCAGATCATCGCGGGATTGCTCGCGCAGATCCCGGCAGGCTTCGCGGCGCTGCCGTGGGCCGGGCGGCCGTGGCAGATCCGCATCGCGGAGTACGAGGCGCTGCTCGCGGAGAGCGAGTACGCGGCGTGGGTCGGCGCGTTCGGGCTGCGCGTCAATCACTTCACGGTCGCGGCGAACGCGCTCGCGACGTTTCCGGATCTCGCGGCGCTCGACGCGTTTCTCGTCGAGCACGGCTTTCGGCTCAACGAAGCGGGCGGCGCGATCAAGGGCAGCCGCGCCGAGCACCTCGAGCAATCGTCGACGCGCGCCGAGCCGATCGCGGTCGACTTCGCCGACGGCACGCGCGCGATCCCATCGTGCTACTACGAGTTCGCGAAGCGCTACCCGCTGCCATCGGGCGAGCTGTTCCACGGCTTCGTGCCGGCATCGGCCGACAAGATCTTCGAGTCGACCGACGTGAACAAGTAAGAGCGGAATCACCGCCAAGGCGCCAGTGGAGAAGAGGCGCCAGAAGAACTGGATCGGGCCCGATCCACTCTCTGCTGGCGCCTTGGCGTCTTCAGGCGCCTTGGCGGTAATTCTGCTCTCACTCCGCGTACGCGCTGAGCGACGAGAAGTAATCGTTCATCTCGAGCAGCACGTCGACGTCGACGCCGACGAACTGCACGCCCATGCCGCCCTGGGCCGCGCTTGACCACCGCACGACCGCCGGCAGCGTGAAGGCGCGGTCGCTGGTCGGCAGCTTGATCTCGACGGTGAGCGTCGTGCCGAGCGGCAGCACCGCGCGCGACGCGATGAACGCGCCGCCCACACCGATGTTGCGGGTCTCGGCGTCGGTCCAGACCGCGTGAGCGGCCGTACGGAACCGCACCGGCATGATCCGGCCCGGACGCGACTTGCCGCGGAAATGCGAGCGCCTCTCGTGACGCGGCCCGTCCATGACCCGTCGCCAGCTTAACCGATCTTCACCGGCGACAGCACTTTACCCGACGAGGCGAGCCCGGTACCTTGCGCGGCGCTCGGAACACAAACGTGCGGGTTCACTTCATCGGCATCGGCGGGACGGGTATGGGTGCGGTCGCCGGCCTCATGGCCGCGGCGGGGCATGAAGTCCGTGGCTCCGATGCCGCGGTGTACCCGCCGATGAGCGAGCAGCTAGCCGCGCTCGGCGTGCCCGTGATGATGCCGTACGCGGAAGGCAACCTGGACTGGAAGCCGGAGGTCGCAGTGGTGGGAAACGTGCACGGTCGCGACCACGTCGAAGTCAAGGCTGCGCAGGCGCGCGGCATCCCGCTGACGTCGTTCCCCGCGGTGCTCGGCGAGCGCATGCTCGACGACAAGCACGCGATCGTCGTCACCGGCACCCACGGCAAGACGACGACGACCTCGCTCGTCGCGCACATCCTGCTCGAGTCGGGCCGCGATCCGTCGCTGTTCGTCGGCGGCGTGCCGGTCGGGCTCGGCCAGGGCTGGCGGCTAGGCCACGGCGCCGACTTCGTGATCGAAGGCGACGAATACGACACCGCGTTCTTCGACAAGGGGCCGAAGTTTCTCCACTACCGCCCGCGCACCGTGATCCTGACCAGCATCGAGCTCGATCACGTCGACATCTTTCCGTCGTTCGATGCCGTGCGCGACACGTTCAAGAAGCTCGTCGCGCTGCTGCCGAGCGACGGCCGGCTCGTCGTGTGCGCCGACTCGCCCGACGCGCTCGCGGTCGCCAAGCACGCGGCGTGCGCGGTCGAGGTCTACGGCGTCGTCGACGACGCCGACGGCAACCCGCCCGCGAACATCGCGTGGTGGGCCGAGAACCTCGAGGTCACGAAGGCCGGGCGCGTCGCGTTCGACGTGCTGCACAAGGGCGAGCGTCTCGAGCGGTTCGAGACCCTGCTCGCGGGCCGGCACAACGTCGCGAACTGCGTCGCCGCGATCGCGGTCGCGCACGGTCGAGGCGTGCCGATCGACGACATCCGGCGCGCGGTCGCGAGCTTTGCCGGCGTGCGGCGCCGCCAGGAGATGCGCGGCATCGCCGGCGGCGTGATCGTGCTCGACGATTACGCCCACCACCCGACGGCCGTGCGCGAGACGCTGAAGGCGCTGCGCCGGCGGTTCCCGAAGCGCCGCCTGATCGCGGTCTACGAGCCGCGCTCGGCGACGAGCCGGCGCAAGACGTTCCAGGCCGAGTTCGCCGACGCGTTCGCGCACGCCGACGAGGTGATCGTCGGCAAGATGTTCGACCCGTCGAAGATCCCGGTCGAGGATCGGTTCGATCCCGAGAAGCTCGCGCTCGATCTGCATCGCAGCGGCACGAAGGCGAGCTACATCCCCGAGGTCGACGCGATCGTCAAGCAGCTCGCCGAGAGCGCGGCGCCGGGCGACGTCGTGTGCGTGCTGTCGAGCGGCAGCTTCGACGGCCTGCACGACAAGCTGCTCGACGCGATCGGCGACGCGATGCGGCCGGCGCGGCGCGCCGACATGCCCGCGGTGCGCGAGCTGCTCGCGGCCGCGAGCCTCGGCGACGAGCCCGCGCGCGACGAGCAGTTCCCGTCGTTCTTCGTCCTGCACAACGAGCACGGCCTGGTCGGCTCGGTCGCGCTCGAGGTCATGGGCGACGACGCGATCCTGCGCGCGCTCGCGGTCGCGCCCGAGGTCCGTGGCGCCGGCTACGGCTGGGTGCTCGCCGACATGGCGGTCGGCCAGGCGCGCTGGCGCGGCGTGCGCCGCATCTACTTGCTCACCGAGAGCGCGAGCGACTTCTTCGCGGCCAAGTTCGGGTTTCGCGTCGTCGATCGCTCGACGCTGTCCAAGCAGGTGGCGACGAGCGAGACGTTCACGGCCGCGCGCGGGCACGGGCTCGTCGCGATGCGCCTCGATCTGTGACCGGATACGCCGACGCGATGCTCGAGGTCGCCGCCGCCGCCGCGCGGGCGGCGTCGGACCTGCTGCGCGGCGTGCGCGTCGAGGACGTGCGCGGCAAGACCAACCCGCGCGATCTGGTGACGGAGTGGGACGTCCGTGCCGAGGACACGATCCGGCGCGTGCTCGAGCGCGGCGCGCCCGGAGTGCCGATCCTCGGCGAGGAGGGGGGCCAGACCGGCGGCGACCGGCCCGAGCGGTGGCTCGTCGATCCGATCGATGGCACCGTGAACTTCGCGCACGGGCTCCCGATCTGGTCGATCTCGATCGCGCTCGAAGACCGCAAGGGCACGAGCCTCGGAGTGGTCGCGGCGCCCGCGCTCGGCTGGTGGTTCGAGGCCATCGCCGGCGGTGGTGCCCGCGACGGCGCCGGCAGGCCGCTGCGCGTGAGTGCGACGCCGCGGCTCGATCAGGCGCTGCTGTCGACGGGATTTCCGTACGATCGCGCGACCTCGCCGGTGAACAACTTCGCGGAGTGGGAGCGGCTGCAGCGGGTTGCCGGAGCTTGCCGGCGGCTCGGCGCCGCTTCATTAGATCTTTGTCTGGTAGGCTGCGGCTGGCTCGACGGCTACTGGGAGCGCAAGCTCAAGCCGTGGGATCTCGCCGCGGGCGCGCTGGTCGTCGCCGAAGCCGGTGGGATCGTGACGAACATCCGGGGCGGGCCGCTCGATCTGCATGCAGGAGAGGTCGTGGCGACGAACGGTGCTATTCATGAGGGGCTGGTCGCCGAGCTCGAACACGTTTGGCGCGCGAGGACTCCATGAAGAAAGCGGCTGCGATCGTCGTTCTGCTCGTGAGTGGCGTGGTGGCCGCGCAGCCGGCGACGCCCAAGAAAGCTCCGCCGTCGCCCAAGCCGCAGGATCCGTACGCGGACGTGCCGAAGCCGGGACCGGTGACGGCGACCGCGCCGAAACCGGATGCCGCGAAGCCGCAGGATCCCTACGCCGCGGCGATCCCGGCGCGCGTCGGCCTCGCCGACATCACCGCCGTGCAGGGCCTGCTCGCGGTGCAGCACCTCGACGGCTGGCTGCTCTACGATCGCGACGGCTCCAATCCGATCGCGGTGCGCCTGGTCGCGCCCGACGGTCACCCGCAGCGCGCGTGGTTCTACATGATCCCGGCGAGCGGCGAGCCGATCGCGCTCGTCCACACGTCGGAGGCGCGCAACTTCGAGCACCTGCCCGGCAAGAAGCTGACGTATCTCGGCTACCGCGATCTCGCGAAGCAGCTCGCGGTCGTGCTCAAGGGCGAGAAGTCGATCGCGGTCGAGTACTCGGCGAAGGCCGCGGTGCCGAACGTGTCGCGCGTCGATGCCGGCACGCTCGAGATGATCCGCGCCGCCGGCGTCAACGTGCGCTCGAGCGACACGCTCGTGCAGTACACCAAGGCGATCTGGGGCGACGCCGGCCGCACCGCGCACTACGTCGCGGTCCATCACATCGTCGAGCTGCGCAAGGAAGCGCTCGCGTTCGTCACCAAGCGCTTGCAGGCGCACGATCCGGTCAGCGAATACGAGGTCCAGCAGCTGCTCGTACACGGCATCGTGATGCGCGGGCTCGTCGGGCCGCCGCCGGTGGTCGCGGCGGGCGTCAACACCGCCGATCCGTACTACGTGCCGACCGCTGCGAAGACCTCGCAGATCCAGCCCGGCGATCCGATCGTGATCTCGCTCGCCGCCAAGGTCGATCGCCCCGAGGGCATCTACGCCGCGCAGACGTGGGTCGCGGTCGCCGACAAGATCGTGCCCGATCGCATCGCGAAGGCCTTCGAGACCGTCTCGCTCGCGCGCGATCAGGCGCTCGTGTTGATCTCGGATCGCTCGCACAAGCACCGCCCGATCACCGGCGCCGAGGTCGATCAGGCGACGCGCGCGTTCATCAAGAAGGCGGGCGTCGTCGATCAGGTCATGCACCGCACCGGCCACTCGATCGACAACGACCTGCAGGGCGGCGGCGCCGACCTCGACGACTTCGAGGTCAAGGACACGCGCAGCCTCACGCCCGGCACCGGCTTCACGATCGGGCCGGGCCTGTACTTCCCCGGCCAGTTCGGCGTGCGCACCGAGATCTCGGTGTATCTCGCGCCGAGCGGCCCCGAGGTCACGACGCCGGCGCAGGAGTACGTCGAGCCGCTGCTCAAGTGAACGACGTCACCGCGTTGATCCTCGCCGGCGGGCGCGCGACGCGGATGGGCGGCGTCGAGAAGCACCTGATCGAGGTCGACACAGGAGATGGCCGTCGCGAGACGATCCTGACGCGCCTCGCGCGCGTGCTCGCGCCGCGCGTGGCCGAGATCGTGGTGGCCGCGGCACGCGACGCGTCAGGATTTCGCACGGTGCGCGATCCGATCGAAGGCGTCGGGCCGCTCGCGGGCATCGCGGCCGGGCTCGCCGCCGCGCGCACGCCGTGGTTGCTCGTGGTCGCGGGCGACATGCCGTACGTGACCGCCGCGGTGGTCGAGCAGCTGCTCGCCGCGCGCGCCGATGCATTCGACGCGATCGGCGTGCGCGCCAACGGGCTTCCCGAGCCGCTGGTCTGTGTGTTACACGCACGCGCGCGTGCTGCAGTCGAGCGCCGGCTCGCGGCCGGGCGCTACAAGGCGAGCGGGCTTCTGACCGACGAGGACTTGCGCGTGCGGTGGCTCGATGGTGTCGATCCGCAAGCACTTCGCAACGTCAACCGCCCCGAAGATTTGCGCAGTTAGCGTCGCGAGCGAACAGCGTTTACGAACGCGATCCGATCCGGTACATACGTCTTTCCATGCGCGTAGGACCGTTGCAGATCGACCCGCCGGTGCTGCTCGCGCCGATGGCGGCGGTCACCGACCTGCCGTTTCGCACGGTCGCCGAGGAGCTCGGCGTCGGCTTCACGATCACCGAGTTCTTGTCGGCGCACGCGCTCGCGAGCGGCGATCCGAAGACGACCGGCAAGATGACGGCGTCGCTCGACGGCCGCCGGTTCGGCGTGCAGATCTTCGGCCGCGAGGAGCCGGCGATGGCCGAGGCGGCGCGCCTCGCGGTCGCGATCGGCGCGTCGCTCGTCGACATCAACATGGGCTGCCCGGCCAAGCGCGTGGTCGCGGGCGAGTGCGGCTCGGCGCTGATGAAGGAGCCCGAGCGCGCGCAGGCGCTCGTGCGCACGGTCGTCGCGGCGGTGCCGGCCGACGTGCCGGTCACGGTCAAGCACCGCGCGGGCTGGAGCCAGGACCATCGCAACGCGCCCGAGTTCGCGTGCGCGATGGTCGAAGCCGGCGCGCAGATGATCACGGTGCACGGCCGCACGCGCACGCAAGGGTTCGCGGGCAAGAGCGATCCCGAGATCATCCGGCTCGTGCGCGCCGCCGTGCCCGCGCACGTTCCGGTCGTCGGCAACGGCGATGTCGTCGACGTCGAGGGCTTCATCCGGCTGCGCGAGCTCACCGGCTGCGACGCGGTGATGATCGGGCGCGGCGCGCTCGGCAACCCGTGGTTGTTCGCGCGGCTGCGCGAGCTGTGCGCGGGGCGGCCGGATCCCGGCCCGCCGACGCTCGCCGAGCGCGTCGCGGTGTTCCGCCGCCACGTCGATCTGATCGAGCAATTGAAGTCGGGGCCGCGCACGCTGCACGAGGTGCGCAAGGCGTGTGCGTGGTACGCGCGCGGCCTGTACGGCTGCAACGCGCTGCGCCTGCGCGTGTGGGAGGCGCCGGAGCTCGCCGCCGCGCGCGCGCTGGTCGAGGATTACTTCGCGCAGCTGATCGAGCGCCAGCGCCGGCTGGGGCTCGCGCCCGAAGGCGAGCGCGCGACGATGGACGACGAGGTCGCGGCGTAGTCATGCTGCACGGCAACCTGCGCGCGCACGACTTCCTGGTCGCGGAGAGCCCGGCGATGCGCGCGGTCGTCGCGAAGCTCGACGCGTACGCCGACGGCGGCGCGCCGGTCTTGATCAGCGGCGAGCACGGCTGCGGGCGCGAGCTCGTCGCGCGCGTGCTGCACCATCGCGGCCCGCGCGGCCGCGGCAAGTTCGTCGCCGTGCGGCCGACGTTCGACGGCGCCGACGTCCCGAACGCGCCCGAGACCGGTGACGCGTGCGAGCGCGCGCGCCGGGCGCTGCGCGCCGCGAGCGGCGGCACGCTGCTCGTCAAGGACGTCAGCGATCTGTCGGGGCCGTCGCAGCGCACGCTGCGGCGCGCGATCCGCGACCGCTCGCGCGGCGAGCGCGAGGCCGACGACGTCCATGTGGTCGCGACCGCCGATGTCGACGTCGATCGCGCGGTCGAGGCCAAGATCGTCTCGCCCGAGCTGTACGAGCTGTTCGCGGCGCGGCGCATCGACGTGCCGCCGCTGCGCGACCGCAGCGACGATCTCGAGACGCTGTGCGAGCGCTGGGTCAAGCACTACGCGGCGGAGGTCGGGCGGACGAAGCCGACGATCTCGAGCCGCGCGCACGATCGGCTGCGCACGTATCCGTGGCCGGGCAACGTGGCCGAGCTCAAGGCGATCGCGCGCCGGCTCGTCGTGCGCGTCGCGCGCAGCCGCATCGAGGCCGGCGATGTCGACGAGGTGCTGCCGGTCATCGCCGCGCGCGTGCCGCTCGAGGATCTCGCGTTCGAGGACATGGTCGCGGCCAAGCTCGCCGGCCTGCTCGCGCGCATCGACGGTTATCCGGCGCACGATCTGTATGACAAGGTGATTGCACGCGTCGAGCGGCCGCTGTTCGATCTCGTGCTCGCGCACACCGGCGGCAACCAGCTCAAGGCCGCGGAGATCCTCGGCTTGAATCGCAACACGCTGCGCAAGCGCCTGGCAGAGCTCGGCATGAAGTCGCGCAAGAAGAAACACGGGCGTGAAGATCGCGCGCTCGATGAAGCGTGACGGCCTCGCCGGGTTCGTGTTAGTCCGCCCGCATGACGAAGCTCGAATTCGTGGTGGTCGCGGTCGCGGTCGCGGCGTGTGGCAACACGACCAAGCAGGGCAACAACAAGATCATGCTCACGCCCGACGCGCCGATCGACACGGCGCCGGACGCGGAGGCAGCCGCGAACCAGGTGACGGTGAACCTGTTCGCGACGCCGACGCTGTTCATGTATCGCGACGGCCAGGGCGCGTGGCAGATGCCGGAGGCCGCGGGTCTCGGCAAGTTCCACCTGCACGTGACGAACGACTACGAGACGGTGCTCGTGTGCGCGAACGGCGCCGCGTTCCAGGCCGTGCTGCAAGGCTCGACGTTCGCCGACGGGGCGACACAGTACCTGTTCTGCGATGCCCCCGGAGCTGCCGGCGCGACGGTCGACGTCACCGGCACGCTCGCCGAAGCGGGCACGATCGCGATCGGTGGCGCGACGCAGACGACGAGCAGCGCGCATGCGAGCTTCGATCTCGCGGTGACGACCGGCGCGCACGATCTGGTCGCGTACGACGCGAGCAACATCTACGTGTCGCGGGGTCAGACGATCTCCGCGGCGACCGCGCTCGGCACCGTCGACACCGACGCCTCCGGCACGGCGATGGTCGCGCTCCCGCTCGTGATCGGCAACCTCGGCACCGACAAGCTGCAGACCGAGCTGGAGTGGAGCCTCACGAACGACTATGTCGATCTGATCGGTTCGAGCGCGACCCTCGAGACGCCCCCGGCCTCGCTCGTGATGCAGGATGACTTCCAGTTCCTCGATGTCAGCGCGAACGGGACCGGCACGTTCCGCGACGGCTCGACGGAATTCACCGGCAGCGACCCCGGCTTCACGCTGCCCGATGCGCCGACGGGCGTCAGCTTCGCCGCGACCAGCACGGCGGTCACAGCGACGTGGGGCACGTTGCCGGAGTACGACTCGTTGACCGAGTTCGTCGACGCGGCGAACGCTCCGCAGCAGCAGATGATGACGGTCTCGCAGAGCTGGGTCGAGGCCACCGGTGCCACGTCGCTGACGTTCGACGCGATGCCGCCCGGCTACGACTCGGCGTGGCAGGTCGACCTCGCGAGTCCATACTTCCGCGCGCTCTCGATCGAGACGATCTCGGGCACGAGCTCTTACGACTCGGAGGTGTACGAGAGCGTCAACAGCACCGCGCTGCGCCGGCCGTCGCGCGCGGGACGCGTTCGTGCCGCCGCCTTGCGCGCTCGCGCCCAGCGCTAGTCTAACCGTTAGGCGTGCACCCGCGGCTCGCGGGTGGGTTGCGCGCCGCTCTGCGTGCGATGGCGGGCCTCGGCGAGGATCGCGAGGACCTCGTCGTCGGAGAGCTGGTGGAAGCTCTGGTACCACGCGCCGACGGCGATCAGATGCTCCGGCGTCGACAGGCACACGACCTCGTCGGCTTCGCCGCGCAACATGTCGACGGCCTCGGCGGCTGCGACCGGCGCGGCGATCACGACGCGCGCCGCACCGCGCTTCTTGGCGCCGCGGATCGCCGCGCGCAGCGTGTTGCCGGTCGCGATGCCGTCGTCGACCAGGATCGCGGTCTTGCCGCGCACGTCGATCGCGGCCTGCTCGCCGCGATATAGACGCGCGCTGCGCCGGATCTCGGCGGCCTTGCGATGGACGAGCGCGCGCAGCTCACGCGTCGAGGCGCCGGACCATCTGACCAGCTCGGGATCGAGCACGAGCGCGGCGCCCTCCGCGATCGCGCCCATGCCGAGCTCGGGCTGGATCGGCATGCCGATCTTGCGCACGAGCCAGACGTCGAGCGGTGCGCCGAGCGCCTTCGCGATCTCGTCGGCGACGGGCACGCCGCCGCGCGGCAGCCCGTACACGATCACGTGCGGCGGCGCGCCGCTGGTCACGCGAGGCGCGGGGCCGGCCGAGTCGGCGTAGTGGCGGAGCGCGGTCGCGAGCCGCTGGCCCGCGGCGCGACGGTCGACGAACTGGCGGCCCCAGTTGCTGCGGCGCGGCTCGGCGAACACCTGCGCGAAGTGGTCGATCAGCCATTCGGACGCGAGCTGCGCGACCTCGTCGAGCGTGCCCGGCTCCTCGAACAGGTGCGACGCGCCGGGCACGATCGCGAGCTGCGTCGGCACGGTCATGCGCTCGATCGCTTCGCGGTTGAGGTCGAGCACGTGTGCGTCCTCGCTGCCGACGATGAGCAACGTCGGTGCGCGCACGAGCGGCAGCGCCGCGCCCGCGAGGTCGGGACGGCCGCCGCGCGACACCACGGCGCGCACCGCCTCGGGCCGGCGCGACGCCGCGAGCAGCGCCGCCGCGGCGCCGGTGCTGGCTCCGAAGTACGCGAGCGGCAGGTGGGCGACGCTCGAGCTGCGCCGAACCCAGTCGGTGATCGCGAGCAAGCGATCGGCGAGCAGCTCGACGTCGAAGCGCAGCGTCGCGTCGATGCGATCCGCGAGCTCCTCGGATTCGGTCAACAGATCGACCAGGAGCGTGGCAATCCCGCGCGCACGGAGCGCCTCTGCCACGTGGCGATTGCGCGGCGAAAGCCGGCTGGATCCGCTGCCATGCGCGAAGATCACCAGGCCGATGGGCCCCTGCGGCACACCGAGGCAGCCGCGCAGCGCGAGCGGCCCGGTCGTGATCAGGATGTCCTCGATCGAGTCGCGTCGGCCGATCATCCACCGGCAGCGATGCAATCACGATGCCTCGGGCTCGCCGTCGAAGTAATCGAGCGGCGGACCCGGGCGCACGATCTCGCGGATCCACGGCTGGTCGAACACCTCGCCGGCGCGCACGCCGACCTTGTTCGAATCGGGATAGCCGACGACCTCGCACTTGTGCGTCGTCGACAGCGCGAGATAGACGAGCGGCTCTTCGCCATCGTTGATCATCTGATGCGCGTGCGCGGGGCCGACCGGGTAGGCGATCCAGTCGCCCGCGCGCACCGCGACGCGCGCGTCGCCGATCCGCGCCGTGCCGGTGCCCGACACGATGTACAGCGCCTCCTCGTTCGCGCAGTGATAGTGAAACGGAAACGAGATCGCGCCGGGCGGCAGCTCGGTGAGCGTGGCGCCGAGCTGGCGGCTGCCGGCGGGTACGCCGAGGATGCGGCCCGACAGGCGATGCTTGCCTTTTTCGATCGAGTACGGCTTCACGTCGTCGCGATTCACGATGTTGGGATGGCGCTGGCTCATGTCGCGCGTTTTACACCAGAGCCCGCGACGACCGCGGCGCCGAGCACGAGCGCGGCGCTCCCGGCGTGACCGGCGTAGGCGGGGTCGAGATCGTACAGCCGGCCGAGCAGCAGGCTGCCGGCCCACCACGCGCCGCCGTAGACGAGGAAGTAGACGCCGTATGCGCGGCCGCGCTGGGCGCGCGGCACGATCGCGGCGATCAGCGCCTTGCCGATCGACTCGGTCGCGGCGCGCGCGACCGACCACAGCACGATGCCGACGAGCGCGAGCACGAGCGAGTCGCCGAACGCGAGCGGCGCGTAGGCCGCGCCGGCGATCACGAACACCGCGACCACGCCGGCGCCGGTCGCGCCGCGCGCGCGCGAGCGATCGAACGCGAGCCCGGCCGCGAGCGAGACCAGGCCGTCCGCACCCATCGCGCCGGCGTAGACCACCGGGAGCCACGCGGTGCCGAGCAGCCGCACGCGCTCGAGGTGGAACGCGATCAGCGGCCAGTCGGCCAGGCCGATCGCGACGAGCGCGACGCCGACGAGGTAGACGTGATAGCGCGGCCCGAGGCGCCCGCCGGGCACGCCGGGCTCGTCGCGGTCGTCACGCTCGATCGCGCGCGGATCGGGGTAGAGCCGGCGCGCGCGGGCGAGCACGGCGACGGCGCCGAGCGCGGGCAGCCCGAGCAGGGCGAACGCGATGCCGAAGCCGGCGACGGTCTGGCCGCGCCACGCGAGGATGCCGGCGACGACGAGCGGACCGGCGAGCGCGCCGAGCTGGTCCATCGCCTCGTTGATCGCGAACGCCTTGCCGGCGCCGAGATCCGCGCCGGCGAACGAGGTCAGCGTCGCCTTCGCCGGCGAGCGGATCGCCTTGCCCAGGCGCTCGAGCGCGACCAGCGCGGCGACCGCCGGCCAGCTCCCGGCGAGCGCGAGCAACGGCACCGCGACGATGTTGCACGCGTAGCCCGCGATCGTGATCGCCCAGTACTTGTGGGTGCGATCGACGAGCGTGCCACTCCAGTAGCGCAGCGCGTAGCCGACGAATTCGCCGGTGCCGGCGACCGCGCCGACCGCGGTCGCGCTCGCGCCGAGGAGCGCGAGGTACGGGCCGATCGCCGACCGCATGCCCTCGTAACAGAGATCGGCGAGCAGGCTGACCCAGCCGAGCAGGATGATGAAGCGGTAGGCGCGCGCGGTGCGGTCGGGATCGCTCATTCGCGCAGCCTCGGGTCGAGCCGCAGCTGGACGAGATCGACGGCGAGGTTCGCGAGCGCGATCGCGAGCGCCGAGACCAGCACGATGCCGACGATGACCGGCCCATCCTGGTCGAGCACGGCGAGGAGCAGCTCGCGGCCGAGGCCGGGCCACGCGAAGATGTACTCGGCGATGACCTCGCCGCCGACGAGCAGGCCGAAGCTGAGCCCGGTGATCGACGCGAGCGGCCCGAGCGCGTTGCGCAGCGCGTGGCCGATCACGATGCGGCGCTCCGACAGGCCCTTCGCGCGCGCGGTGCGCACGTAGTCCGCGTGCAGCGCGTCGATCAGGTCGCTGCGCAGCGTGCGCGCCGAGTACGCGACGCCGGGCGCCGCGCACGTCGCGGCCGGCAGCACGAGGTGCCACAGCCGATCGAAGAAGCCCGAGCCGTAGCCGCCGAGCGGAAACCACCCGAAGCGATACGCGAGCACGTACAGGAACAGCGTGCCGATCAGGAACGGCGGCGCCGACTGGCCGAGCACGGTGACCGCTGCGGTCGCGCGATCGGGCCAGCGCCGGCGCCGCGCCGCCGCGACGACGCCGAGCGGCACGCCGACCGCGAGCTGCAGCACGATCGCGGCGAGCGCGAGCTGCAGCGACGGCCACGCGCGCTCGGCGATCACGTGCGTGACCGGCCGTCCCGCGCGCACGCTCTCGCCGAGCTCGCCGCGCGCGAGGTGCGCGAGGAAGCAGCCGTACTGGCCCGCGAAGCCGCGATCGAGGCAGTAGTACGCGCGCATGCGCTCGGCGACCTCCGGCGTGGCGTGCGGCGCGATCGCGCGCACCGGGTCGGATGGGATCGCCGCGATCGCCGCGAACGTCGCGGTTGCCGCGAACCACGCGACGAGGATCGCCCAGCCGAGCCGGCGTACCACCAGCGCGATCACGGCGCGACCCGCTCCCCATTCGCGTCGAGATCGAGCCACGTATACGTGTAGTCGCGCAGCCAGACCGGATGCGGCTCGTAGTCGCGCACGTAGGGTTGCGTGATCTCGACCATCTCCTGGTGGTAGTCCCACAGCCACGGCGCGTCGTCGTAGAGGATGTGCTCGGCGCGCCGGTACAGCGCCGCGCGCTTGGCTTCGTCCTGTTCGCGGCGCGCGTGATCGAGCAGCGCATCGAGCTCGGGGTTCGCGTAGAACGCGTAGTTGGTCGAGCCGTCGTCGCTGATCGCGCGCGAGCCGAAGCTCGGATCGAGAAAGCTCGCGGCGTCGGGGAAGTCGGCGATCCAGCCTGCCTTCGCGAATGCCGGGCCGTTCGCCGACGCGAGCGCCGCGGCGTAGCTCGCGAACGCGAGCTCGGTGATGCGCACGCGCACGCCGACGTCGGCGAGGTCGCGCTGCAGCGAGCCGGCGAGGCGCTCGGCTTCTTCGTCGGAGGGAATCATGTATTCGACGTCGAACCCGTCGGCGTAGCCGGCCGCGGCGAGCAGTTGCCTGGCGCGCGCGACGTCGTGCGGATAGGGCGCGAGCTCGTCGTCGCGACCGGCCATGCCCGGCGGCAGGATGCCGTGCGCGGCGACTGCAGCGCCGCCGAGCAGCTTCAGCGTGTGCTGCTTGTCGAGCGCGTAGTTGAGGGCCTGGCGCACGCGGCGATCGTCGAACGGCTTGTGCCGCACGTTCATGCGCGAGCCGTACGCGTTCATCGTCGCGCGCGCGTGCACGAACGGCTGCCACGCCGGCTGGGCGGTCACCCACAGGTAATCGGGCAGCGCGAGCCGCTCGGCGACGTCGAGCTCGCCGCGCTCGAACATCAGGAACTGGACGTCGCGCGGCACGTTCTCGCGCATCTCGATCGCGTCGAGGTGGACGTGCGGCGCGTCCCAGTAATGTTGGTTCTTGCGCAGCACGACGCGGACGCCCGAGTCCCAGCGCTCGACGGCGAACGGGCCGCTCGACGCGTCGCTGTTCGCGCGCTGCGGCGCGGTGAACGTCATCGCGAGCACGTACGGAAAGCTCGCGTCGGGCTCGCGCAGCGTGAACGCGAGCTCGCGGCCGGTCGCGGCGACGCTCGCGATGTTCGCGACAAACGGCTGGAGCTGCGAGTCCGGGATCCGGCGCACGCGGTCGATCGCGTACGCGAAGTCGGCGGCGGCGATCGGCGCGCCATCGGAGTACGCGATGCCGTCGCGCAGCGCGAGCGTGTAGACGAGCCCGTCGGGCGACACCTGCCAGCTCGCGGCGAGGTGCGGCACGAGGCGCGTGCCGTTCGGCTCGTAGCCGAGCAGCGTGTCGTGCACCGCGTGGACGACGTACGCGGAGATCTCGTCGTACTCGCGCGCAGGATCGAGCGTGACGATCTGACCGTACGTCGCGAACCGCAGCGTGCCGCCGTCGCGCGGCGTCGCGTTGCCGGCGGCGCGGTAGCTCGGGCCGCGCTCGACCGGGCTGCACGAGAAAAGCATTACCGCCAAGGCGCCGCAGACGCCAAGGCGCCGGCAGAACTGGATCGGGCCCGATCCACTCGCTGCTGGCGTCGTGGCGCTCTGCCCGGCGCCTTGGCGGTAATTCTTGCTACGCATGCTCGTCTTTCGGATCGATCGCGTCGCGCAGGCCGTCGCCGAGCAGGTGAAACGCGACGACCGCGACCAGGATCGCGACGCCGGGCGCGAGCGCGAGCCACGGCGCGCTCCGGTAATACATGCGGCCCTCGTACATCATGCGGCCCCAGCTCGGCGTCGGCGGCGCCGGGCCGAGCCCGACGTAGCTCAGCACGGATTCGGCGAGCAGGTTGCCGGCGAGCGCGGGCACCGCGAGCGCGATCGCGACGCCGCCGAGATTCGGCAGCACGTGGTGAACCGCGATCCGCCACGGCGATGCGCCGAGCGCGCGCGCGGCGGCGACGTGCTCGCTGCGCGCGATCGCCAGCGCCTTTCCGCGCACGACGCGCGCGACGGTCGGCCAGCCGACGATCGCGAGCGTGATCACGACCGGCGCGACCGACGACGCGAGCGCGGTGCCGTGCAGCACGCTCGCGAGCAGGATCGCGAGCAAGAGGTACGGAAACGCGAGCACGAGATCGACCAGGCGCATCAGCGCGTGGTCGGTCCACCCGCCCGCATAACCGGCGAGCACGCCGACCGCGAGGCCGATCGCGAGCGCGAGCAGCGTCGCGAGCGTCGCGATCGCGAGCGAGCTGCGACTCCCGACGACGACGCGCGTCCACACGTCGCGGCCGAGCTGATCGGTGCCGAGCGGCGCGTCGGCGGAGGGCGGAAGCGGAGCCCCCGACGCGGTGAGGCCGTGATCGACATCGGCGGCAAGCGGATCGCGATGCACGAGCGCCGGTCCGAGTGCGGCGATCAGCACGAGCGCGAGCGCGAGCACCGCCCCGGCGACCGCGCCGCGACGGGCGAGCAGGCGGCGCAGGATGCGGCGGAGCTCCATTGCCGGTCAGCATAACTCTGCTGGCGAGCACACGGCCCGGCTTTGCCCGGCCGCGCAGCAACGCGGAGCGTGCGCAGGTGGAGCAAGGCGCGGCTCTGCCGGACCGCGCAGCAACGCGGAGCGGTGCGCAGGTGGAGCACAAGGGCCGGCTTTGCCGGGCCGCGCAGCGACGCGGAGCGGTGCGCAGGTGGATGAGGCGCGGCCGCACGCGTGCGCGAACTGCCGTGACGCGCGCGCACGAAGATCACCGAAGTCCGCGCGCGCCGTCGTAAGCGATCTCGCACCACGGACGCCCGCGTGACGTTGACCACGGCTCACTCACCCGGCATCCGCACTGCACGTCACACACCCATGGCCACGGATTTTCTGACGCTGCTGCAGCGCGACCACCACGATCTCGCGGCCGGTCTCGCCGAGCTCGTCGAGGCGGAGACGATCGCGCAGATCCGGAGCGCGCTCGACGGCGTCCGGCTCGGGCTGACCGCGCATGCCGAGGCCGAGGACATCGTCCTCGCGCATGCGCTCGCGCGCTGTCCGACGAGCACCGCGCTCGAGCCGCTGGTCGACGAGGCGCTCGCGTCGCACGTCGAGCAGAGCGACACGCTCGCGGCGCTGGTGTCGTGCAAGCCGGGCAGCGCGGAGTGGCGCGCGCTCGCGGCGCGGCTGCGCCGGCTCGTCGTCGAGCACGCGGCGTGGGAAGAGCGCTACGTGTTGCCCGCGCTGCGTGCGGCTTCGCCCGAGGTCTACGCCAGCCTCGCAGGCGCGTTCGCGACCGAGCGGCTGCGCCAGCTGGCGATGTTGCAGCCGTCGGTGCCGTTCCAGCTCGCGGGCTGAGCAGAATTACCGCCAAGGCGCCAACGAAGCAAAGGCGCCGGAAGAACAGGATCGGGCCCGATCCACCCTCTGCTGGCGTCTTGGTGCTCTGCGTGGCGCCTTGGCGGTAATTCTCCTCCGCTAGTTGTGGTACCCACGAGCGTCGTGGGTTCGCGGCTTTGGCTAGTCCTGTTCGCAGCGGTCGCGCTGCTTTCGTGCGACGAGCTCGCGCCGCAGAGCGGCCACGGCGGCGCTGCGGCGACCGACACCGGTAGCGGCCCGATCCGGATCGGCCATTTCGGGTCGATGACCGGCTCGGAGGCCACGTTCGGGCAGTCGACCGACCGCGGCGTTCGGCTCGCGATCGCGGAGCGCAACGCGAAGGGCGGCGTGCACGGCCGGCAGCTCGAGGTGATCACGCTCGACGACGCCGGCAAGTCGCAGGAGGCCGGCACCACGGTGACGCGGCTCATCACCGAGCGCCACGTCGTCGCGGTGCTCGGCGAGGTCGCGTCGTCGCTGTCGCTCGCGGGCGGGCGCGTCGCGCAGCAGTACGGCGTGCCGATGATCTCGCCGTCGTCGACGAACGCGACCGTCACCCAGATCGGCGACATGATCTCGCGCGTCTGCTTCATCGACGACTTCCAGGGCTACGTCGTCGCGAAGTTCGCGCGCGATTTCCTGCACGCGTCGCGGGTCGGCGTCCTGTACGACCAGCAGCAGGCGTACTCGAAGGGCCTCGCGAAGAACTTCGAGGCCGCGTTCACCGAGCTCGGCGGCACGATCACGACGTCGCAGGCGTACACCGGCGGCGATGCCGACGTGTCGGCGCAGCTGCAGTCGCTCAAGGACACGTCGCCGGAGGCGATCTTCCTGCCCGGCTACTACACCGACGCCGGCAACATCGCGCGCCAGGCGCGCAAGCTCGGCATCACCGTGCCGCTGCTCGGCGGCGACGGCTGGGACTCCGAGAAGCTGACCGAGATCGGCGGCGACGCGATCGAGGGCAGCTACTACGCGAACCATTACTCGTTCGAGGAGACGCGGCCGGCGGTGGAGAACTTCGTCGCGAAGTACAAGGACCGTTACGGCAGCGTGCCCGACGGGCTCGCCGCGCTCGGCTACGACGCGGCCGGCGTGCTGATGGCCGCGATGGATCGCTCGCCGTCGCTCGCCGGGAACGACCTCGCCGCCGCGATCGCACAGACCAAGGATTATCCCGGCGTCACCGGCAAGATCACGCTCGACAAGAACCGCGACCCGGTGAAGAGCGCGGTCGTGCTCGAGGTGCACTGCGGCCAGCCGCGCTACGTCGCGACGATCGTGCCGCCCGGCGAGCAGGCGCCGATGACGAAGATGCTGGAGCTGCCGCCGTGCACCGGCGCGCCGCACCAGCAACAGCCGGCGGCGGCTGCACCCGAGCCCGAGGCCGGCAGCAAGCTCCTGCAGACGCTCGTCAACAGCCTCGCGCTCGGCGCGCTGTACGCGCTGATCGCGCTCGGCTACACGCTCGTCTACGGCGTCCTGCGCTTCATCAACTTCGCGCACTCCGACGTGTTCACGCTCGGCGCGTGGTCGAGCTTCGCGCTCGCGACCGCGTTCGGCTGGGGCGCGACCGGCAGCTACGGCGCGATGGCGATCCACGGGATCACCGTGCTCGTGCTCGCGATGGCGATCTGCGCGACCACCGGCGTGTCGATCTACTACTTCGCGTATCGCCCGCTGCGCCGGGCGCCGCGCCTGAACGTGCTGATCACCGCGATCGGCGTGTCGCTCTTGCTCGAGAACACCGGCACGCTGCCGTGGGCATTCGGGCCGAACCCGCAGCACATGCCGCCGCTGGTCGCCGACGCGTCGCTCGTGACGATCGCAGGCGTCCACCTGCGGCTCGTCGACACCATCGTGCTCGTGCTCGCGCTCGCGCTGGTCGGTGGCCTGCAGTGGCTCGTCTACGGCACGCGCATGGGCCGCGCGATGCGCGCGGTCAGCTTCGACGAGAAGGTCGCGTCGCTGATGGGCATCGACGTCGATCGCGTCGTCACGCTGACGTTCGCGATCGGCTCGGCGCTCGCCGCGGCCGGCGGCCTGCTGTTCGCGCTCAAGTACGAGTCGCTGCAGATCACGGCGCACTCGACGTGGATCCTGCTCGGGCTGACCGCGTTCGTCGCGGCCGTCGTCGGCGGCATCGGCGACGTGCGAGGCGCCGCGATCGGCGCGCTCCTGATCGCCGCGGTGCAGGAGTTCGGCGCGGCCTACCTGTCGACGCAGCTGCGCGACATCTACGTGTTCACGATCCTGATCGTCGTCTTGCTCGTGCGCCCGACCGGACTGTTCGGGCGCGTGACGCCGGAGAAGGTATGAGCGCGATCAAGGTCGCACCGCTCGCCGATCGCATCGCGAAGCACCGCGTGCCCGTGCTCGACAGCGCCGGCCGGTCGCTGTGGCCGCTCGTCGCCGGCGGGCTCGTCGCCTACCTGCTGCAGCAGTTCGTCGCGCCCGCGATCGGCCCGTTCTACGCGAAGCTCGTCCTCGACATCGGCATCGCGATCGTGCTCGCGGCGTCGCTCAACATCGTCAACGGCTTCGGCGGTCAGTTCTCGATCGGCCACGCCGGCTTCATGATGGTCGGCGGCTACGCCGCGGCGTGGCTCACGTATTACGGCTCGATCGCGCTGTGGGGCGCGCCCGACGTGCACGGCGGCTTTTTCGGCGGCGGCGACCTGCTGTTCCTCGCCGCGTGCGTGCTCGCGGGCCTGCTCGCCGCGCTCGCCGGGCTCGTCGTCGGCTTGCCATCTCTACGTTTGCGGGGGGATTACCTCGCGATCGTCACGCTCGGCTTCGGCGAGATCATGCGCGTGCTCGTGCAGCGCACCGGCGACGTGCTGTCGCCGGCCGACGCCGAGCAGACCTCGCTCGCCGCGAGCGTGACCCACGTCGGCGGCAGCCTCGGCTTCGGCGGCGTGCCGACGTACACGCGCATCTTCTACGTGTACTGCTTCGTCGCGATCGTGCTGGTCGCGGCGTATCGCCTGAAGCACTCGTCGAAGGGGCGCGCGCTGCTCGCCGTGCGCGAGAACGAGATCGCGGCGGGCGCGATGGGCATCGACACCGCGCGCGTGAAGGTCGTGTCGTTCGTGATGTCGGCGTTCTTCGCCGGCATCGGCGGCGCCCTGTTCGCGCACGAGCTCGGCACGACGCTCAACCCGCGCGAGCTCGGCTTCCAGAAGTCGATCGACCTCGTGATCATGGTCGTGCTCGGCGGCATGGGCTCGATCTCGGGCGTCGTGTTCGCCGCGATCGCGCTCACGATCATGCCGGAGGCGTTCCGCAGCTTCTCCGAGTACCGCATGCCGATCTACGCGCTCGCGCTGATCGTCGTCATGATCGTGCGGCCGCAGGGCCTGTTCGGCATCAGGGAGCTGTGGGAGACCGCGTGGTGGAAGAAGAGGTTTGCACGCAAGTGACGGCGCTCGAAGCCAGAGGCCTGTCGCTCGCGTTCGGCGGCCTGCGCGCGGTCGATCAGCTCGAGCTCGCGCTGCCCGCCGGCGCGCTGCACGGCCTGATCGGGCCCAACGGCGCCGGCAAGACGACCGTGTTCAACTTGCTCACCGGCGTGTACGTGCCCGACACCGGCGAGATCAAGCTCGCGGGCGAGCGCATCGACGGCAGGAGGCCGTCGGCGATCGCGCAGGCGGGGCTCGCGCGCACGTTCCAGAACATCCGCCTGTTCGGCGAGCTCAGCGTGCTCGACAACGTGCGCACCGCGGCCGGGGTGCGCGCGAAGAGCGGGCTGTGGCGGAGCCTGTTGCGCACGCCGCTCTACCGCGCCGAGGAAGCCGCGGTCGAGGAGCGCTCGCGCGAGCTGCTCGATCTGCTCGGCATCGCGCACCGCGCGGACGAGCAGGCCAAGAGCCTGCCGTACGGCGACCAGCGCCGGCTCGAGATCGCGCGCGCGCTCGCGACCGAGCCGAAGGTGCTGCTGCTCGACGAGCCGGTCGCCGGCATGAACACGCAGGAGAAGCAGGAGATGCGCGGCCTCATCCAGGCGCTGCGCCAGCAGTTCGGCGTCGCGATCCTGCTCATCGAGCACGACATGGGCCTCGTGATGGAGATCTGCGAGCACATCACCGTGCTCGATCACGGCGTCACGATCGCCGCCGGCAAGCCGGCCGCGATCCAGGAGGATCCGAAGGTGATCGAGGCGTACCTCGGCGCGCCGGATGCCGCGGCGGAGGGCAACTAGTGCCGCCGCTGCTGCAGGTCGAGAACCTCGACGTCCACTACGGCGGGATCCACGCGCTCAAGGGCGTGAGCTTCTCCGTCGAGGCCGGCCAGATCGTCACGCTGATCGGCGCGAACGGCGCCGGCAAGACCACGACGCTGCGCGCGATCTCGGGCCTCGTGCGGCCGTCGGGCGGGCGCGTCTCGTTCGGCGGCCATGCGATCACCGGCCTGCCGGCGCACGTGCTGGTCGCGCGCGGGCTCGCGCACGTGCCGGAGGGGCGCGGCATCTTCTCGAACCTCACCGTCGACGAGAACCTCGAGCTCGGTGCGTTCCTGCGCCGCGATCGCGCCGCGGTCGCCAAGGATCGCGAGCAGGTGCTCGAGCTGTTCCCGCGCCTGCGCGAGCGGCTCGCGCAGAACGCCGGCACGCTGTCGGGCGGCGAGCAGCAGATGCTCGCGATCGCGCGCGCGCTGCTCGGCAAGCCGCAGCTGCTGCTGCTCGACGAGCCCTCGCTCGGCCTCGCGCCGCAGATGGTGCAGCTCATCTTCAAGATCGTCAAGACGATCGCGGCCGGCGGCACGACGATCCTGCTCGTCGAGCAGAACGCGCACATGGCGCTCGGCGTGGCGCAGACCGCGCACGTGCTCGAGGTCGGCACGCTCGTCGAGTCCGGCCCGGCGGAGCGCCTCGCGCGCGACGACAAGATTCGCAAAGCCTATCTAGGAGCACACTGACATGAAGACGTTCGCGATCGCTCTCGTCCTCGCCGCCGCATGCGGTGGCAAGTCCCAGCCCCCGACCACGCCGGCCGGCGGCGAAACCGGCCCGACCGCGCAGGCCACGCTGCCCGACGTGCCGTTCGAGCAGCTCAGCCACGAGCAGCGCGAGCAGTTCATGGAGCAGAAGGTGATGCCGGCGATGCAGCCGATCTTCCAGAACCACGACGCGCAGAAGTTCGCGAAGTTCCAGTGCGAGACCTGCCACGGACCGGGCGCGGCGTCGGGGCATCACGAGATGCCCAACGCGGAGCTGCCCAAGCTCGACTTCGCCGACATGAGCAAGTTCGACAAGCGCGACATCGAATGGATGGAGCACGACGTCAAGCCGACGATGGCGAAGCTGCTGCAGATGCCCGAGATGACCCGCGAGAGCCCGAAGGGGTTCGGCTGCACGTCGTGTCATACGATGGCCGGCGGTAACGGCTAGCGGTAGGCTGTGGTGACTTGAAGGCCAGTCCGGCTCACGATCTCGCCGCCCACGTCCACCACGAGGACGAGGTCGATCACAATCGGTCGGGCGAGCTGCGCATGCGGTGGGTGGTCGCGCTCACCGCCGTCATGATGGTCGGCGAGCTCGTCGTCGGTTATCTGACCGACTCGGTCGCACTGACCGCCGACGGCTGGCACATGGGCACGCACGTCGGCGCGCTCGGCCTCACGCTGATCGCGTACTGGTACGCCCGCACGCGCTCGGGTCGCGACGTGTTCAGCTTCGGCACCGGCAAGATCTACGCGCTCGCGGGGTTCACGAGCGCGGTCCTGCTCGCGGTCGTCGCGATCAAGCTCGTCATCGAGGGTGCCGAGCACCTGATCCAGAAGCCACCGGTCGACTACGGCGACGCGATCCCGGTCGCGATCGTCGGGCTCGTCGTCAACATCGTGTCGGCGTTGCTGCTCGGGCATCGCCACACCTACGGGCATGGCCACCACGATCACGATCACGACGACCACGACCACGACCACGACCACGGTCACGAAGACGTGCGACAGGGGACGATCGACTTCAACCTGCGCGCCGCGTACATCCACATCCTCGCCGACGCGATGACGTCGGTGCTCGCGATCGGCGCGTTGTCGCTCGGCCAGTATGCCGGCATCTGGTACTTCGACCCGGCGATGGGCTTCGTGGGCGGCGCGGTGATCGTGTGGTGGGCGGTCGGCCTCGGGCTGCAGGCGGCGCGGCAGCTGCTCGACGTCGTGTCGTCGCCGCGCCACGAGGCCGCGGTGCGCGAGCGTCTCGAGGCGATCGATGACGTCCGCGTGGCAGATCTCCACGTGTGGGAGCTCGGTCCGGGCCGCCGCAGCTGCATCGTCTCGCTGGTCACGGCACACCCGCGCGACGTCGAGTACTACCGCTCCGCGGTGCTCGCGGCGCTCGACATCGCGCACCTGACGATCGAGATCCACTGCTGCGACCTGCCGCATGTGGTGACCGCGGCTGCGCACGGCCACGAGCACTGAGCACGGTCGTCCGCAGTCTTGATGCGCGCTCACGCGTGCCGTCGAAGACTTGCGCGTGGCTCGTGCCTTGCTCGCTCGTGCGCGGCGATGATGAGGAACCAGATCGCGCTCGCGTGCACGCTGTTGGCTGCTTGCATCGACGCGCCGCAGCTCGACGACAAGCGTCAGGACTCGACAGTCTGCGGCGTCGGTCAGACAGTGACAGGCATCGACGTCTCGTACTACCAGGGGACGATCGACTGGTCCGCGGTCGCCGGCTCCGGCATGAAGTACGCGTTCGTGCGCGTCTCCGACGGCACCGGCTTTCCCGATCCGCAGTTCGACAGCTACTGGGCCGGATCGCGCGCGGCCGGGATCTACCACGGTGCGTATCAATTCTTCGAGCCGGCGCAGGATCCGATCGCGCAGGCCGACCTGGTGCTCGCGAAGATCGGCGGCACGCTCGCGCCCGACGATCTACCGCCGGTGCTCGACGTCGAGGTCTCGGGCGGGCTCGGCGGCGCGGCGGTCGCCGCGAACGTGAAGACGTGGGTCGATCACGTCGCGGCCGCGATCGGCCGGCCGCCGATCATCTACACCGGCAAGTACTTCTGGGAGGACAACGTCGCCGATGCCGACGAGAGCGCGTCGCCGCTGTGGCACGCGCAGTACACGAGCGCGAGCTGCCCCGACATCGCCGACGCCTGGTCCGGCTGGGCGTTCTGGCAGTACACGTCGACCGGCACGGTCGCGGGCATCGGCAGCGACATGGACATCGATCGCTGGAACGGCGACGAGGCCTCGCTCCAGGCATTCCTCGGCCCGGCCGCGCCGTGCGGCACGATCGACGCGACCGGCGGCGTGATCGACAACGGCGATCCCTGCTACACGACCGGCGGACCGGCCGCGTACATCCGCCACGTCACCGACGCGGGCATGGGCGACAACCTCGACTGGACGCACACGACGAACACCGCGAGCGAGGACAACTACGCGCAGTGGAACCTGTACTTCGCGCAGGCCGGCTCGTACGAGCTGTCGGTGTACACCGCGGCCGCGTACGCGCAGTCGAAGCAGGCCAGGTACGTCGTGACGTCGTCGGGCGGCGCGACGCGGACCGTGACGATCGATCAGACCGCGGTCGACGGCTGGCAGTCGCTCGGCACGTTCCAGTTCGACGCCGGCGGCGCACAGTCGGTGAACCTCGGCGACAACACCGGCGAGCCGAACGCCGACAACGTGCAGCTCGTGTTCGACGCGCTGCAGATCGCGCCGGCGGGCAGCGGCAGCGACGGGTCGGACGCGGATCCTGGCGCGGGCTCGGGCTCGGACCCCGGCGACGGTGGACCCGGCAAGCTCGACGCCGGATGCTCGGCCGGCACTGGCGGCGGGGGCTGGATGATCGTCGTGGCGATCGTCGGCCTGGTCCGCCGCCGGCGCTCACCCCGAGCCCGGATCCTCCGGGTACGTCGCGAGGCCTGACGGGTTGTCGTCATCGGCAGGGGTCGGCTCGATCGACTGCGCCGCGCCGGCCGCGGCCTCCGAGCTCGCGACGTACGACGTGATCGCGTTGTAGAGACGGCCCGCGGCGATGCCGGCTGATTCGGCCAGGCTCCCGATGACCTCGACCGCCGTGCTGAGCTGGGAGTAGTTCTCGTAGGCCTCGGGCAAGGCCTTCTCCAGGAACATGCCTTCCGCGAGCACCTCGGCGCTCGCGACCTCGGTCGTTCCGGCCGTGAGGATGATGTCGGCGGCCACCGGCGCCAGGCCGAGCGTCCACGTGGTGGCTGCTTCGACCGCGCCGTCGATCGCGCCGTCGAGCGCGGCCTTGCCGACCTTGCCCCAGTCGATGCAGCCACCGGCCGCGACCTGGTGGACGAGCTCGAGCCCGCCCTCGATGGCCGCGCCGACCGCGATCGACGCGACGAACTGCCAGAAGTGGCCGGTCGGATCGACGCAGTTGATCGGATCGCCGTTCGCGTACAGATACGGATCGAGCCCGCCCTCGAGGCCGGACGGATCGAGCGTGAGGAACCGACCGCTCGCCGGGTCGTACTCGCGCGCGCCGAAGTGCACGAGGCCGGTGTCGGGATCGTAGAGCCCGCCCGAGAAGCCGAACGGCTGGAACCCGGGATTCGAGTCGGCGATCACGGCGCCGAACGCGTCGTAATCGAGCTGCTGCGCGATCGCACCGGAGTCGGCGTCGATCACGAGCCGCACGCTGCCGCGCACGTCGCTGACGATCCGGTAGCGATGTCCGCCGCGCAGCATGTAGTCGGGGACGTCGTGCCGCGCGCCGTACACGAACACCGACGTCACGACGGACTGGACCGGATCGACCTGCTCGACCGGATGGAGGTCGTCGTCGTCGTAGATGTAGCCGGCGGTCGGCTTGCCGTTCTTGAACCGCTCGAGCCGGCGGCCGAGCGGATCGGTCGTGTACGCGATCGTCGCGGTCGGCGTGGTCGCGGTCGCGAGCGCGCCGGTCGCGTCGTAGGCGTAGGTCGACGTCGCGCCGCCGACCGTGCGCGCGACCACCGCGCCGTTCGCGTCGTAGCTCGCGTCGTACGCCGCGCCGCCGCTCGTGCGCTCGCCCGCGGCGCTCCACGTCCACGACCCGGCGACCGCGCCGTCGCGCGTCTGCGACAGCAGCCGGCCGCGCGCGTCGTACGCGAACTGGTCGACGTGATGCACGCCCGCGACGGTCTCGGTGCGCTGGACGATCCGTCCGTTCGCGTCGCGGGCGAGCTGGGCCTGGTAGATCGTGCCGGTCGGCCCGGTCGCGACGTAGCTCGCGGGATCGCCGTACGCGTCGTACGTCCACGTGTCCGACACGCCGCCCAGCTCGGTCGACGTCACCGCGCCGTTGCCGTCGCGGGAGATCGCGAGGTCGCCCGCGTTCGTGACGAGGCCGTCGCCGTCGCGCTCGAACGAGATGGTCGCGCCCGACAGCGCGAGCTCGGTGGTCGCGAAGTCGTTATCGAGGTAGTGGATCGCGTAACCCTCGACCGCGCCGCTGAACGTGGTCTGCGTGCGCAGGCCGCCGACGTAGCCGAACGCGATCGTCTCGGCGGCCGAGCTCGCGGTCGTGACCTGGCCGGTCGCGGCGTCGTGGCCGAACGTCCGCACGTCACCGCCGTAGGCGAGCGTCGCGACCCGGCCGGCGGCGTCGTAGCCGATCGTCGCGGCGACGCCGTCGGGTCGCACGACGGCGACGAGGCGGCCGTCCTTGTCGTAGCTCGCGGCCGCGGTGACGCCGTTCGCGGTGTCGGTCGCGAGCTGGTCGCCGGGGCCGAACGTGCGCACGTGCTGGCCGACCGCGAGCAGGTTGCCGTTCGCGTCGTAGGTCGTCGCGATGTTCGTGCCGTCGGGGAGGGTCACGCCGATCGCGCGGCCCGCGAGATCGTGGGCGAGCGCCGTCGCGTTGCCGCTCGGGTCGACGACCGCCGCGATCCGGCCGGCCGCGTCGTAATGGAGCGCGTACGTGCGCGGTCCGGCCGCGATCGCGGCCACGCGGCCGCTCGCGTCGTAGCTGTACGCGACCGGCGCGTGGCTGCCGAGCTGCGCCGCGATCACGCGGCCCGGCGCGTCGAGCGTGACCGAGCGCGTGCGACCCATCGGCGACACGGTCGTGCGCGTGCGCGTCGCCGCGTCGTAGGTCGTGACCGTCGGCGCGTTGCCGTTCACGGACGTCGTGTCGACCACCTGCTGCACGCTCAGCGGATTCGTTTGATCGGCGAGCGTGACCTGGCGGCCGTGTACGATCTGCATCTGGTAGCCGCCGTGGTCGACGGTCATCGTCGCGGCGTACGGCGCGAACATGCCGAACCGCGGGTCGCCGGCGTAGGTCGCGGTCAACGTCTGGGTCGGCGTCGTGACGGTCAGCCCCTGCGGCGTGTTCTGGAACGTCGACATCAGGCCCGCCGCGTCGACGTACGTGCGTGTCGTCGTCGTGCCGTCGCTCGACGCGCTGACGTGCGTCGTCGTGCCGCCGGCCGCGGTCATCGTGACGCCGGTCGCGTCGCCGGCGAGCGTCTTGACGAGCCCGCTCGGGTTCGCGTCGCTGGTGAGCCGGCCGTTCGCGTCGTAGCTGAAGCGATGGACGTCGCCGCGCGGCTCGGTCAGCGCGGTCAACAGACCGGTCGCGCCCGCGTACGTCAACGTGGTCGTCGCGCCGGCCGGATCGGTCACGCTCGCGAGGTTGCCGCTGGCGTCGACGGCGAGCGTCGTGCGCATCCCGAGCGGCGAGACGATCGCGCTCGGCGTGCCATCGGCCGCGCGCTCGATCGTCGTCGTGTTGCCGGCGCGATCGACGAGCCCGATCAGCCGGTTCGCGGCGTCGTACTGGGCGGTGAGCCGGGCCGCCCCGGTCAGCGCGTCGATCGTCTGGAGGTGGCGGCCGTGGCTATCGAACGCGTAGAGCTCGCTGCCGCCCTGCGACGCGACGACGACGTCGGTCGCCAGGTAGCTCGGCAGCGCCGAGCGGATGCGGCGCACGCGGTAACCGGCCCAGTCGGCGACGAGCAGCGTGCCGTCGCGATCGACGTAGACGATGCGCGGCGCGGAGAACGTCGCCTGCAGCGGCGAGATGTCGTCGACGCTCGGATCGGTCGAGCCGCCGCCGGCGATCGTCTTGCTGACGAGGCCGTCGGGCGTGACCTCGAGCACCTGCTGGTCGCCCTCGTCGGTGATGTACAGCATGCCGTCGGCGCCCATCGCGACGGTGTGCGGATCGTTCAGCGAGCTCATCACGGTCGTGATCGTGCCGGCGGGATCGACGCGGCGGACGCGATTCCCGTCGTACTCGGCGATGTACAGCTCGTCGTTCGGCCCGAGCGCGATGCCGGTCGGGCCCTGGAGCTCGACCGAGCGCGCGGACGCGCCGTCGCTGCCGACGTCGGTGTTCGCGAACCCGCCCGCGATCGTCGAGATCGTGCCGTTCGGCGCGACCTTGCGGATCTCGCCGCGGATGTCGTCCGCGATGTACAGCGAGCCGTCGCGGCCGAGCACGAGCGCGTGGGGATCGGCGAACACCGCCGCGGTCGCCGGGCCGCCGTCGCCGTTCTCGCCGTTCGGGCCGTAGGTGCCGCCGCCCGCGAACGTCGAGATCGTGCCGTTCGGCGCGACCACGCGGACGCGCGAGTTCGTGCCATCGGCGATGTACAGCGTTCCGTCGGGCGCGAGCGCGAGCCCCATCGGCCGGAACAGCTGCGCCGCGGTCGCCGGGCCGCCGTCGCCGGCGAAGCCGCACATGCCGGCGATGCCGGCGATCGTCGAGATCGTGCCGTCGGGCGCGACCTTGCGGACATCGCACAGGGTGTCTTCGCTGAACAGCACGCTTCCGTCGGGCTGCGTGACGAGACCGTGCGGGTAGTCGATCATCGCCTTCGGCGCCGGCCCGCCGTTGCCGGTCGAGCCGTCCGTGCCGTTACCCGCGACCGTCGCGATCTCGGCGCCGATCTGCGCGGCGAGCCGGGTGTGACCGTCGCCGAGCTCGAGCACGCCGCCGGTCGCATCGAGCGCGTGGACCGCGTCGATCGTCCAGCCGCCGAGACCGCGCCCGGTCGCGTCGAAGTTACCGATCGGCTCGTCCCACTGTTTCCACAGCGTGACCTCCTGGCGCGTCTTGTCGCCGGTGATCGGGCCGATGCCCGGGTTCGAGAACGACGTCGTCTGGTCGTAATCGCCGTCGTAGACGTAGCCGACCTGGACGTGCGCGGTCTGCCGGCCCTGCCACGCGCGGCCGTAGACGTCGGTGCCGCTCCACGTGTACTGCCACGTGGTGTTCGGCGTGGGCGAGAACGACTGCTGCGTGACGTTGCCGAGCACCTCGATCGACGCGTCGATGCGCTTGAGGCTGGCCGGCACGGTCGCGCCCGCGAGCTGGATCGCGAGGTTGTCGAGATCGGTGCGGCCGGGCGAGCGCTCGCTCTGGTAGTGCAGCGCGTACGGCGTGCCGCGGATCGGCAACACCTCGCCGAGCGACTGGTCGTCGCAGCCGATGATCGAACCGGTCGAGGTCGACTTGCAGTCGTCGGGCGTGGAGCCCTGCGCGTTGGCGTCGTACGGCGGCAGCGCGTCGGGCGGCGGCTGGTAGGGCCAGTTGTGATCCCACGTCGAGAAGTGCGCGATCGGCACGCGCCACAGCTGCTTGCCGGCGGTGAAGCGCTGGCCGATCGTCGCGCGCTCGCTCGGCGTGATGCCGATCTGCGCGAGCGCGCTGTCGCTGTCGGCGACGCCGTCGCCATCGATGTCGAGCTCGGCGCCGGTCGCATCGACCGCGGTCACCGCGACGACGAGGCCGTTCGCGCCGGCGATCCACTGATCGGCGTCGGCATCGAAGTAGCCGTTCGGCACGATCGCGCCGACCGGGAAGTGCAGGAAGTTGTCGACGTAATGGATCGCGGGCGGATCGAACGTGACGTGCTTCGCGCCGGCCGCGACCGCCTCGTCGACCGTGAAGTCGATCGCGTAGGTGTACGCGCTGGTCGGCGGGAGATCGGCCGGCATCGCGCTCGGGCCGTGATCGCCGACGGTGAGCTCGGTGGTGTGGACGTGAAACGCGGCGAGCGTCTGCGCGCCGCCGGGAGCGTCGATCGTCGCGGTCGTGCTCGGTGCGAAGTACAGCGCCGAGCTGCGCGCGCCGCTCGCGTCCTGGCTGGTCGCGCCGTCGACGATCGAGCCGGTCCCGAGCGTCACCGCGACCGGCGCCGCGATCTGGCGCAGCGTGACGTCGCCGAGCACCGCGAACCGCCGGTACAGCGGCGTGACGTGGCGCTGCGACGCGACGCGGCCGTCGGCCGCGAACCGCACGACCAGCTGCGAGCCGCCCTCGACCGCCAGATCGAACGTGCCGTCGCTCTGGGTCTGCGTGTGGCCCCACTCGTCGTGGCCGGCGATCGCGACGGTCGCGCCGGCGAGCGGCGCCGCGCTGTCGTCGAGCAAGCGGCCGTGCACGATCGCGATCCGCGCGGGATCGAGCGTCGCGGTGACGCCTTGCTGCGGCGCGTTCGGGCCGACGTACAGGCACTGCGCGGCCTCGAAGAAGTCGGTGGCCGTCGAGCGATCGAGCGGCGCCGAGCACGCGCCGGGCGCCTGCTGGGCACCGCCGTCGTCGGGCGGTTGGTCGTGGTGATCGGAATGACATGCGACGAGGAACGTGACGCAAAGCAGCTTTCGCATCGCCAGCGGCCTGCTGCAGCGCAGGTGCCAGTCGCAGAATCGAGGCAACTTCCGCACATCGCGGCAGGTTCGGCGGGCGGTCGTGAACGTCGTTCCACAACTCGTGTGTCTGCGAACGTTCCCGGGAAGGTTTCGCTTGTCGCGCCGTACGCTAGCTCGGCCGCGAAGACGGGCGCTTCTTCTTCGGCTTGCCGACCTCGGTCGCCTGCACCGCGGCGTTGATCGTCGGTGCACCGATCATCAGGTGGCCGGCGTCGTTGTCGAGATCCTCGCCGCGGATGTTGTTCTTGCCCTGCGCGGCGACGGTGTGCGCCGTGCGGCTGACCTCGGACACCAGCTCGCGCGAGTTGCCGGGCCACGGCCGGAGCAGGCACGCCTCGATCAGCGTCGAGTGAATCTGCAGGCCGGGCTCGGCGCCGCGGACCGCGTCGTGGACGAGGAACGCCATCTCGTCGGGGCGATCGCGCAGCGGCGGCAGGTGGATCGTCGCCTGCGACAGCCGCGCCGCGACGTCGACCGGGATGCCGACCTGCTCGAGCGGGATCACCGCGGTCGTCACGAAGCGCAGCTTCGGGCGATCGACGAGCCGCGCGAGCGCGGCGAGGTTCGGCGCGCCGAGCTTGCCGACCTGCTCGAGCACGAGCGTCTCGATCTGCGGCCCGCAGATGCGCTCGAGCGGCACGGCCTGGATCGTCGGGTTGAACACCGCGTCGGGCCGCTGCCGCACGCGCGCGTAACCGCGCGCCATCCGGCCCTTGCCGCAGCCGGGCTCGCCGAGGATCAGCAAGTTGGTGCCGGCGCGCGCGTGCGCCTCCATCTGCGCCCACAGCCCGTGCGTGCTCGCGCCGACGATCGTGTCGTGCTGGGTCTCGATGGCGGCACCCTCGAACCGGCGGATGTCGTCGACCAGCACCGCGACCGTGCGGCCGGTGCGCACGACCGACGGCGCCATCACGGTCACTTCCTTGTCGATCAGCGCGTGGCCGCCGGCGTACGTGCCGTTGCGACTCCCGAGATCGGTGACGACGAACCGCTGGTCGCGCCACGCGACGCGCGCGTGCTGGCGGCTGATCCGGTCGTCGGTGGTCGTCTGCAGGAGCTCGCGTCCGATCACCAGCCCGGTGGGCGGGATGCGGAACGTCTGCACCGTCGGCTGGGCGCCGGTCCACACGACCAGCGCCCCCGGTACGGCCGCTTGCGAGGCGTCCGGCATGACTTCTGGAGTATACCCCCCGCGCGGTATCCGGTGACCCGACCCGTCGTCACGTTCGATGCCGGCCAGACCTTGGTCGAGCTGGATCTTGACTTCCTCGCCGTTCGCCTCGGCGAGCGCGACTGCATGGTCTCGGCGGCGGCGCTCGCCGCCGCGCAGGACGGCGCGTGGCGCCACTACGACGCCCTCGTCGAGGCCGGGGTCGGCCATCCGTGGCAGGGCTTCATGACCGCGCTGCTCGCGGAGGCCGGCGTCGGCGCCGGCGCGATCGCGCCGCTGGTCGAGTGGCTGTGGCGCGAGCAGCCGGCGAACAACCTGTGGCGGCGGCCGATCGCCGGCATGGTCGAGCTCGCGCGCGAGCTGTCGGCGCGCGGCGCGGTCGTCGCGGTGCTGTCGAACTCGGAGGGCCGGCTCGCCGACCTGCTCGCCGACATCGGCATCGCCGACGCGTTCGCGGCGATCGTCGATTCCGGCCGGGTCGGCGTCGACAAGCCCGATCCGCGGATCTTCGCGTTCGCGCTCGATGCGGTCGGCGCGCGGCCGGGCACGCGCGCGATCCACGTCGGCGACTCGTGGGCGGCCGACGTGCTCGGCGCGCTCGGCGCCGGCTGGCGCGCGGTGTGGTACCGGTCGCGCCCGGGCGACTCCGCGATATCGCGACCCGACGTGATCGTCGCGCACGACGTCGCCGGCGTGCGCGCGGCGATCGACGCGCTGCTATGAGCCTGGCTCGAGCGCGAGCGATTCGCAGATCTTTTCGAGCATCCGACGCGTGGACGCGCCGAGCTCGTGATCGTCGTCGTGTCTCCACGCGGAACACTGCACGACATGGCCGGCGCGGTCGAAGTGAACGTGCTCGACGTACCAAGCGTGCGGGTTTCGCGTCGTGATCGCGATCGCGCCGTCGGGGAACGTTTGCTTCTGGACGAGCTCGTAGCCGAGCGGCGCAGCGCTCACGAGCGCGTCGAGCGTTTTCGGACCGTACGGTGCCAGGCGAACGTCCGCACCGGGTGCGGTTTCGTCGTGGAGACCAGATGCCCTCCAGATGCCGTAGTGCTGCACGCTGGTGGGATCGGGTTCCGGCGCGTGAAACATGCCGTCGGGCAACTGGATCGTGAATCGGATCGCATACGGGTCGACGTTGTCCTCGGTGAGCATGTTCGTGAATGTCACGACCGGGCGATACGGCCACGGATCGACGAACACCGGCTTCGAGCTCTCGTCCTTGCTGCAGGCTGCGACGACGAGGATGATCCAGACCGATTTCATCACGGGCGGACCGCGCGCGCGAGGAGCCAGGCGGGCAGGGGCGCGAGCGCACTCACCGCGAGCGCGACCGCGACGACGACCAGCCGCGTGGCGTGCAGCGCGGCGACCGGCGCGGTCTTGGGCAGCGCGGGCGCGAGCAGCAGCGTCGCGGCACCGGCGAGCGCGAGATCAACGACGATCGTGCCGGCGACGAGCAGCGCGACCCGGCGCAGGTCGCGGCGCGCGAGCGCGGCGGCGTCGACGAGTGGTGCCGGCAGCGGATCGCCGATGCGCGTGCTCGCGCCGGTCGGGGCGAGCAAGACGAGCAGCACGAAGCCGGGCACGACGAGCGCCGCGAAGCCGAGCGCGATCGCGAGCACCGCGACGAGCCACGGCACGAGGCTGCTGGCGAGCGCGCGCGCGCAGTTCGCCAGCGGCTCGCCGCGGCGCAGCGCCACGACGCCGGCGACGAGCCACAGCTGGCCGACCCACGCCGTGCCCGCGACGATCCACGCCGCGACCAGCTGCGCGCGCGCGTGCGCGAGGTCGCTCGCCGCACCGACGTCGGCCGCGACGAGCAGCCACGGCGACATCGCGACCGCCGCGAGCAACGCCAGCGAGCCCGCGCGCCGGACGATCATCCGCGCATCATACGCGATCCCATCGCTCGAGCTGGCCGCGCACGCCGCCGAGATCGACCGCGAGCGCGCGCGTGCGGCGCAGGCCGAGCTGCTCGGCGACCGGCGACGTCTTGCGCGGCGCCGGCGTGATCCACACCAGCCGGCCGCCCGGCGCGAGCTGGCGCGCGAAGCTCGGCAGCGCGGCCACCAGCAGCTGCGCGGCGTCGACCGCGACGCGGCTGCCCAGCGGCGGATTCGTGATGACGAGGTCGACCGGTCCGGGCGCGTACGTGCGCGCGTCGGCGAGCACGAGCTCCGCCGTGACGCCGGCGGCCGCCAGGTTCGCGCGTGCCGCGGCGAGCGCCGCTTCGGCATTGTCGCTGCCGGCGAGCGAGCGATACGGCCCCAGGCGCGCGCGCTCACCGAGCCGGCGGTGCGCGCGCTGC
>DATJXL010000124.1:0-9310 GCA_035500135.1 Kofleriaceae bacterium
ACCGGATCCGCGCCGGGCAGCCGCTGCCGCTGCGGCTCACGGAGTGCGACCTGACGGCCATCGTGCTGCGGGTCGCGGAGGAAGCACGCACGCAGCACGGCGACCGCTTCGTCGTCGACTGCGAGCAGGACCACGTCCGCGGGATCTGGAGCGAAGACCAGCTGCAACGCGCGCTGTGGAACCTCGTGATGAACGCCGTCAAGTACGGTGCGGTGGACCAGCCGATCACCCTCCGCGTCGAGCGCGGTGACGGTACCGCGGCCGTGTCGGTCCATAACGAGGGCACGCCCATCCCACGCGAAGATCAAGCGACGATCTTCGACGCGTACATGCGCACGCCGACCGCGCGATCGAGCGGCAGCCCGGGTTGGGGGCTCGGCCTCACCTTGGTTCGAGGCGCCGCCGAGGCTCACGGTGGACACGTCTCGGTGCGCAGCGACGCGACGGGTACCACCTTCACGATCGAGCTCCCGCTCGATGCGCGGCCGTATCAGCGGGACGCCAGCGATCGCGCACGCGCCGTCGGTTCGTCGACGGTGCATTGAGTGCGGGGCACGAGCGTCGGGTACTCGCGCGCCGTCCTCGGATCGAACAAGGTCGTGTGCTGCTTGTAGACCCGCGCCGTGCGGTGAAGCCGCGATAGCGCCGCGGTCAGCGGCATCGACTGGTAGCGCTCGGGCCACCTCGCGACCAGCTGCGCACGTACCTCCGGCGCGTGGCGCGTGCTCATCGCGGGGAACAGGTGGTGCTCGACGTGGTAGCCGAACCCGAGGGTCAGCCAGTCGATCACGCGCGAGCTCGTCACGCTGAGCGAGCTCACGAGCGGGTCGTCGATCTCGACGCGGGGGCTCAGGCTGTGGTTCGTGACGATGAACGCCATCACGCACGCATTCGCGATCAGGAGCGGAACGATGTACGCGAACACGAACGAGACCAGTCCGATCGCCAGCGCGAGTCCGATCCAGATCGCCAGCATCACCGCGGTATCGCGGAATGCGCGCCCGCGCTCGCGCCGGGTCAGCGCGTGCGACGTGAACAGCTGATCGGCGCTCTGCACCGTGAAGCCGAGCAACAAGCTGAGGACGCCGCGCCAGCGTCCGCCGGCGAGCGAGAACCGATCGACCGAGAACCGCGTCGACGCGCGCGCGACGTAGCGCTCGAGCGTCGGGTAGCCGTCCGGATCGTTCGACATCTGGGCATGCGCGTGATGGTCGCGGTTGTGCCATGCGCTCCACAAGTGCGGCGACACGACGAACGGCAGAAACCCGACCCAACCGACGACGCGCTGGAGCCAGCGCGACCGCGTGACGCCACCGTGAAGCGCCTCGTGCGCGACGAACGTGAGGCACGCGAAGCTCGTGCCGATCACGACCGACGCGACCGGCACGACGGGCCACGGCAGCCACCCGCGCGCGATCGCGGCGATCGCGACCATGGCCAACGCCGCGTGCAGGGGGGCCCGTAACAGGCGCGACCGGGCGGGTGCGAACACGGCCGGGGGCAGCGCGGCGCGCAACTCGTGCACGTAGTGGGAGCGCGGATACAGCACCGGTCCGGGCATCACCCACCATGCGCCCGCTCGGACGGGTCGGCCAAACACGATCTCGTCATGCCGAACACGGACTCGCCGTCTCGGATACGTCTGCGCGATCTGCCGAGTTTTTCGTCACGAGACCGAGGAACTATCGAATGGTCGAGTGATCGATCGCGACGTATGGTGCGCCATCATGTCCAGTTATGGGGATGCGGCAGTGGCGAAGCTCCGCGCGGTCATCGCGATGATCGATCAGGAGCTCGTGCAGGCGCCCCCGACACCGGCGTTGCGCACGGCATGGGACGAGCTTGTCTCGGTGCTCGCGCTCGGACCGGCGCCGCAGACTCGTGAGTGCCCGGCTTGCCACGCCATCGGAATGCGTGCGGCCAGCCGATGCGGTCATTGCTGGGCAGCGCTCGAGCTTCTTCCGCCATGAACCACCGCCCCGAGCGCGAGCCCGATCGTCGCCACCACGCCCGCATCGCGCCCAAAGGCACGGTCACGATAACCGTCCTCGGGAACGCGCATCGCGGGCGGCTCGCGAACATCGGCGTGGGCGGGATGTACGTCGCGACCGACGTCAGCCTGCCCGATCGCCTGCTCGGGCGTGTCGTCGACCTCGAGCTCAGGTTCGACGGGGCGCTGGCGGCTTGGCAGCGCCTCACCGGTCGCATCAGTCGCATCGCGGCCGGCGGCGCTGCGATCGTGTTTTCGGCGCCGGCGGCGCCAGCGCTGCTGCTCGTGATCGACAAGCTCACGACGGCTTCGCATGCTTCCTCGCGAGTGATCTCGGTCGTGTTGATCGATGCCGACGCGGCGCGCCGCGCGTTGATCGCGGCCGGGTTTCGCGCGGCCGGCTGCGAGGTGGTCGAGGCCGCGTCGCAGCTCGAGGCGATCGTGCGGCTCGGCGAGAGTCATTTCGAGCCCGACATCATCGCGGTGGCCAACACGCAGCCCATCACCGCCGCAGACGAGATGCGCGCGTTCGTCGAGCACTATCACCCGAGCTCGATGCTCGTCACTATCGGGCCAGAGCTGCTCGATCCCGCCGGCCTCGCGAACTGGCTGTCAGAGGCCACCGCCACCGCGGACCTGCCGGCGCGGATTCGCGACCTCCTGTTCGCTCCGAGAGGCCACTAGCCCCCCGGCTGCACGAGGTCACCTCCTCGTCGACGAGAAGAAATGCGTGTGCATCTGACGCAAGAACTTGCCGTCGAGACGATGCTTCGAAGCATCGCCGATGACGGCGTCGATGCCGCATGCCGGACACAGCGCGGTCTGGTCGGAGTCGACCCAGGCCTTGATCTCGGTGTGCGAGAACGTGTGGAAGCAGAAGTAACATCCGCAGCGCGCGCTGGCCTGGATCTCGGCGCGATGTCGGGACGCGTGGTCGCGCGCGGCCTCGCACAGGACAGTATCGGGGGTGACAGCCGGCATGGAGTCGGAGTCCTTACCCCGGATCGCGACCGTAGCATGCTCGTGTCGAGAGAACGGATGTAATGTTGGATCTGGAGTTGCGGCGACTCGAAGGCGTGTGGACGGGCACCGAGCACGTCAGCGACGGGGTGAACGACTACCACTCGTCGGGCCGACTGGTCTTCCAGACGGTGTTCGACGGGCGGTTTCTGCTGTGCGACTACATCCAGACCGCGCCCGAGCGGCCGACTGCTTTCGCCCACGGCGTGTTTCGTCGGGACGATCAGTCGAAGGCGCTCACCGTCACGTGGTTCCGCAGCCCGACCGCAGCTGCGAGCCAGCAGGCCAATGCCGTCGCCGAAGGTGACAAGCCGATCTTCTACGAGACCGTCGATGCATGTACCACGCGGACGACCTACGTCGTCCTCATGGATCGCTTATCGGTGCGTACGGACCGCGCGACGGGCGAGGACTGGAAACGGATCTTCGAAGGTGCCTACCGTCGACGCTAGGTCGATGCTAGTGTTCGCCCTCGCCTCGTCGAGGGCGATCCGGCCGCAACTGTGGCCAGCACGGATTCCCCGCTCGCGGCTCGTGGCGTCTGTCATTCCAGCCGCCGAGGAGTCGTCATGTCGAACCGTCTGTACGTCGGGAATCTTGCTTTCCATGTGACCGAGGATCTGCTCAGGCAACATCTGGCGCAGTCGGGAGATGTGCGGACGATCGATCTCATTCTCGACCGCATGAGCGGGCGGTCCCGCGGGTTCGCCTTCGTCGAGATGGCGACCCCCGACGCGATGCAAAAGGCCATCTCCGACTTCGACGGCAAGGACTTCGAGGGCCGCACGTTGAACGTCAAGGTCGCCGAAGAGCGGCGTCCTGGCAGTGGGCCCCGCGGCGGCGGCGGTGGGCCACGAGGTGGTCGTGAAGGCGGCTGGGGCCGTGGCCGCTGACGGCGCCGCGCGACCACCCGATTTCCTCGCGGAGCGCGCCTCGCAGATCGGCGCGGCGTGGGCCGAGGAGTATCTTCGCGAGCTGCACGCGCACGCGCGTGCACCTGTGGGCGCCTGGCCCGGGACGATGAGCGAGGCGCGCAAGCGGGTCGTGACCCAGCTCGCGATCGTGCTCGCCCCCGATCGCTTGCAGGAGCTGGCACGCGTGGTCAACCTCGCCGCGCGGCGTGGCTGGCAGAAGGTCTCCGAGCCGGATCCCGAGAGCTGACCGGCGGCGGCGCTCAAGCGCAAGCGCCGATCTGGTCGCGCATGGCCACGAGACTGTGGATCTGCAGTGCGAGATCGGGGAAGCGGTCCACCGTGAGGTGCGCGCGCGTTCGCCGACCGGCTCCGACGATGATCAGCGGGACGCGCGGGTATGTCTCGCGCAGGTAGCTCCGCAAGTCGTCAGCGCGTGAAGCGATCTTGGTGTCGGCGATGACGACCGCCCACAGGTGAAGTCGAGACTGATCGATCTCGGCGATCGCTTCGAGCGCCGAGCTCACTTCGACGACGCGGGCCCCGGCGGCGCGAAATGCCGCGGCCACGAGATCGCGGCGGCCGCGTACGGAATCGACGAGCAGGATCTGCGGCTCGCACGCGCATTCGAGCACGGAGAGCAGCTCGTTCTGAACGAGATCCTCGAAGTCCTGCGGGACGGCGCACAGCTCGATCGCGAGCGCGGTCGTCGAGCCGCGCGCGTCACTACGCGCGATGGATCCGCCCACGTGGAACCAGCGACCCACTCCATCGAGCCGAACGCTGACGCGGACACGATCTCCAACCTCGGGCGGCGAGACGCACCCCTCGACGAGCAAGCTGATCCCGCCGATCGCGAGGTCCACGATGCGACCGTGAAGTGCGGACGTGCCATGCACGAGCGCGGTACCCGTCGCGTCCACTCGGCCGCTGCGCCGACGCTCGCGCAGTCCGTGGCGCCCGTCCGACCGCAACGCCCATGCTCCCGATGCCCCGTTGACCTTGTTCCCCATGCCCTCAGCGTGGGACCCGCCGGAGTGCTCGACCAGTAGGTAATGGCAGCTCGAGGCGCTCGAAAACGCGAACTCAGATCGCAAGCTGACCGCGATCGCCGCGGTGTTCGGGCCGAAATGTCGCGTTTCTCGACGCGATGGCCCGAAACAACCTCATGTTCGATGGATCGACAGCGGCGTATACCGGAATCATGACGGCTCCACTGCACGAACGGTCGAATGAAGTACCGCCGGCAGCACCGCCGCTGCTGCTGGCCCGCGCCCTCTCCTGCTCCGGCTGTCACCGCGCGACCATGCGCCACCTGGCAATCGGAAGCCGCGGTTTTTGCGAGGTGTGCCTGGACCGCTCGCGATCCGCGGCCGGGGACGACGAGCTCGGCGGCGAATGCTGATCGCGCTCACCCGAAGATGTGCTTCCTCGCGACCTGACAGATCGCCGCCACCGCCGGGTTCTTGACCTTGCGTTCGACGGAGATCGCGTAGAACCGCTGTCGGATCTGCTTCGAGCGTCCAACCAGCTGGACCTTGTAACGCTGGCGGATCTCGTCGGCGAGCACGTCGGGCGCGGCGAAGATCCCGAGCCCCGCCTCCCCCAGCACCAGCGCCAGGGCGAGGTCGTCGAGCTCGGCAATGATCGTCGGATGAAGATCGTGAGAAGCGAACCACTCGTTCAGCGCCCTCCGGAACGTCGAATCCTCGCTGGGCACGAGGACGGGGCAGCCGTCGAGTGACGTCGGGAATCCGCGGCGGCGCGACCGCGCCAGTCGGGGCGCCGCAAAGAACGAAGTGCCGCACTCGCCGAGCGGATGACTGTACGTGCGGACCGGTGTACCGGGACCAGCGGGTGCATCGGATAGCACGACGTCGACGGTGTGGCCGGCCAGGTCCCCCATGAACGCCTCGACGGAGCGATCCTCTCGGCAGATCACGCGAACCCTGTCTTGCAGATCGAACGCCGGCTCCAGGATCCGGTGCACGATCGACTTCGCGAGGACGTCGGAGACGCCGACGACCAGCCGCAACTGTTGTCCTTTCGACCGTCCCCTGAGCGTGTCCTGGAACTCTTGCCCGAGCGAGAAGATCTCGTCGGCATACCGGAACGCGATCCGCCCGGTGTCGGTCAACACCAGGTTTCGCCCCTGGCGCGTGAACAGCTTTGCTCCGAGGACCTCTTCGAGCCGATGGATCTGGCCGCTGATCGTCGGATGCGCGAGGCGAAGCACCTTGCTCGCCTGCGTGATGCTGCCGTGCTTCGCGACCGCCCAGAAGTAGAGAAGGTGGTGGTAGTTGAGCCATTCCATGCCGTCGCGAGTATGTCGCGTTTTTCGAAGTGGGATCGCGACGCTTCGAAACATTCGAGGCGGCGCAGCGAGCGTGCAATCCGGCTCGGAGCCGCGGCTCGTGCAAGCGCGCGTGACGGGTCACAGCAAGCGCCCGAGGCGCGGGTTCGTGCGACGCCGCCACAGGAACGCATCGAGCACGTAGTGCGTGAGCTGCGGGACGGCGAGCAGCGGCGCGATGACCAGCGCCGCGCGGCCGGCGTCGGCGCCCGAGCCGAACAACCACGACCGATCGTGCCACAGCGAACGATCCCACAGCATCTCCTCGATGTAGGCCGCGAGCCACACCGACGCCGCGAACACGACGATCGCGCGCAGCAACCTGCCGCGGAGCAGCAGCGCGGCCGTACCGTCGCGAGACTCCGGCTCGCGCGCGGCGCCGCGCGCGTACATGAACACCAGGACCATGTACGGCACGCCGTGCGTGAACACGTTCGACACCATGAAGTCGTAGTCGGTGTTGTGCGCGATGATGCCGTTGTACCAGCACGCGGCCGTCGCCCCGACGACGAGGTGCTTGCCCCACGAGACCGATTGGCCGCGCACGATCTGGAGCAGCGCGCGCACGGCGTAGATCGCGAGCAACAGGACGTAGACGACATAGGCGATCGGCACCACGGCCTGCGGCAGCCCGGCGACGAAGTCGTTCTCGGTCATCCACCAGAACCCGCGCGGCAGCGACGCGTGCCACCAGATCAAAGGGTACAGGGTCGCCACGTAGACCGTGGCTCCGTCGAGCCAGCGCCCGATGCGGTCGCGCTCGTGATTGCGCGCGCGATACAGCATCACCCACCCGTACTGCTGGCGGATGAAGTGAAACACCGCGAGGTAGGCGATCACGCGCCAGAACACGTCCTCGCCGCAGGCATACAAGCCGAACGCGACGGCGAAGCACGCGATCGGCACGCCGATGTAGAGCAGCGGACGTCGTCGCCACTCGGCCGGATCGAGATAGACGACGAACGCCGTCGACCACACGTGCGCGACGTCGACGAGCAAGATCGCCGCGATCCACGACCACTCCGGCGTGTCATCGCCTGCAGGGCCGAGCCACACCAGCGCGAACGCGAGCAGCGCGGTGCCGCCGAACACGGCGACGTCGATCGGCGCGGAGAACAGCCAGCGTTTGGGCGATGGCACGATCTCGTTGTAACGAGCCGGCGCCCCCGGGTCGAATTGAGCTTGTATTAGCGCGCGTGGCGGATCGTTAAGAGAACGTGCAGGCCGAGGTGGCTCGACTCGCGGCGGCGGTCACGCCGGCAGCGCCTTGCAGTGCCGGAACAGTCCGTGCGGATCGTACTTGTGCTTGAGCGCGGTGAGCCGTTCGTGATTGGAGCCGTACGCACTCGCGACGCGATCGGCGCCGTCGTCATCGGCGAGGAAGTTCACGTAGACGCCGCCCGTCGTGTGCGGCTTGAGCTTCTCCCACGTGTCGCGCGCCCAGGCGATGTTCGCGCGATCGTCCTCGGCGCGGTCCCACATCGACGCGATGTTGCAGACGAACTTCGCGTCGCGATTGCCGGCGGGCGAGTGATCCGCCGGCAGATCGTTGAGCGCGCCCGCGACGTGGAAGAAGAACATCAGCGACGTCGGCGATGGCATCGTATCGAGCTGCGTCGCCATGACCTCGCACGCACCCGGCGACAGGTCCGGCAGGTTCTCCGACTTCCAGTAGTTGCGCTTGCCCTTCGGCGCGCCCGCGTCGAAGATCGACTGCATCTGGGCGTACGGTCGGCGCACGATCACGTCGGCGGCGGGTCTTCCGAACGCCTTGAGCGGAGCGACCACCCGCTCTCCTTCCGCCGGATCGCCGCAGTAGCACGCGGAGACCGCGATGATCGGCTTGCCGTGCAGCTCCTTGGGGATGAACGGCGCCGGTGGTGCGCAGCGCGCGATCGTCATGATCGCGAGCTCGCGCGGCGAGGTCCGGGTGAATTCCCGCAGGAACCCGAGCACGTCGCGCGCTCGATCGTACGGCCACGCGATCAAGCCACCCACGATCTCGGGCCCGACCGGATAGAGCTCGTACTCGATCGCCGTCACGATCCCGAAATTCCCGCTGCCGCCGCGCAGGCACCAGAACAGCTCGTGATGGTCGTTCTTGCTCGCATGCACGACCTCACCCGCTGCGGTCACGACCTCGAAGCCCACCACGTTGTCGCACGTCCAGCCGTGCTTGCGAGTGAGATAGCCGAAACCACCACCGGTCGTGAGGCCGGCAATCCCCGTTGCCGACACGTAGCCGAGCACCGCGGCCAGGCCATGGACCTGCGTGTCGCGATCGACATCGCCGAGCACGCAGCCGGCCTGTGCGCGCACGGTGCGCGCGACCGGATCGACGAACACGCCCTTCATCAGGGACATGTCGATCATCACGCCGCGTTCGCACACGCCCGTGCCGGCCACGTTGTGGCTGCCGCCGCGCACCGAGTTGAGGAGCTGATGATCTCGGCACAGCCGCACGATCGATCGCGCGTCGGCGGTGCCGGTGCAGCGCGCGATCATCGCCGGCTTGCGATCGGCCATCGCGTTCCAGACCGCGCGCGTCTCGTCGTAACCCGCATCGCCTGCGGTCAGGATCGGTCCTCGAAACGATGCGCGCAGTGCCTGCAGTGCGCCCGACTCCAGCTTGTACGTCCCACCACTCAGCGTCGCGATCTCCAGCCCGGAATCAGCCATCCGGGTCATGTACCATATTACCCCGCCCGCTAGGACCGACTCGGGTACCATCATTGCCATGAAGCTGCTCCTCGTGTTCGGGGTGGTGCTCGCGGGATGCGGCAAGAGCTCGAGCGGCGGCGACGGTGGCTCCGGCTCGGCGTGCGCGGATCAGGCAGCGATCAGCCACGCGTGCACCTGCCAGGGAGCGACGCGAACGTCGGGCTACTGCTGCAGCGACGTCTGGCAATCGGTCGCGTGCTCGTCGAGCTCCAACGGGCTCTTGAACCCCGACGTGACGACGACCTGGAATCCCGGCATCCTGGTCGACACGCCCACGAGCCAGCCGCTCGGCAACGACGGGTTGCCGGTGCGCGA
>DATJXL010000125.1:0-60253 GCA_035500135.1 Kofleriaceae bacterium
CGATCGCGGTCGCCGCGGCACGCGCACGCGCCGCGGACCGATCCGCGCGCGCGGCGGCACGCGCGCGGCCACCGACGAGGAATTGCAGGATCGGCTGGATCGCCTCGACCTCGTCCTCGGTCGCGCCGCCGCCGTGGCGAAACATGATGTCGACGTGCATCGGCCCGGGCGCGAGCGCGGTCGCGAGCTCGCTGCCCGCGATGCCGAGCTCGTCGAGCGCGGCGCGCAGGCGCGCGCTGTGCAGGAGCGCGACGCGCACGGCAGCACCGGCGTCGAGCGGCTTGGCGAGCAGCGCGTCGAGCGCGTGGGGATCGGCGGGGGCGAGCTCGATCGGCGCGCCGAGCCGGCGCGCGAGCTCGGCATCGACCGGCGAGCGCAGCTCGGACTGCGACGGCACGCATGCGGCAACGGCGACGGCGACGAACGCACGCTTCATTGCGGATGATGGTGATGCATCGGCATCGGTGCGGCGCGTATCGCGGGCACGTCGGAGTAAACGACCACGCCCGGCCGCAGCGTCGCGGGTGCGCCGGCGAGCCGGCCGATCGGCGCCTGCGCGCTCGCCGGGCTCGTCGGGCCGGGCGGCGGCACCGCGATCGCGCAACCGGCGACGAGAGCCAGCAGCGCGCGCATCACATCACCATCTGGCAGCTGCCGTTCGCGAGGTGCTCCGCGTGCATGCGCAGCTCCGACTGCAGCGCGCCGACATCGGCGCGCTTGGCGCTGTCCACGACGCGCGCGCCGCGGTCGATGTTCTCGACCGATCTGTCGGCGTGTACCATCGCGAACTTCGCGCACCGCGCGCGCAGCTCGGCGACGTCGCCGGTGGTGACGAACACGAGCGCGCCGCCGGTCGCCGTATCCTCGACCGTGACCGACGTGGCGGGCACCTCGACCGGGCACGTCGGATCACCCGACGTGGCGGGAGCCGGCGTGGCCGCAGGCGCGGCGGCGTGACCGCAGGCCGCGAGCACGAGCACGAGCGCCAATCGCATCGCGCGTGGGTATATCACGCGGCCGCGGTGCGTCCCGCCACGACCCATCCGGTCACACCGCCCGCGACGAGCCCGATGACGACACCGACCGCGCCGCCGATCCCGGTCGTGCTGCACGCGAGCAGACCGGTGAGCGCCGCGCTCGCGATCGCGGCGAGCGCGTAGCGAGCCGGCGAGGCGTCGCGCGTCGCGGCGTGGCCGACGAACATCCCGACGAGCGCGCTCGTACCGAAGCATGCGAGCAGGCACGGCAGGGTCGGGCCGAGCTCGCAGTTCGGGCAATGGCCGCCGTGGCCGAGCGCGAACACGAGCGTGGGGGCGATCATCGGCGGCAACCCGGCGAGCACGCCGGCGTGTGCACCGCGGCGAAATGCACCGCCGCGCCAGCCGAGCACGGCGAGCGTGGCGCCGAGTGCGCTCGCGACCAGCCAGGTCGTGTTCGTCGTGCGGTGCAGGCCGATCGCGAGCAGCGCGAGCGCGCCGGCGAGCGCGATCCCGCGCAGACCTGCGACGGCGTGCGCGCGCTCGTACGCGCCGCGAGCGCGAGCGAAGGCGAGCTCAGAGCGTGCCATGGCGGGACCTCCAGGAAGTGCGCAGGCGGGCGAGCGCGCGCTCGAGTCGCTTGCGGAACGTCGCCGGCGCGATCGCCTCGCGCAGCGCGGAATCGTCGACGAGCGCGGCCGCGATCACGTCGCGATCGTGCGGCGCGAGCGATTCGAGCGCGGCGATCGCGGCGCGCACGAGCTCGCGCTCTTCCGCCGCCGCCGCTCCGTCGAACGCGGCCTCGCGCGCGCGATCTGCGGGCTGCTCGGCGCGGCGCGCGATGCGTCGGCGCGCGGTGCGGCACTGCCACGTCGCGTGGGTGAGCGCCCAGGTCAGCGCGTCGTGCTCGCGATCGAAGCGCGCGAGCTGACCGAACAGCTTGACGAGCGCGTCCTGCGCGCAGTCCTCGGCGAGCGCGCGGTCGCCGACCCAGCGCGTCGCGTACGCGACGACGATCGGCCACAGCGCCGCGAACAGCGGCTCGATCGCGGCGCGGTCGCCATCGGCGGCGGCGATCATCCAGCGCTGGAGCTCGGCGCGATCGGCCATCTAATGATGCACGTGCGGGCAGTGCGGGCAGTGCGGGCACAGCGGGCAGCCGGGACAGCAGCTCGGCGCCTCGGGCTGGGCGAGCGCGGCGACCGGGACGAACAGCGCGAGCACGATGCCAAGCGAGCGGATCATCTTCATGCCCCTTGTAGGCGCGAACCGTGCGGAGCGTGACAGGCATCGTAACCGGCCGAACGCACGGCCTCGATCAGCTGTGCGAGCGAGGCCGAGTCGTCGTGGACGACCTCGGCCGCGCCCGGCAGCGTCACCTCGACCTCGGCGACGCCGGGCACGCCCCGCAGCGCGTCGGTGACATGGCGAACGCAGTGGTTGCACGTCATGCCGGAGATGCTCAAGGTGGTAGTGGCCACCCCGGCAAGCTAGCACGTGAGTGAAACCATCGAGCTCCCCGTTCTCGGCATGACGTGCGCGGCGTGCGTGCGGCGGGTCGAGCGTGCGATCGCGGACGTGCCGGGCGTGGTGCGCGCGGAGGTCAACCTGCCGCTGTCGCGGGCGCGCATCGAGCTCGATCCCGAGAAGGTGACGCTCGAGGTCGCGGCGAGCGCGATCCGCGCGGCTGGCTACGAGGTTCCCGCGGACGCGATCGATCTCGCGCGAGGCGGCGCGACGCGGCTCGCCGCGATCGAGCACGCGGGGGAGCGCGAGGTGCACGGCCTGCGTCGAGACGCGGCGATCGCGATCGCGTTGACCGTGCCGCTGGTCGCGATCGCGATGCTGGCGGCGCGTGGCGTGGCGAGCGCGATCGCGCAGGCGGTGCTCGGCACGGTCGTCGTGCTCGGTCCGGGCTCGCGCTATTTCCGCGGCGCGTGGCGCGCGGCGCGCCATCGCACGGCCGACATGTCGACGCTGATCGCGCTCGGCGCGGGCGCGGCGTGGCTGGCCTCGGCGATCGCCGCGGCACGCTGGCTCGCCGGCGGCGCCGAAACCGCGGCCGAGCCCGAGCTGTACTTCGAGGCCGGCGCAGCGATCGTCGCGTTCGTGATGATCGGCAAGCTGCTCGAGTCGCGCGCGCGGGCGAAGCTCGCCGAGGCGGTGCGCCATCTCGCGTCGCTCGTGCCGGCGATCGCGCACCTCGGAGAGCGCGACGTCGACGCCGCGTCGCTCGCGGCGGGCGACGTCATCATGGTGCGCCCGGGCGAGCGGCTGCCCGCCGACGGCACGGTCGTCGAGGGCAGCTCCGCTCTCGACGAGTCGTTGCTCACCGGCGAGAGCATGCCGGCGGAGAAAGCCGAAGGCTCGCCGGTCTACGCCGGCACGCTCAACCAGCTCGGCATGCTCGTCGTGCGAGTCGCGCGCGCTGGCGCCGAGACCGCGCTCGCGCGGATCGCGCGTGCGGTCGAGCACGCGCAGGCCGGCAAGGCGCCGATCGCGCGCGTCGCCGATCGCGTCGCCGCGTGGTTCGTGCCGGCGGTGCTCGCGATCGCCGCGGTGACCTGTGCGGGCTGGCTCGCGTCGGGCGCGGCGCCGGGCGTGGCGCTCGCCCGCACGATCGCCGTGCTCGTGATCGCGTGCCCGTGCGCGCTCGGGCTCGCGACGCCGGCGGCCGTCGCGGTCGGCACCGCGCGCGGCGCCGAGCTCGGCGTGCTGTTCCGCGACGGCGCGGCGCTCGAGCTCGCGGCCCACATCGACGTCGCGTACCTCGACAAGACCGGCACGCTGACCGCCGGCCGGCCGGCGCTCGTCGAGGTCGATGCTGGCGACGACGCACTCCGGCTCGCGGCCTCGCTCGAGCAGGCGAGCGAGCATCCGCTCGCGCGCGCGATCGTCGAAGGCGCGAAGGCGCGCGGCCTCGCGCTCGTGCCGCCGACCGACGTCGCGATCGAGCCCGGCGGCGGGATCTCGGGGCGCATCGACGGCCATGACATCCGCGTCGGAAGCTCCGACTTCGTACGCGTGCACGTGTCACGTGCACGTTCCGACGCCAACATCTTCATCTCCATGGACAACAAATCGGCGGGGTCTTTGCTCGTCGCCGATCCGCCCGCGCCCGACGCCGCCGCGGCGATCGCCACGTTGCGCGCGCTCGCGATCGAGCCGGTGCTCGTCACCGGCGATCGCGCGCAGATCGCCGCGCCGTTCGCCGCGCGGCTCGGGATCGAGCGCGTGCACGCCGACGTGCGCCCGACCGGCAAGGCCGCGCTCGTCGAGGCCGAGCGCGCGGCCGGCCGCCGCGTCGCGATGGTCGGCGACGGCGTCAACGACGCGCCCGCGCTCGCCGCCGCCGACGTCGGCATCGCGCTCGCATCCGGCGCCGACGTCGCATCGGCCGCGGCCGGTGTCACGCTCGTGCGCGGCGGCATCGGCGCGCTGCCGACCGCGCTCGCGCTCGCGCGCGCCACCATGCACGTGATCCGCACGAACCTGGTCGCCGCCGCGATCTACAACGTCGTGTGCATCCCGCTTGCAGCCGCCGGCGTCGCGTCGCCGATGCTCGCAGCCGCCGCGATGTCGCTGTCGAGCGTCAGCGTGATCGCGAGCTCGCTTCGCCTGCGCGGATTTTCCGCACCTTCCGCACCACGAGCATAACCCGCGGTACGCTGCACGGACATGGCCGCGCCGCTGCTCGAGGTCAAGGGCCTCGTCACCGAGTTCCGCACCGAGCACGGCGTCGTGCGCGCGGTCGACGGCGTGTCGTTCGAGCTCCAGCCGCGCACCACGCTCGGCGTCGTCGGCGAATCGGGCAGCGGCAAGTCGGTGACCGCGCTGTCGATCATGAGGCTGGTGGCGGCGCCGGCCGGCCGCGTCGCGGGCGGCGAGATCCGGTTCGGCGGCAAGGATCTGGTCACGCTCGCCGAGCCCGCGATGCGCGCGATCCGCGGCAATCGCATCGCGATGATCTTCCAGGAGCCGATGACATCGCTGAACCCGGTGTTCACCGTCGGCGCGCAGGTCGGTGAAGCGGTGCGCCTGCATCAGGGCAAGTCCAAGCGCGAGGCGCGCGCGATCGCGATCGAGATGTTCCGCAAGGTCGGCATCCCGTCGCCCGAGGAGCGCGTCGACGCGTACCCGCATCAGCTGTCGGGCGGCATGCGTCAGCGCGTGATGATCGCGATGGCGCTCGCGTGCAAGCCCGACGTGCTGATCGCCGACGAGCCGACCACCGCGCTCGACGTCACGATCCAGGCGCAGATCCTCGAGCTGCTCGTCGAGCTCCAGCGCGAGCTCGGGATGGGCATCCTGCTCATCACGCACGATCTCGGCGTCGTCGCCGAGACGTGCGACGAGGTCGTCGTGATGTACGCGGGCCGCGTCGTCGAGCGCGCCCCGACCGAGGTCCTGTTCGCGTCGCCGCGCCACCACTACACGGCCGGTTTGCTGCGTTCGATCCCGGGCGCCGACCGCGGGCGCCTGCAGGAGATCCCCGGGATGGTGCCGAGCCTCCACGAGCTGCCGGCCGGCTGCAAGTTCGCCGACCGCTGCCCGGCCGTGCGCGAGCGCTGCCGCGCCGAGGAGCCCGCGCTCGTGCAGCTCGGCGACGCGCGCGTGCGCTGCCATTTTCCCGTGGAGCTGCCATCGTGAGCGACGTGCCGCTCGTCGAGCTGCGCGGGCTGTCGAAGCACTACGGCCGACATCGCGCGGTGCGCGCGGTGTCGGAGATCGATCTCGACATCGCGGCCGGCGAGACGCTCGGCCTCGTCGGCGAATCGGGCTGCGGCAAGTCGACGCTCGGCCGCACGTTGCTCCGGCTCGTCGAGCCGACCGCCGGCACGATCCGCTTCGACGGCGCCGACATCACCGACCTGTCGCAGCGCGCGCTGCGCCCGCTGCGCCGCAAGATGCAGATCATCTTCCAGGATCCGTACGCGTCGCTGAACCCGCGCATGTCGATCGGCACCGCGATCGCCGAGCCGCTCGTGATCCACGATCTCGTCGCCACCGCCGACGAGCGCGCGGCGCGCGTGAACGAGCTGCTCGCGAAAGTCGGTCTGCGCGCCGACGTCGCGCGCCGCTATCCGCACGAGCTGAGCGGCGGCCAGCGCCAGCGCGTCGGCATCGCGCGCGCGCTCGCGGTCGGGCCGCGCTTCGTCGTGTGCGACGAGCCGATCAGCGCGCTCGACGTCTCGATCCAGGCCCAGATCGTGAACCTGCTCGAGGATCTGCAGGCCGCCGAGAAGCTGACGTACCTGTTCATCTCCCACGACCTGCGCGTCGTGCGGCACACCTGCGATCGCGTCGCGGTCATGTACCTCGGCCGCATCGTCGAGCTCGCGGCGGCCGACGCGCTCTACGATGCGCCGAAGCATCCGTACACGCAGGCGCTGCTGTCGGCGGTGCCGCGCGTGAGCGCTGCTGCGAAGCGCTCGCGCATCGTGCTCGGCGGCGACGTGCCGAGCCCGCTCGCGCCGCCGCAGGGCTGCCCGTTTCATCCGCGTTGCCCGGTCGCGAACAAGCCGAAGGAATGCTTTTCGGAGTTGCCCAAATTGCGCACGCTCCCGAACGGTACGCGCGTCGCCTGCCACGTGGCCACCTAGGCGAGCCTCGGCGAGCTGTCTCCTCCGTACAGCCGAGCGCTTCGCGAGGCGATCGAACTCAGGATGCCGCATGGTGTGCGGCATCCTGAGCTAATATCGCCGCGATGGCCGCGCAGTCACGGTCCGGGGAGCTGGCCATGCGGCCATTGCCGGCGGTGCTGCTCGATCTCCACGAGGAGCTCTCGACCGGCCGGCTGTCGCTGCGCCGCGGGCGGGTGTCGAAGACGGCGGATCTCGTCAACGGCAACCCGGTGAGCACGGCGTCGACGCCGCGCGACGAGACGCTCGGCCACTTTCTCGTCACGAGCGGCGTGATCAGCGAGGAGCAGCACCGCGCCGCGGTCGGGCGCGCGGCGACCGTCGGCGGCAAGCTCGGCGAGGCGCTCGTCGCGCTGCAGATCCTGTCGATCGAGCAGCTCGTCGATCAGCTCGGCAAGCAGGCCCGCCACAAGCTGGTGCAGGCGCTGCGCTGGCCGCAGGGCGCGTGGCGGTTCGATCCGGCGGGGCAGGCGATCGAAGGCATCCAGCTCCGCATGATCGACGTCGTGCTCGGCGGCCTGCGCGAGACCGCGGTCGAGGATCTGTCGCGGCTCGCACGCCTCGATCGCATGTCGTTCGAGCTGACGACGCGCGGCCACCGCCTGCGCGCCGAGCTGCGCAAGACCTTCGGCGAGCCGGTGATCGCGCAGATCGTCGCGGGGGCGCCGATGGCGGAGATCGAGCGCGCGGTCGGCAACCGCATGCAGGCACGCATCGCGGTCGATGCGATGCTGATGTGCGACGCGATCGTCGCGAAGAGCGCGGCGGTCGGGCTCGGCACGGTCGGCACCGTCGTATCGCTGTCGCGCACGACGCTCGCCGGTTTCGCGTCGGTGCGCGACAAGCTGCCGGCCGACGTCCAGACCGAGCTGCGCGAGCAATCGGAGGACCTCTACGACCGGCTGTTCGACGACGATCCGACGCTCACGCAGGATCCCGAGCCGCCGAACACGGGCGCCGCGCCGATCGAGCTCGGCGACGACGAGGACTCGGGCCTGGTTTCGGAGGATCTGCTCGCCGCGGCGGGCGCGCTGCGCGAGCAATCGACGCGCGCGCGTCAGGTCGTCGCGGCCGAGCACCAGCGCATCCAGGGTGCCGACTTCTACGCGATCCTGATGGTCGATCGCGACGCGACGCGCGAGGACGTCGACGACGCGCACCAGGTCAAGCAGGCCATGTTCGAGCGCGCGATCGCCGGCGGCATCGACGGCTCGACGCGCCCGAAGGTCGACGCGATTCGCGCCGCGTATCGCGAGGCGCGCGAGACGCTCGCCGATCCGCGCAGGCGCGCGCAGTACGATCGCGAGCTCGCCGGGGGCGAGCTGGTGCAGGCGCCGCCCGCGCTCGACACCGAGCTGCAGTTCCGCAAGGCCGAGCAGCACATGCACGACGGCCAGTGGACGCACGCGATCGGTCTGCTCAAGACAGTCATCGCGCGCTCGCCGGGCGAGGCCGACTACCACGCCGCGCTCGGCTGGGCGCAGTGGCACGCCGGCAAGAACTCGCCACAGGCCGCCGATGCGGCGCGCGGCCACCTGAACCACGCGCTGTCGATCGATCCCGACCATGCCGCGGCGCACGACTACAAGGGGCGCATCGATGCGGCGCTGCACGTCGACGATGCCGGCGCGGTGTTTCACCTCGAGCGCGCGATCGATCTCGATCCCGCGCGTGGCGAGGCGCTCGCGGCGCTCGACGAGCTGCTCGTCGGCCGCGGCGAGCTGCGTCGCATCGAGCGCGTGCTCAAGCGCGTGCTGTTCCGGCTGCGCGGCAAGGGCGGCGCGCTCGAGGCGCGCGCGTGGGCGCGGCTCGCGCGGCTGTACTTCGAGCACCTCGACAATCCGGCCGGCGGCGGCGCGGCGGCGGCGAACGCGCGCCGGCTCGCGCCCAGCGATAGCGAGGTGGTGGCCGTCGTGCAGCACGCCGAGCAAGCGGCGCGCGCGCTCGCGGAGCCCGGCCGCTCGGGCTGGCGCGAGGCACTCGCCGATCCGCAATCGGGCGCGGCGATCGTGCGCGACGCGCAAGCGGCCGGGCAGGGTGATGCCGCGTTTCTCGCCGCGTCGACGATGGTCGCGCTCGGCACCGCCGACTCGGCGATGGAGGCGCTGTACGAGCAGCTGCGGCCGCGCACGCCGGTCTTGCCGAGCGCGCCGCTGTCGCGCGAGCACTGGGGCCTGCTGCGCCACCGCGACGACACCGTCGAGCTCGGCGCGCTCGTCGAGCTGGTCGCGCCCGCGATCCACGCGGTCGCACCGATGACGCTCGCCGACGGCGAGCTCGACGTGTCGCAGCGCCTGCGCGACGACGAGCTGCCGCAGGCGTTCGCGTGGCTGCGCGCGCAGCTCGGCGCGCTGCTCGGCGTGGCCGACGCGCCGGTGTACGCGCGACCCGAGCTCGGCGCGCAGCTGCACGTCGTCGCCTGCGATCCACCCGTGCTCGTCGCCGGCGACGAGGCGCTGACCGCGCCCGAGCGGCCCGATCTGGTGTTCCGGCTCGCGCGGGCGCTGACGTTCCTGTGGCCGGGCCGCGCGGTCGGCTCGTCGCGGCCGGGCCGCGTGCTGAAGGCGGTCGTGCTCGCGATCGTGCGCGAGGCCGCGGGCAGCGAGCTCGGCCGCGAGGACGTGCTCGCGACGGCCGCGAGCGAGGCGCTCGGCCGCTTGACCGCCGACGCGCGCGTGCAGGCCCGCGCCACCGCGCTCCGCCTGATCTCGCAGGGCGGCGGCCTCAACCTGACGCTGTGGTCGCGCTCGCTCGCGCGCACCGCCGATCGCGCCGGTTTGCTGCTGTGCGGCGACGTGCCGTCCGCGTTTGCCGGCGCCCGCGAGATGGGCGATCTCGACAAGGATCTCGTCGAGTTCGCCTACAGCTCGGCCCATGTCTCGCTGCGCGCCGGCCTCGGCCTGGCCTGAACAAGGATCTTGTCTCTCCTGGCGCCTTGGCGTCCCTGGCGCGTTGGCGGTAAATCTCCTCTGTGGAAGATCGCGACTTGATCTACGACTGGAACTCGGTCGAGAAGAACGCGCCGCTGTCGCCGAAGCGGCGCGTGCAGTTTCTCGACGAGACGCTGCGCGACGGCATCCAGTCGCCGTCGGTCGTCGATCCGTCGATCGACGACAAGCTGCGCCTCGTCGAGCTCGCGAACGAGCTCGGCATCGACACGATGGACATCGGCTTGCCCGGGGCCGGCAAGCGCGCGGTCGAGGACGTCACGACCATCGCGAGCCACATCCGCGATGGCAAGCTGCGGGTGAAGGCGTCGTGCGCGGCGCGCACGCACGTCAAGGACGTGCAGGCGATCGTCGACATCTCGCAAGCGGTCGGCATCGAGATCGAGGTTCTGTGCTTCATCGGCTCTTCGCCGATCCGTCAGTACGCGGAGGACTGGGACCTGCCGCGCATGCTCGCGCTGTCGGCCGAGGCGATCGATCTCGGCCGCAAGTACAACCTGCCGGTCGCGTACGTCACCGAGGACACGACGCGGTCGCGCCCCGACGTGCTCACGAAGCTGTTCACGAACGCGGTCGAGCACGGCGCGCAGCGGCTGATCGTGTGCGACACCGTCGGCCACGCCACGCCCGACGGCATCCGCAATCTCCTCAAGTTCACGCGCAACGTGCTCGACGGGCTCGGCCGTCCCGACGTCGGCATCGACTGGCACGGCCACAACGATCGCGGCCTGGGCGTCGTGAACTCGATCTTCGCGATCGAGTTCGGCGCGGATCGCATCCACGGCACCGCGCTCGGCATCGGCGAGCGCGTCGGCAATGCGGCGCTCGATCAGATCCTCTTGAATCTCAAATTGCTCGGCGAGCTGCCCGATCACGATCTGACGAAGCTCGTGCTGTGGTGCAAGACCGCGTCGCAGGCGACGCGCGTGCCGATCCATCCGCAGTATCCGCTCGCCGGCACCGACGCGTTCCGCACCGCGACCGGCGTGCACGCCGCGGCGATCATCAAGGCCGAGAAGAAGGGCCACGAGTGGCTCGCCGACCGCATCTACTCCGGCGTGCCGGCCGGCATGTTCGGCAAGGAGCAGGAGATCGAGGTCGGCCACTACTCGGGCGAATCGAACGTGATCTACTGGCTCAAGAAGCGCGGCTACGACGCCACGCCCGAGGTCGTCGCCGCGGTGCTCGCCGAGGCCAAGCGCGGCAACCGCGTCCTGACCGACGACGAGATCCGCGCGGTCGTGAAGGCGCGCGGTTAGTGCGCGTGATGGCGCCGTGAACTACGCGTGAGCGCGTGCTCGTGCGCGCGCTGCGGCGCGTAGTCATGAGCTATGCGCAACTCGATCGTCCTCCTCGTCGTCGCCGGCTGCAGCTCGAGCTCGAGCCCGAGCGTCACCCTTCTCCCGGACTCACCGCTGCCACCCGATGCCGGTCCGACGCCCGTCACGCTGGCGACGCCACTCGCGACTGGCGGACTCTTGGTCGGCATCCAGGATGGCGATGGCCCGTGGACCGCTATCGCCCCGACCTCGCCCGGCATGTACACGTTCGAGGTCTCGCACGACCGCTACGGCGTGGCCGTCACGTGCTTGAACGCGAGCGCGGTCACCTATCCGTTCGTCGCGGTCGACGAGGTCGCTATCGCCGACGCGACTTCGCTTACGAGCTCGATCGAGTGTTCGGCGGCGCTCGCTGACCTCTCGGGCACGATCACGCCGGCCACGCTGCAGAACCTGGTGGTGGCCTGGGGCGACACGATCGGTTACGGCGACAACGGGACGTTCGACGTGTCGGCGCACGGGGGCTCGCACGACGCGATCGCGCTGACGTACGATCCGGCCAGCGGCGCGTACGATGCGGCCGTCGTGCAGCGCGGCGTCGCCGCCGGATCGTCGCCGGCGCTCGATTTTTCGGGCGGCGGCGCGCAGCTCGAGCCGCACGTCGTCGTCGCGACCGGCGCGGTGGACCAGGTGAGTACGGCGGCGATCCTCTCGACGACGGATGGCACTAACGTAGAGACCAGCTATGGCTCGCCTGACCAGGTCGAATACGTCCCGCAAAGCTTGCTCGTCGCCACCGAAAGGTACGCGACGGTCACGTACGGCCTCGGTGCAGACGGCCACTACGCGAACCACATCCACGTGTCGCACACGATCGGCGACAGCACCGCCGATCTGTCAGCGACGACGACCCAACCGACGGTCGGTTGGGTGGACGTCTCGCCGATCGTGCGCCTGCAAGCGAGCTGGACAGCGCAGGCCGGAGCGGGCGCCTACGTGCTCGTCGCCACCGCGAACAACAGCCAGTGGCAGCTCGAGGTTTCACCGCAGTATGACGAGCAACCCGGACCCGTGACGCTCGCGATCCCCGACCTCGACAACCTGGCGGGGTTTCCATCGAGCCTCGATCTGCCGCCGAGCGTCGACTACGCGGTCGCGGCGGTCAGCGGCGGGACGTACGCGATGCTCGCGGACTTCGGGCCGTTCACCCCCGACGGCGACTACAGCGTCGCTGGCTGGAGCGGCTCGGTCACGCAATGAGGCTCAGCTCGCCGCCCACGCCCCGCCGGTTTCGAGTGCGGCGCCGTGCGCGCGCAGCGGCTCGGCCAGCGTGCTCGTGGCGGCCGCGGTGAACGCGGCAACGAGCTGGCCGGCGGTGGTGAAGCGAGCATCCGGATCCTTCGCGAGCCCGATCGCGAGCACGAGCTCGACGTCGCGCGGCAACGCGACGAGCTGCGACGGCTGGCGCGGCGCGGTGTGGACGACGCGATACAGCGTGTCGGCGATGTCGCGAGCCGCGAACGGGGGCTGGCCGGTCAGCGCGCGGTACGCGACGGCGGCGAGCGCGTACAGATCCGTCCGGTGATCGACGGTGCCGCCGCGTGCCTGCTCGGGTGACATGTACGCCGGCGTCCCGACGATCTGACCGGCCGTGAGCGTGTCGCCGTGCTCGGCAAATCGCGCGACGCCGAAGTCGAGGATCTTCCACGCGTCGCGATGGTGGAACAGGTTATGCGGCTTGATGTCGCGATGCACGACGCCGGCGGCGGCTGCGGCGGCGAGGCCGTCGCCGACGTGCGCGACGAGCTCGACGACTCGCTCCAACCCGAGCGTGCGCCGGCCGCGCAGGACCTCCGCGAGGTTCTTGCCCTCGAGCCGCTCCATCACCAGATACGGCACCGGCCGCTCGCCGACCTCGATCACGTTCACGACATGCGGCGAGCGGATCTGCGCCGCGGTCGAGAGCTCGCGGAAGAAGCGCTGGATGTGATCGGGATTGCCGAGCGACGCCGACGACAGGAGCTTGATCGCGACCGCCGCGCCGGTGCGCGGATCGGTCGCCGCGTACACCTCGCCCATCGCGCCGCGGCCGATCACGTCGTTGAGCTCGTAGCCGGCGATGACCTGATCGCTGAACCGCCCGCGACCGGCGCGCAGCGCGCGATCGAGCTCCTCGCGCGCTTCGAGCAGCAGCGCCTCGCGTTGCGTCGCGACGCGGATCGCGCGCTCGAGCTCGCCGACGGCGACGAGCGCGGCGCGCCGCGACACGCGCGCGAGCACGAACGTGCCCGCCAGCACCATCTGGACGAGCAGCTGGATCAAGATCTGGACGCGCAGGTCGAGCGAGCTGCCATCGATCAGCCCGGTGTCGCGCGTCGTGCCGGTGACCACGAGCCCGGCGATCACGAGCTGGCCGACCGCACACGTCAGCCACACGGCCGTCGCGAGGCGTGCATTCGAACCGAGCCCGAGGAAGTAGACCGCGAGGAAGTAGAGGAGCGGCACTGCGGAGAACGCCCCGAAGTAAGGCACGGCGAACATCACCGCGACCGTGATCCAGTAGTAGCCGAGCAGCGTCGCGCGGCTACGAAATCGGACGAGATCGAAGGTACGTCGATACAAGAACGCGATCCCGGACGTGGCGAGCACGACCGCGACGACAAGCAACCTCGCGCCGAGCGGGTCTCCGGGGACGATCAGGATCGACGCGCCGCCGCCGAACACCATGACCAGCGCGATCAGACAGAACCAGCGCGTGCGCAGCATCTCGTCGCGTTCGAGGGCCTCGATCGGCGATGCGATCGTGGTCGAGCCGCCGCGCGTCGCCGAGCCACCTTGCGAGCCAGCGTGCGAGCCGGTCGCCGCGATGCTCGGCGCGATCGACGGTTGGCCGCGGCGGGGCGGGGCGGCCACGCCCCGTTCGGCGACGGTCGCCGTGGCCTCGGAATCGCGATCCGGCTCCTCGCTCACGCCCGATCAGGATACCCGCGCGCGCCGACCGCGGCCGCTATTCGGTAATGGCGCGATACCCGGCGCCCCACGAGCCGATCTCGTCCTCGCCGCCCTCGCCGCTGCACAGGTTGACGACGCCCTCGATGCCGGCGCCGGCGGCCAGCCGGATCGTGCCGGCGTGCCAGAACGGGCCTTCGCCGGCCGTCTCGCCGGTGTCGCGCTGATCGCACGCGAGCACGGGCACGGCGCCGGTCGCGGTGTCGCTCCACGACAGGCGGTCCTGGCACTTCTTGTCGATGCGCTGCACGAACGTCGCGCCGCGCGCGTGAAGCGCGATCGTCTCGACCTTGCACGTGAGCATCATCTGGAGCCCGTCGGGATCGGCGAGCTCGAACGTGACGTCGTTGCCGCTCAGATGCTGGCGGCCGGTGAATCCGACTGGCTTCTTGCCTTCGGCGCGCACCGCGAACACGATGTCGTCGCCGAACCGGCGCATCACGTACTCGACGTGCTTGGTCTTGCCCGTGCGATCGTCGATCACGGTCTCGTACAGCTGCAGGCGCGGGGCGTTGCGCGGGCTGTTCGACGCGTGATCGACGCAGCCGGCGAGCGCGAGGATCACGAGTGCCGACTTCACGCTGCACCTCCGATCGGCCACCGCGTGCCGGCGGCTTCGAGCGCGAATCCGCCGTCTGCCTCGACGATGCGCTCGGCGACCGCGTGATACGTCGGCCCGGCGATCCGCCCACGCAGCCGGCCGTGGACGCGCGCGTAGAGCGCGTGGTCGGGAGCCTGGTGCAGCGACGCGTAGTCGAGCTCTTCGGCGAGGTCGTCGTCCCACATCACGATGCAGCGATCGTCTTGCCATCGAGCCGACCGCGCGCGCAAGTGGGCGTCCTCGACTTCGACGTAGGCGTAGCGCGTGGCATCGAGCCGCACGATGTCGCGGCCGTCGTCGCGCACGTCGAGCCAGCGCAGCAGGGCCTGGCGCAGGCGTGCGTGCGTGACCGGGGCGCCTTGGTGCCAGAAAACACCCGAGCGATCGAGGCGCAGGCCGATCGCGCGCAGCTTCTCGATCTGCTCCGCGGTCAGGACAAGCGGGCGATCCGATCCTTCGTCCACAGCTTCTGCTTCTTCAGCCGCGCGATCTCGGCTTGTTCGGTCGGAGTCAGCGCGCGGCGTTTTTCGAGCTGCTGCAGCTGTTCGTCGAGGCGGCGGTGTTCGGCGGTGAGTTCGGCGAGCAAGGTTTCCTTCGAGACCTCGGGTGTGCTCACGGATCAACGGTACCACTTCCTAGCGCTTGCGCAGCGCGCCCGGTACGCCGTCCGGATATTTCACCTCGGCCTCGGACGGGCGGAGGTAGTGGGGCGCGCCCGTCACGAGCACGTCCTGGCGCGTCGCGAGCGCGATCACGCCCAGCGCCGACGGGGTCGCGGCGATCGGCTGGAAATCGCCGGCAAACGCGGTGCGTCGCCCGTTTGCGATCCGCGCGGCCCACGCCGCGAGCTCGCCCGGCGGCATCACGGCCTCCGGTGCGACCGGCTCGAGCGTCTCGCGCGCATACGCGCCGGCGTAGACCTCGCCGCGCCGCGCGTCGATCACGGCGACGACGACGTCGGCATCCACTTCGCGCACGCGCCACGCGAGCGCCGCGAGCGACGACGCGACCCACAGCGGGCGCCCCGCCGCGAACGCGATGCCTTTCGCGGTCGCCATGCCGATGCGCAGGCCCGTGAACGAGCCGGGCCCGGCGCCGACCGCGACCGCCTCGAGCTCGCGCGGCGCGACGCCGGCGTCGCGGCACAGCTCGTCGATCTTCACGAGCAGCTCGCTGTCGCGGCCGACCCCGCCGAACGTGCGCTCGATCCACACTCCGCGACGCTCCGCGTCGCTGCGCGCCCCGGCAGAGCCGGGGCTATCCACGCCGCCGAGCGCGATCGACGTCGTACGCGTCGAAGTGTCCACACCGAGTACGCTCATTTCATGAAGTAGCGCACGACGTCGTTGCGTAGCGCGAGGATCGTGATGAGCGCGATCACGAGCAAGCCGGCGAGCTGGATCCGCTCGCGCACTTTCGGCGTCAGCTTCTTGCGGCGCGCGCCTTCGACGACGAACACGAGCAGGTGGCCGCCGTCGAGCATCGGGATCGGCAACAGGTTGATGAGCCCGAGGTTGATGCTGACGAGCGCCATCATGCGCAGGAAGCTGTCCCAGCCCTGATTTCCCGACACCGACGCCGCGCGATACATCTCGAGCGGCCCGCCGAGCGCGTCCGACGGCGTGTCGCCGCCGAGGATCTGGAAGAAGCCGGTGACCATCGTCGCGATCGTCGCGCCGGTGTGCTCGATCGCCTTGCCGAGCGCGTAGCCGAATCGGCCCTGCACGGGCGTGACCGCGCCGGTGCCGCGATCGATGTCGTCGTGTGCGCCGAACACGAGCCGCGTCACGGTGTGGCCGTACTCGTCGAGCTGCTTGCGCCAGACCTGCGTGAGCTGGGCGGTCAGCGTATCGGTCTTGCCGCCGGCCGCGGCGCGCTTCCACGTCAGATCGAACGTCTTCTGCGGCTGCGCCTGCAGGCGCTGGTCGAGATCGAGCCAGTGCACGACCGGCTTGCCGTCGAGCGCGACGACGAGATCTCCCGGCTTGAGGCCGGCGCCGTCGGCGGGCGAGCCCGGATCGACGCGCGCGACGAACATCTCGGCGTGCTCGAGGCCGGTGTAGCTCGTGCGGTCGAGCTTGGCGTCGACCTGCGAGTCGGGCACGAGATCGGCGAAGCGCGGCTCGAGCAGCTCGATCTGCGGCACGCCGGGCAGCTCGTTGCCGCGGAAGTACACGATGCTCGCGCGCTTCGCGAGCTTGCCCAGGTGATGCGACAGGTCGGTCCAGTTGTCGACCTCGTGGCCGTCGATGCTGATCACGAGATCGTGCGTGCGCAGCCCGGCGCGCGCCGCCGGCGATTGCGCGTCGATCACGCCGACGAGGGGCACGAACGGCGCGTACTTCACGCCGACCAGCCCCTGCACCGCGACCTTGCCGTCGCGATCCTTCGACCACACGGCCGCTTCGATCGGCGTGACGTAGCGCTCGAAGACCTTGCCGCCGCGCGACACGCGCAGATGCAGCTCCTTGCCGGGCGAGCGCTGCACGTTCTCCTCGATGTCTTCCCAGTAGCGCACGGCGCGGCCGTCGATCTCGAGCACGCGATCGCCCGGCTCGAGCCCGGCACGCGCGGCCGCGCTGTCCTCGAGCACGTCGCCGATCACCGCGGCCGGGAGCGTCGAGTGGCCGGCGAAGAACGCGAAGTAGACGAGGATCGGCAGCAACAGATTCGCGGTCGGGCCCGCGAACACGATCACGAGCCGCTGCCACAGCGGCCGGCTCGCGAAGCTGCGCCCCTTCTCGGCGGCGTCGGTCGGCGCGGGCTCGACGCCCAGGATGCGGACGTAACCGCCGAGCGGGAACACCGCGATCTGGTACTCGGTCTCGCGCAGCTTCACGCGCACGAGCGGCCGCCCGTAGCCGAGCGAGAACCGCAGCACCTTCACGTGCAAGATCTTCGCGGCCGCGAAGTGGCCGAGCTCGTGGATCACCACGAGCACTCCGACGAGCAAGAGGAAGTACAGGACCGACATCCCGCGCCGCCCGCTATACCAGCTCTGCTATCCTGTTCCCAGGTGGCACTGAAGTCTGCGCAAGAGGCGTCGGTCACGCTCGAGAACGTCGAGGAGACGCTCGACACGATCGACAAGAACCTCGAGCGCGTGAAGACGTTGTACGAGCAGTACTTTCTGGGCATCCAGAAGCAGCCGCCGGCGTTCTTGCACACCGACATCGAGCGCAAGCTGCGCGACCTCACCCAGCTGCAGGTCCGCAACACGGGCCTGCGCTACCGGCTCGCGACGCTGCAGCAAAAGTTCGGCGCCTACAACTCGTACTGGAAGCGCACGCTGCGCCAGATCGAGAACGGCACGTACATCCGCAATCTGTCGAAGATCGGGCGCGAGGCCGCGCGCAGCGGCGCCGACATTCCCGAGGAGATCCTCGCCGCGATGCCCAAGCGCATGCGGGAGCAAGTGCTGCGCGATCGCGAGCAAGCGCTGGCGATCGCGCGGCGGCGCAAGCTCGAGGGCGACGGGCAGGTTCCCGACGACGAGTTGCTCACGCTCGCGCCGGTGGCGGCACCGAGCGTGCCGCCACCGCCCGACGAGCTCGCCGCGGTGATCAAGGAGCCGACCGCGCTGCGCCGCGAGCTCAAGACGCGCACCGGTGCGTACGTCTTGGACGAGGCCGACGCCGACGTCGACCTCGATTCGTTCTTCGAGGGCGCGTTCGAGGATGAAGAAGCGACGAAGCAGAAGCCGGTCGAGCCCGCGCCGGCGCCGGCACCGGCCGCCGCGGCGAAGCCGGCGCCTGCTCCAGCGCCCGCGAAACCGATCGCCCCGTCACAGGTCACGCGTCCCAATCCGATCGTTCCCGGCGCGGCCGCGGCGCGCGGGCCGGTGTCCGTCGAGCAAGCCGCGACACCGGGTACCACCGGCTACCTGCCGAAGATCCCGGTCCCGGTCACGGTGCCGAAGGTGATCCCGCCGATCCCGAAACCGGCGACCGGTCCGATCCCGCAGCCCGCGGCCGCGAAGCCCGCGATTCCGGCTCCGGCGCCGGTGAAGCCAGCGCCGGCGGCACCGGCTCCGCGCCCGCCGCCCGGCATGAGCGACGCCGACGTCAACGCGCTGTACGCGAAGTACGTGCAGGCCAAGCAGGCGGTCGGCGAGACCGTCGGCCCGGACGGCCGCCACAAGCTGCTCAAGACGATCAACGCCCAGGCGCCGAAGATCATGGAGCAGTACAAGGCCAAGGGCGTCGACTTCTCGGTCGTCGTGAAGGACAACCAGGTCATCATCCGCGCGAAGCCAAAAACCTAGATGGGATTTTCGGCGCACTTTCGCTGCATCGCCGGCTGCGCCGGCGAGTACCCGCTCGATCGCGTGATCTATCGCTGCCCGCGCTGCGGCAACCTGCTCGAGATCGCGCACGATCTCGAGGCGCTGCGCGTTCGCTCCGCCGAGCAATGGAAGCGGCTGTTCGGCGAGCGCTGGCACGCGATCGAGGAGCCGTACAACTCGGGCGTCTGGGGCAAGCACGAGTGGGTCGCGCCGAACGTGCGCGTGCAGCACGTCGTGTCGATGGCGGAGGGCGGCACCCATCTCATGCGCGTGCCGCGGCTCGCGCGCGAGCTCGGCCTCGGCGACGTGCGCGTCAAGCAGTGCGGCACGTCGCACTCGGGCTCGTTCAAGGACCTCGGCATGACCGTGCTGGTGTCGACGGTCGCGCAGATGATCGCGAGCGGGCAGCAGATCCGCGCGATCGCGTGCGCGTCGACCGGCGACACGTCGGCGGCGCTCGCCGCGTACGCCGCGGCGGCCGGGATTCGCAGCGTCGTGATCCTGCCGCGCGGCAAGATCTCGACCGCGCAGCTCGTGCAGCCGCTCGCGATGGGCTCGCTCGTGCTGGCGATCGACACCGACTTCGACGGCTGCATGCGGCTCGTGCAGGAGCTCGCCGAGCGCGAGGGCGTGTATCTCGCGAACTCGATGAACTCGCTCCGGCTCGAGGGCCAGAAGACGGTCGCGATCGAGATCGCGCAGCAGCTCGGCTGGCAAGTGCCGGACTGGATCGTGATTCCGGGCGGCAACCTCGGCAACGTGTCGGCGCTCGGCGCCGGGTTCGAGATGATGCTCGCGCTCGGGCTCGTCGATCGCCGCCCGCGGATCTGCGTCGCGCAGGCCGCGCACGCCGCGCCGCTGTACGCGAGCTATCGCGCCGGTTGGGCCGAGCTCGAGCCGGTGCGCGCGAAGCCGACGCTCGCGAGCGCGATCCAGATCGGCAACCCGGTCAGCTTCGCGAAGGCGGTGCGCGCGCTGCGCGCGTGCGACGGCGTGGTCGAGATCGCGAACGAGGCCGAGCTCGCCGATGCGTCGGCGCGCGCCGACCGCGGCGGCCTGTTCACGTGCCCGCACACCGGCGTCGCGCTCGCCGCGCTCGCGAAGCTCGCCGGGCGCGGCGAGATCACGCGCGATCACCGCGTGGTCGTGATCTCGACCGCGAGCGGGCTCAAGTTCGCCGACTTCAAGGTCGGCTACCACGAGGGGCGCCTCGCCGAGGTGCCGGCGCCGAAGCATCGCAACGTGCCGATCGAGCTGCCGGAATCCTATGACGCGGTGCGCGACGCGCTGCTCGGGAACCTTTCGGCGCCTCGCGGGTGATACCCGTCTGACGTGCCTGCCGCAGCCGCCGCCCGCGCCGACGAGCCGTTCGACGAGCTCGCGCTCAAGCGCGCGCAGCGCGGCGACGAGCGCGCGTGGCGGCAGCTGATCGAGCGCTTCCAGGTGCCGGTCCACGCGCTGATCTTCCGCATGCTCGCCGGGCGCGCGAGGCATCGCGCCGAGGACCTGACGCAGGAGACGTTCGTGCGCGTGCTCGGTGCGCTGCCGCGCTTCGATCCGAGCGGGCCGGCCAAGCTGTCGACGTGGATCCTGACGATCGCGGCGCGGCTGGCGTGGAACGAGCTGCGCCGCGTCGAGCCCGCACCGCTCGAGCACGAGCCGCTCGCGGTCGAGCGCACCGATGCGTCGGCCGAGCGCCGCCGGCTCGGCGCGGCGATCGCGGCCGCCATCGCGGCGCTGCCCGACGCGCAGCGCGCGGTGCTCGTGCTGCGCGAGTACCACGACCTCGATTACGCCGAGATCGCCGACGTGCTCGAGCTCGATGTCGGCACCGTGAAGTCGCGGCTGTCACGCGCGCGATCCGCGCTGCGCGAGCATCTGTTGCCGCTGGTTGGAGGGCGCGATGACTGAACGAAACGACGAGCTGAACGAGCTCGATCTGACCGCGTGGGAGATTCCGGCGCCGCCGCCCGACCTCGCCGACGCGGTGATCGCGCGCATGCGCGCGCCGGCGACGGCGTCCGCGGTCGAGCCGGTGACGCGCGCGTCGCGCCGGTGGTGGCTCGGCGCGGCGCTCGCGGCGGTCGCCGCGGCGGCGATCGTCGGCGTCGTGATCACGCGCGGCGGCGCGCACGGTGCGCCCGACTTCGGCGCGGTCGCTGCCGAGCGCGCCCGCACGCTCGAGCTCGGCGCGGCCTCGGCCGAGCTCGACGCCGGCGCGATCGTGGCGTGGCGGCGCGAAGGCGACGAGCTCGTGATCGTGCAGCCGAGTGGCGCCGCGAGCTGGCACGTCGGCGACACGGACAAGGTACGAATCGATGCCGCGGAGGCATCGATCGATGCGACAGGCGCGAGCCTGCGCGTGGAGGTCCACATGAATTTCGCGGATGCACGGTTGATCGGAGCGAGTGCGCTCACGGCCGCGGCGGTGGCGTTTGCCACCGTCGTCGTGTACGAGGGCCGCGTCCAGGTGTCGTCGGGCGGCCAGACGGTGACCGTCCAGCCCGGCGCGACGGTGGAGCTCAAGCGTAACGAGCCGCCGGCGGAGCCGCTGGTCGGCGCGAACGAGGCGCGCGTGCGTCAGATCGAAGCGGAGCTCGCGGATGTCGAGAAGAAGCTCGCCGACGCCGAGCGGCGCGAGTCGGAAAAGGCGACCCGGCCGGGCGCGACCATGGTCGAACCGCCGGCGCCGACGCATTTCTCGTTGCCCACGCGTTCCCCGGCGAAGTGCCAGCCGGTCGGCAAGTACAATCCGTTCGACAGGTCGTGCGACGGCCAGCCGTGCCCGGTGTGCGGCGAGATGCCGACCGAGCTCGACCGCGACGAGATCACCGCGGCGATGCAGCTCGCGAAGCCAGATGTCGATCGCTGCGGCGTCGATCATCCGGCGAGCGGCGTGGTCAAGGTCCACGTCAAGGTCGGCGGCGACGGCCAGGTGACGAGCGTCGACGTGACGGCCACGCCCGACGCTATGCTCGGCACGTGCGTCGCGAACGTGATGCAGCAGACGACGTTCGCGCAGACCAAGAAGGGCGGCGCGTTCCAGTATCCGTTCGTGTTCAGTGCGCCGGCGTCTTCGGATTCGTGTGACGAGGTCAGCTGCGTGCTGAATAACTATGCGGGTGCGTGCTGCGCGAAGCTCAAGAAGACCGCCGCGCCCGCCTGCGATGCCGAAGCGCTCAAGCAGAAGGGTCTCGAGCACGAAGCCGAAGGAGAGCATGCCGTCGCACTCAGGGAGTTCGAAGCCGCGCTCAAGTGCAAACCCGACGTGCGTGTGATCCAGTACGCATTCATGGCCGCGTGCAACACGGGCAACAAGGGCAAGGCCAGGCAGTACTACCGGAAGATGTCGCCGGATACGCAGAACCTGTTCGTGCAGATGTGCATCCGGCGCGGCATCACGAAGGACGACCTCGACGGCGGGTCGTAATTCCTCGCCGCCGGCGCGAGCGCCCGTGATATGTCCGCCCCGATGAGGGGTCACCTCGCTGTAACCATCGCGCTCGCCGCCGCATGCGGCAACGGCGGCCACGCAACGCCCGACGCCGGGGTCACCACCGACCAGTGCACGTACACGCCGATCTCGCCGACAGCGAACGCCGGCAGCACCGTGACGCCCGGTCAGCTCCAGGCCGGCGCCGCCGAGAACGTCGTCGACGTCCCGGTCGGCACGGCGCTCGGCGGCTACACCGCGCGCGCGGGCTTCCTCGGCTCGGCCGGCGTCGTCGACACCCGCAAGATCGACATCTCGGGCACGTTCAACCCGTCGATCGGCATCGAGGCCGCGCCGCGCGTGAAGGCGGTCGCGCTGTCGGCGGGCGGCGAGACCGTCGTCATCGTCAAGAGCGACATGATCTTCGTCTACGAAGGCATGCTGTTCGACCTCGAGCAGCGGCTCGGCCCGGCGTTCGCGGGCAAGGTCGTGCTCGCGTCGTCGCACAGCCACTCGGCGTGGGCGCAGTACACCGGCCACGGCCCGCTCAAGCTCGGCGCCGGCGTGTTTCGCCAGACCGTCTACAACCGCATGCTCGACGCGTTCGAGGCGACCGCGAAGCAGGCGCTCGCCGCGATGAAGCCGGCGAAGATCGGCTTCTTCTACGACGGCAACTTCGATCCGACGGGCTACATCCACCACGATCGCCGGAGCGAGAACGACATGCTGCCGGGCGGCATGACCAACGACAACCACTTCTTCATGATCCGGCTCGACGGCGAGGACGGCACGCCGATCGCGGCGATCCCGATCTTCGGCGAGCACGGCACGCTCAACAGCGAGGACAACCCGCTCGCATCGACCGACGCGCCGGGTGCGCTCGAGCGCGTGATGGAAGAGCAGTTCGCAAGCCCGATGATCGTGATGCACCTGCAGAGCGCCGGCGGCGACAACTCGCCGACCGGCCACGGCGGTCTCGATTGCACCTATCTGCCGGGCAAGACCAGCGATCCGTGCCTGCCGTGGACGACCGAGGAGGGCCACGGCCGCGGCGCGGTCACGACGATGATGGCCGACTACGCGGCCGCCGGTCAGAACATGATCGACACGCTGCCGATCTCGATGCTCACGCAGTCGATCGAGACCGGGCCGTTCCCGCAGACGTTCTCGCTGCGCGGCGGCACGCTCGTGTACGCGCCGTTCGATCTCGACAAGACGCCCGACGGCGTGATCTACGAGGCCGACGGCGCGACGCTGGTGTCGCCGATCGACGAGTTCGACGCGCCGGTCGGCGCCGGCCTGTGCGAGAGCCAGGAGCCGATGTTCCCGGCCGCCGAGATTCCCGGCACCGAAGGCCTCCTCCCGTACGGCTCGTGCCTCCGCCTCGACGTCGCAGGCTCGATCCTCGGCCCGCTGTTTCACGTCGACTTCGGCGTCGACGACACGCACCCGGTATGCGAGACGACACGCACGACGATCTCCGCGCTCCGCCTCGGCGACTACATCATCGGCACGATGCCGGGCGAGCTCACCGTGATCCTCGCGAACTACATGCGCGCGCACTCGCCGAACGACGACGCGCACACGATCCTGGTCGGCTACTCGCAGGGCCACGTCGGCTACATGCTCGAGCCCGAGGACTGGATGATGGGCGGCTACGAGCCCAGCGTCACGTTCTGGGGCCCGCTCGAGGCCGAGTACATCGCGAACCAGACGCTCGCGCTGATGCCGCAGGCGCAGATGGCGACCCGGCAGGACGGCTCGACCGCGAGCGCGACCCGCGTCGCAGTCGAGACCGCGACCGACAACCTCGCGGTCGACGATCCCGCGCCGATGGCGGGCACGATCCCCGCGACGGTGCCGCCCGACACGTGGGCGCGCACCGGCACGCCGACGCAGGCGCAGCCGCCCGTGACGATCCCGCGCGTGTCGGGCATCGCGACGTTCACCTGGATCGGCGACGACCCGGTCACGAAGACGCCGCACGTCACGCTGATGGTGGAATCGCCCGCGGGCAGCGGCACGTACGTGCCGGCGGTGCGGAACAGCGGGCGCATCGTCGACGACGCCGAGGTGCTCGTCGCGTACACGCCCGAGCCGCTGCAGCGCGGCAGCGGCCCGCAGACCCACGTGTGGGTCGCCGAGTGGCAGGCGGTGCCGTGGCTCGGCGAGCCGAACCTCGATTCGCTCGACGATCGCGGCGGCGTGCCGCTCGGCAACTACCGCTTCCACGTCGACGGCAACAACTGGTCGCTCGACTCGAACCCGTTCCAGGTGGTGCCAGGTGGCCTCGGCGCGACCGCGACGCGCGGGAGCGGAACCATCGCGGTCGCGCCGACATGGTTCGCGCCGAAAGGCTGGCGGCTGCTCGACATGAACCTCAACTCGAACCAGCCGGTGCCGGTGCGCGATCAGGCGATCACGGTCACGTTGCTCGGCACCGGCGGCACCACGCTGTCGACCTCGACGCCGACCAGCGACGACAACGGCAACGTCACCGTGACCGACGACCCGAGCGCAGTGATGGCGAAGGTGACGGATCGCTTCGGCAATACGATCACCGTGACGATCCAATAAGCCACGGCAACTCGACCAGCCACTTCCAAGTAACTGGACTTCGGTCGCGCGCTTCGCGGCTTCAATGACATGCATGCTCGGAACGGTCGTTGCTAATTGCTACACGCCATGTGGCTCGACTCGGACGCGATCCAGGCCGCGATCGAAACGATCGCCGAGCGCAGCGGGCGCGTGCCCGCCATCCGGCTTCGCACCGAGCCAGGGACGATGGAGCCGCGCATGCCGGCCTCCGACGGCGTTCCGGTCATGATCGCGGATCGCACCGGGGCCCATACACATAAAAAGGCCGGTCTCGACGAACTGTGACCGTTCGTGGGACCATGGGAGCGTGCGGGAACGGCTCGCCCTGGTCATCGTCGCGGGTTGCTACGATCCGACGATCCATGCCGGCATTCCGTGCGGCACGAACGAAGCGTGCCCGACCGGTTTGATGTGCATCCAGGGCGTGTGCAACCAACCGGGCGGCTCGGGATCCGATGCCGCGGCCGACAGCGCGCTGCTCGCGGACACGCTGCCCACCGGGATGCACGTCGTGCCGTCCAACGGCGTCGACTGGACCCTCGCCGGCCAGGTGAGCGAGCCGATCACGCTCGCGAGCGCGACCCAGTTCGATACCGACAGCGGCGCGATCACCGGCGGGCTCACGCGCATGCCGGGCACCGGTGTGATGGCCGGTGTCGGCTACTACCAGATCTCCTCGGGGTCGGCCGAGCTCGGCGTGTTCGTGTTCGAGGACCTCGACGTGACGTCGGGGGCCGTCGTCACGTTCACGGGCGGGCGGTCGGCGGTGTTCTATGCCGGCGCGGGGATCGCGATCGACGGCACGATCGATCTGTCCGGCGGCTGTTCGGGACACTCGGATATCACCTGCGCTGGTCCCGGCGGCGGCTCCGGCGCGACCGCGAGCGCGGGCGCCGGCGGCTGCGCGGGCAACAACGGCGCGTCGGCGACGAGCGGAGATGACGATTCCGGCGGTGGCGGCGCAGGCGGCACCGCGGTCGGTGGCGGGGGCGGCGTGGCTGGCTCGACGGTGGGCGGTACGGGCGGCCCGGGCTGCATTCCGGCCGAGCTCGTGCCGCTCGTCGGCGGCGGCGGCGGTGGTGCGGGCGGTCCGGGGTCGTCCCCGATCTTTCCCGAGGGTGGTGGTGGCGGTGGCGCGCTGCAGCTGACGTCGCAGACGCAGATCGACGTCTCCGGCGTGATCACGTCCGGCGGTGCGGGTGGCCGCGGCGGTCAGGCCGGCGCCAACGGCATGAACTCGAGCGCCGGCGCGGGCGGCGGTGCAGGCGGCGGCGTGATGCTGGAGGCGCCCGTCATCACGTTGGCGACGACCGCGATCATCGCGGCGAACGGCGGCGGCGGCGGCGGTGGCGGCAATTCGAGCAACGTCGGCGGCGATGGCAAATCAGGCGCCGCGAGCTCGGCCGCCGCGATGGGCGGTGCCGGCGTTGCCTCGCCAGGGCCGGGCAATGGTGGCAACGGCGGCGCGCTCGGCGTCGCCGCCACCGGCGGCGGCAACGGCACGAACGCAGGCGGCGGCGGTGGTGCGGCCGGCGCGATCTGCGTTCGCTCGAGCACGATCTCCACCGCCGGCACGCTCAGCCCGGCCGCGACGCCGGCGCCGATCGTGATCGCGCCCAATTAGGGCGACGTGAACCCGCCCGGCACGGCCGTGAAGCCGATGCCGAGCGAGAGCGCCATCTGGCCTTCGAGCATGACGTCGGGCGTGAACAGCACCTGGATCAGGCTGTTCATCGAGACTTCCTGCAGCTCGAGCATGCAGTCGCGAGCGTCGCCCGAATAGTCGCCGTCGAACAGACCGAGCAGCGTCGCGCCCGTCGAGCCGCTCGTGCAGCCGCACGTGGGCGGGTTCGTCGGGTCGTTGCAGTCGGCCGCGATCTGCGTGTTGCCGGCCGACACGATGCCCGGATAGACCTTGGTCGTGATCTCGCTCTGGGGGATGCCGCCGCCGATGATCCCCTGCGGGATCGCGCTGACGTTCGCCGTCACCTGAGCGCGCGCGCCGATCAGATCGATCGTCAACGGCGAGCCACCGATCACGATGACCTCGAGCGGGATGTGGCCCGGGCCGCCGGTGTACGTACCGGAGGCGAATGCGCCGACGAGCGGCGTGTCCTGCGGCATCGCCGCGACGTCGAACGTGCCCGTGCCCTGCAGGTGATGCCGGCAGGTCGTGTCGCCGGGACCGTTGCACGGTGGCGGCTGCGGGTTCTCGCCGACGTACACCGTGAAGCCGGCATCGGTCGCATCGGTCAGCGCGGTCGCCTGGACATCGGCGAGCATCAAGATCGTGCCGTTGTTGACGGCCGTATCGGCGGTGGACTGGATCGGGAGGCCCATCCCGGCGAACGTGGCGATCACCATGCCGAGCTGGTTGTCGACCATGCCGTCGTTGTTGAGGTCGAGGCCGTAGTCGCGGGCCTGCTGGTTGGTGGTCGGGATCAGCTCGCGGTCGATCACGTAGTGGTAGTGACCGCCGGCCGCCATCGCCGAGGCGTCGACCGCCACATCCGGCGGCGCATCGATCGGTTTGGGCGAGTCGGTCGTAGCATCTGCGGGCTTGCTGCCCGACGAGCCGCAGGCTGCGGCGAGCACGAGCGCGAGGAGGCTGATTCGCTGCATGGATGCGAGCCGTAACACGCTGACTCGACACGCGTACACTGTGAATTCCCGGCAACGATCGGTTGTCACAAGCGGCCGGATTGTCGACGAGTTGCGGGAATCTGGGCGTGGTCCTCGGCTTGCACTTAGGGGCGGCGTGCGTTCACTCGTCCTCGCGCTCGCGATGCTCGCCGCCGGTGGCTGGGGCGTCGTGCACCTGTGTGCGGGCGAGGCGGATGCGGCACCGCCCGCAGCAGCGCCCGCCACGAGAGGGCCGAGCGTGATCGCGAGCATCGCGTTCGACGTGCGCGGCATCGCGACGGCCGAGCTTCGCGACTTGCTCGCGAGTCGGCCGGGCGATCGGCTCGATGCCCAGGCGCTCGATCGCGACCGCGACGCGCTGCACGGCGCGCTCGTCGCACGCGGCTACCTCGCCGCGCAGGTCGCCGCGCCTGCGGTGACGCTCGATGCGGCAGGCGCTGCGTTCGTGACCTTCGCGATCGCGCAGGGGCCGCTGTATCGCGTGCGATCGGTCGCCGTGCACGGTGCGTCGGCGATCGAGGTAGGGCCGATCACGCTCGCCGCCGGCGATGTCGCGCAGGCCGATCGCATCGCGGCGGCGCGGATCGCGCTCGCCGACCGCCTGCGGCGCGGTGGCGTGACCGCGAACGTCAAGACCGACGACGCGAACGCCGCCGTGGACATCGAGCTGACCGTCGCACCGTCGCGAAGCGCGCGGCGATAGCAGAGAGCTGATAGCCTAGTCGCGTGGGGTCGGTCGACCAGACCATGCCGGCGCTGTTCGCCCCGCAACCAGGTGGAGGCGAGATCGTTCCGATCGCGCAGCTCGGCGCTGGCAGCGACGGCGCCGCGGTGCTCGGGCGCAAGGGCGAGCAGCTGGTCGAGCTGATCCACCCGAGCTTTTCGCCTGGCACGCCGCGCTGGGCCGCGCTCGAGCAACGGCTGCGGGCGATCGCCGCGGTCGAGCACCCGGCCGTGCGCGGTGTGCTCGCCATCGACGTCGCGCCGCCGCTGGTCGTGCTCGAAGGCGATAGCTCGCCGCCGCTCGCCGAGCTCGTCGACCAGGACACCGCCGACCTGCCGCGCGTGATGCGCATCCTCGGCGAGCTCGCGCGCGCGATCGCGGCCGCGCATCACGTCGGCATCGTGCACGGCCGCTTGCATCCGTGGACGGTGCACGTCGGCGGCAACGATCGCCCGCGCATCGAGCTGACCGGGCTCGCGACGCGCGCCGAGCATCACGAGTGGGTCGCGCGCTGCCAGCCGCCCGAGCCCGCGGGCACGGCCGATGACGTGTTCGCGATCGGGCGCATGCTCGAGATCTTCGCGACCGCGCACGGCCGCGAGCCGACCGAAGGCGTGCGCGCGATCGTCGCGGCGGCGACCGATCCCGATCCCGACGCGCGCCCGGCCGCGCACGAGCTGGTTCGCCGGTTGCTGGGCGCGGGCACGATCGTCGCGCGCGCGACGTTGCGCGAGATGGAAGCGACGGCGGTCTCCGCACGGCCCGCGCTCGGCATGCGGCTCGGCCGCTACGAGCTCGTCAAGCAGCTCGGCGCCGGCGCGATGGGCGAGGTGTGGCAAGCGCGCGACACGACCGGCGGCGCCGAGGTCGCGATCAAGCTGCTTCGCCCGGAGGTCGCCGCTGACAACGAGCTGGTGCGTCGCTTCCGCAAGGAAGGCCGCGTGCTCGCGAAGGTCGGCAGCCCGTACATCGCGAACTACGTCGATCTCAACGAGGACAAGGGCTACCTCTACCTCGTGCTCGAGCTCGTCGCCGGCGGCAGCGTCGCGGCGGCGCTGAAACGACAGGGCAAGCTGCCCGAGCGGCTCGCGCTCGGCATCGTCGCCGATACGTGCCGCGCGCTCGCCGAGCCGCACCGGCTCGGCATCGTCCATCGCGACATCAAGCCCGACAACTTGATGTTCGTGCGGGCCGGCATCGAGCTCGAGCTCGCGCCGGTCGGCCAGCTCGTCAAGCTCGGCGACTTCGGGATCGCGCGGCTCGTCGAGAAGAATCCGGGCGAGCCCGGCGCGACGCGCGAAGGCGCGGTGCTCGGCACGCCCGAGTTCATGGCGCCCGAGCAATGCCAGGGCGCGCAGGTCACGGCCGCGACCGACGTCTACGCGCTCGGCTGCTGCTTGTTCGCGCTGATCGCGGGCCGGCCGCCGTTCCAGGCCCAGGACGACAACGCGATGGCGGTGATCCTCGCGCACCTGCGCGAGACCCCACCGCGGCTCGAGGCGATGGTTCCGGACACCACGCCGGCGGTCGCCGAGCTGGTCGCGAAGTGCCTGACGAAGGATCCAAAGCAGCGCCCGCAAGACGCCACCGAGGTGCTGGCCGCGATCGAGCGGCTGTGCGATGGCGCGGCCGCGCTGATCAGCGCACATCCGGCGCCGCCGATCGTGCGCGAGAGCCTCGTCCAGGTCTACACGTTCGAGTGGGACCTCGCGTCGCCGCCCGAGGCGCTGTGGCCGTTCGTGTCGAACACCGAGAAGATGAACCGCGCGGCCGGGCTCGCGCCGGTGCGCTTCGAGGTCGAGAACGTCGGCCCCGCGAGCAGCATGCCGCGCATCCCCGGCAACGCGACCACGACCGGCATGCAGCGCGTCGCGGGCCTGCAGCTCAGGTGGCGCGAGCACCCGTACGAATGGATCGAAGGCAGCCGGCACACCGTGCTGCGCGTGTTCGAGAAGGGCGTGCTGCGCTGGTACGTCGCCGAGGTCGTGCTCGAGCGCGCTGCCGGCGGTGGCACGAAGCTGCGCAACATCGTGCGGCTCGAGCCGCGCGGGATGCTCGCGCGCGTGCTGTCGAGGTGGGAGATCGGCGTGAAGTACAAGCGCCGGCTCGATCGCGTGTACCGGCGGCTCGATCGCGTGCTCGCGGGCGGCGCGCGGCCCGAGATCGATCCGATCGATCCCGAGGTCGAGCTGCCGCCGGCCGCGCGCGCGAAGATCGCGGAGGCCGGCGAGCGGCTGCACGCCACCCCGGGCATCGACGAGCGCGCGGCGGAAGCGGTGACGACGTACCTCCTGCACGCGAGCGATCAGGACGTCGCGCGCATCCGCCCGCTCGAGCTCGCGAACAAGTTCCAGCTCCCCGAGGACGCGATGATCGACGCGTGCCTGTACGCGACGCGGCTCGGCATGCTGTCGATGGTGTGGGACGTGATCTGCCCGTCGTGCCGGATCCCGTCGTCGGTCGTCGATTCGCTCGCGAAGATCGAGGAGCACGGCACGTGCAAGGCGTGCAACATCGGTTACGACATCGACTTCTCGCGCGCGATCGAGCTCGTGTTTCGCGCGTCGCCCGAGGTGCGCGAGGTCGAGACGCGGACGTTCTGCATCGGCGGGCCCGCGCACTTCCCGCACGTCGCGGCGCAGGTCCGCATGCAGCCGAACGAGCGGTTCGCGCTGCCGCTGGAGCTCGCGACCGGGTACTACATCGTGCGAAGCGCGCAGATCCCGCGTCAGCACGAGCTGCGGGTGACGGCGTCGGGCGGCGTGCGGCGCGCCGAGCTCGTGCTCGGCGAAGCAGCCCCGGTAGCTGTCATGACGGCTGGCAGTCAGCTCCTGGTGATGGTCAACCCGAGCGAGCGCGAGGTCGTCGTCCGCATCGAGCGCGCGGGCGATCGCGCGTTCGCGTTGACCGCGGCGCGCGTGATGGCGTGCGCCTCGTTTCGCGAGCTGTTTCCGGATCAGGCGCTCGCGCCGGGTCGGCTGATGGCGGTCACGCAGGCGACGATCGTCGTCGCTCAGCTCGACGGTGCGGCGCAGCTGTTCGCCGAGCTCGGCGACGCGCGGGCATTTCCGGTCGCGGCGCAGTTCTACGACGCGGTCGGCGCGCTCGCAAAGGAATACGGCGGCTCGCTGCTCAAGACGTTCGGCGGCTGGGCGGTCGCGGCGTTCGAGCGGCCGCGCCCCGCGGTCGAGGCCGCGCTCGCGATCCAGCGCACCATCGACGCCCACCCGGTCACCGCCGGCCTCGCGTGCCGCATCGCGGTGCACCGCGGGCCGATGATGGCGCTCACCCAGGGCGGCCGGCTCGATTACTTCGGCCAGAACGTCGAGCTCGTGCTCGCGCTCGCCGGCGCGTGCCCGCCCGGCGTCGTCGCGATGACGCAGATGGTATGCGAGGACGTCGCGGTCGCCGAGCGGCTGCAGACCACGCCGGATCAGCTCGGTCTGTTCGCGCTGACCGGCGGCGGCTGGGTGTTGCAAGTGCGCGCGCCGCGCGTCGAGCGCCGGGCGCTGCCGGCCGCTACCTAGGTACGAGCTGGCGCAGGTGCCACGCCTGCACCTCCATCGTGCGCAGCGCCTGCTCGTGGGCGCTCGCGAGCCGATTGGACAGATATCCGGACAGCGCGACGAGCGCGACCGCGTAGGTGGCGAGCACGATCTCCGACTGCGGCAAGTGGAGCGACATGAGAGGAGACTCGAGCACGAGCGCACCGTGCTCGACCGACATCGTGCGCGACCACCAGCCCATCACCTCCGCGATCCAGGGCACCATGATGCCGAACAGCAGGATCACCGCGTTCGCACCGCGCTTGATGCGGGGATCGATCAGGAACGAGATCACGCTGACGCTCGCGATCGCGGGCGCGATCAGCACCGGCGAAAACTCGCGTGCCATGACACCGATCATCACGGCGTTGATCACCGTCGCGAGGTACAGCTCGCCGACACCGAGACGCTTCTTCTGGTACGCGATGCGGAACGCGTTCGCGGCGTCGATCGCGACCGAGCCGACGAACAGCGCGAGCATCCACCAGCTGCGCACGCCGACCCACATGATCAAAGGGACGAACGCAAAGAAGGTAATCATGATCAGGGCGAGCGCGCGAGACTTCTCGCGCGCGGTCCGCTCGTGGTTCGCTTCGAGGCGGTCCTCGACCTCGCGCGGTACGACGCGCGGCGGCTCGAGCACGAGCCGGCCGACGAGCGCGGCGGCCTCGCCGTGGGTCGGATCGAGCGCGATCGCGCGGCCGGCCTCGCGCATCGCGGTCGCGCGCTGGTCGATGCCGTCGCCGGCTGCGAGCGCGGCATGGGCGGCCGCGACGTGCGACGCCGCCAGGCTCTTGCGCAGCGCGAGATCGCGATCGCCATCGAGGTAGCGCTCGACGCGCTCGGCCAGCTCGCGCGCGGTCGGCCGGTTGTCGTGCGGTCCGGAAGCCGACTCCGCGATCGCCGCGAGCTCGGGCGGCGCGTCGGCATCGTCGCCGACGATCACGCGCAAGATGCGGCCGAGCGCGTACACGTCGGCGAGGCGATCGGCCGGCGCCCCGTCCATCACCTCGGGCGCGATGTAGCCGGGCGTGCCGATGACCGAGCCGATCGCGGTCGAGTCCGAGACCAGATCGGGATCGCTGGGGCGCGCGGTCGGCACCACGCCTGGCTCGTCGTCGGGTTCGCCCAGCACGCGCGCGATGCCCCAGTCGAGCACGTAGACCTCGCCGTAGTCGCCGAGCATGATGTTGTCGGGCTTGAGATCGCGATGGACGATGCCGCGGCTGTGCGCGAGCTCGACGGCGAGGCACACGTCGGCGAACGCGCGCAGCAGCTTCTGACGCGTGAACCGTTTGCCGGCTGCCGTGAGCGTGACACCCGCGAGCCGCTTCATCACGAAGAACGGCTGGCCGTCCTCGTCGGTCGACAGCTCGTGCACCGGCGCGATCGCGGGATGCTCGAGCCGGCCCTGGATCTTCGCCTCGCGCATGAATCGCGCGACGGAGTCGGGCGTGGCCGCGACGCGCATGCGCTTGATCGCGACCTCGCGCCCGATCTGGCGGTCGGTCGCGAGCAGCACCTCGCCCATGCCGCCGGCACCGAGCTTCGATCCGAGCACGTAACGGTCCGGCAACCGGACGCTTTTGTTCTCGGCCGGCGGCTCGGTCTCCGCCCGTGTCGGCGTCGCAGCGACCACCTGCCCCGGGGTGAGCGTGGGTCCCGTCCCGATCGGATCGTCCTGGCTCATGGCTCGATCGTAACTGCAATAGAGTCCGTCGGGCGCGCGTTGCAGCTTGCATGGCTCGCCACACCGCTGTCATCGCCGGATTCGCCGCCGCGTGCGCCGTCGTCCTGTCGATCGGCTCGCACTCGGTCGACGCGTCGATCGAGCACGATGGCAGGCACGTGCGGCCGCTGCAACAGTCCGCGGTGTTCGCCGGCGCGGAGGTCAAGGTCGACGTCGACCGCAACCTCGTGCTCACCGGCGACAGCGTCGTCGTCACGATGCGGGCGTTCGCCGACGTGCCGACGCCGGTCGATGCCGAGCTCGAGGTCTACTACTCGAACGACGAGTGGGGCGGCCGCGTGTCGAGCCCGCCGAAGGCGATCGACAAGGAGCACATCACGCTCGCGGCCGCGCCGGGCGGCGGCAAGCCGGTGCAGACGCGCATCAAGCTCGACGGCGCCGGCAAGCTCGACACCTATCGGATCTTCGTTCACGAGCGCGGAGGCGAGCTCGACATCTGGGCCAAGGACAGCGCGGAAGTGGCGGCGGTCGACGTGCTCGGGTGGAGCGGCAACGACTTCGAGCTTTCGATCGACGCCCCGAAGAAGATTGTCGCGGGCAAGCCGTTCGCGGTGACCGTGCGCGCGACGAACACGACCGGCAAGCGCATCAAGCACGCGCCGTACATTCACCTCGGCACCGCGGTCGGCCTGTACGGGATCACCGATCGCGAGGAGTTCGCGATCCAGGAGGATGACTCCGACGATCACGCCGAGCGCTACGAGAAGGGCTTCGCTCCTGGCGAGGACGCGGTCGAGCGGTTCATCGTCACGCCGCTGGGCGACACCGAGCTCACCGACGTCACGTTCGTCGCGAGCGCGTACGTGTGGCCCGACGACGGCGCCGCGCCGCTCGCCGGTGGCGCGATGGAGGCCAAGACGGTGAGATTCGTACCGCCCGCGAAGAAACTCGCGGTGCGGTGATGCGACGATCGCCGTGAGCTGCGAGCGATTCTGAAGTCACGCGAGCCTCTCGTTGCGGCGGGCGGCGACGGTGGGAGCCTCGATCATGAGACCCATCTCGCGAGAAACGATCATCGATCGCAAACAGCCGCTGCTCCGCTGGAGCGCCGTGTTCGCCGGCACCGCGATCAGCATCGCGCTGTGGGTGCTGCTGCAGATGCTCGGCATGGGCGTCGGCTTCGCCGCGATCAACCTCGACGACGCCGGCTCGCTGCGCGACCTCGGCATCGGCACGACCGCATGGACCTGCATCGCGCCGATGATCGCGATGTTCATCGGCGGCCTGATCGCGGGCCGCCTCGCCGGCACGCACGAGCGCGGCATCGGCGCGGTCCACGGCTTCGTCGTGTGGGCGCTGACCTCGATGCTCGGCATCGGCGCGATGCTCGGCCTGGTCTCGGCGCTCGCCGAAGGCGCGATGCACGGCGCGATGACGATGAACGGTCAGCCCGGGCAGCCACCGACGTCGGCCGAGCTCGGCCAGGCCGCGAGCGCGACCGGGCAGATCTTGCTCGGCGCCGGCGTGTCGATGCTCGTCAGCCTCGCGACCGCCGTGCTCGGCGGCCTCGCCGGCGTGACGCGCCGCGAGCGCCGGCGCGAAGGCGATCGCACGGTCGTCACGACCGTCGAGCCACCGCCGCCGCCGCCGACCGTCATCGTCGCGGCGCCGCCCGCGCCATAGCGCTCGCCAAGCGCTCGCTGGCGCTCGCTATTCGCAGATGTCGTTCGCGATGCTGCAGAGGCCGCTGGTGCAATCAGCGTTCCCGGAGCACATCTTGCCGCTCGCGCACGGCGGGCAGTTCCAGCCGCAGTCGACGTCGGTCTCGAAGCCGTCGAGCTTGCCGTCGGTGCAGCTCGGCGCGACCGGGCACGCCTGGCAGCTGCCGCCGCAATCGACGTCGGTCTCGTCGCCGTCGCGCACGCGGTCGAAGCAGGTGTCGGTGGGAGGCGGCGCGCACGTTCCCGACGCGCACGGCACGAGGTGCACGGCAAAGCCGAACGAGACCATGTGCTGGCCGAACAGCATCACGTCCGCCTCGAGCAGCGAGTCGAGGATGGCCGACTGCGCGACCTCATCGGGCGTGATCTGGCCGTCGCGGTTAGCATCGATCGAGTGCGCGAGGTACGGGTAGTTGGGGGGATCGCTCGCGATCATCTGGATGATCGCGGGCGTGATCGCCGGGAACACGTTGGCCTCGATGACGCCGCCGCGCACGAGCGCGTTGTAGCCGCCGCTGCCGTCGGGCGCGAGGTCGAGCTCCATCGCGTCGAGCTCGACCGTCACCGGATCGGCGTCGGCGAACACCGGCAGGACGAGCGTCGCCTCGCCGGGGACGCGCGTCGTACGCGTGCGGTTGGACGTGAAGGCGCCATGGGCGATGAAGCCGCCCATCGTCGTCGCGCTGTCGCCGTCGGCGCCGAGGTACGTCGCGCCGGCCTTGTCGGCGGTGTCGAGATCGGGCGCCTGCAGCGTGATCGACGACGCGATCACGCCCGCGCCGATCATGTCGTCGCCGTGGGTCGTGCCATCGCCCTCGCCGACGAGCGTGGCGATGACCGAGCCGAGCTGGTTGTCGGGATACATGTCGCCGTCGAGATCGTCGGCGTCGGCCTCGGCCTCGACGCTATTCGTCGGCAGCATGATGTGATCGATCGCGAACCGCGTCGTCGGCCCGGTGAACGGGCCGACGATGTCGTGGTTCGACTCGCCGACGCACGCCGCGAGCGCGACGCTAATCGCGACGAACAGGCAGCATCGCGGTCGGCCGCGCGCGCTCGTCTTCACGCTGAACAAAACGGCGCTGACCGGTTTCACGCCACCAAGCTACCCAGCGTTCGGCCGCCTGCTCGCGTTCCTTTCGCGGCAAATCGTGGTGATAACCGAAATATTCGCCCGTCAGGCGGCGCAGATCGTCGATCGCGCGCTCGCGGATCGCGTCCTCTTTGTGCGAGAGGCCGTCGATCAGCCACTCGATACGGTGGCGCTTGCGCGCGCTGTCGTACCACTTGCGCCACTTGCGCTCGCTCGTGCCGAAGTCCTGTGCGGTCAGCGCGACGAGCGCCTTGCGAACGTTGTCGGTGCCGCGATCGCTGCGCTCGAGCGCGCCGACCAGGTCGCCGATCGCCTCGACATCGCCGAGCTCGACGATCGCGGCGCATGCCGCGGCGACGACCTCGGGATCGGTCGAGTGCACGGCGCGGCGCGCGCGCGCGAGCGCCTGCGTGCGATCGGCCGCCGGGTAGCCGGCGAGCGCCTCGATCGCCGCGGCGCGCACGCCGAAATCCTGATCGAACACGCGCTCGACGAGCGCGAACACCGCGTTGCGCGGCCGCAGCTCGACGGCGCAGATCGTCGCGTAGAAGCGGACGTCGCGCTGCGGCGCGCTCATCTTGTCGACGAGCAGCTCGGCGGCGGCCGCGCCGAGCGCGACGACGAGCTCGAGCAGGCCGCCGTATTGCGCCGCGCGCAGCGTGCGGCCGGTGACCGCGAACCGCTCGACGCGCAACTTGCCGGGGAAGCGCTTGACGAGCACGCCGAGCGTCTCGCTCGCGCGCTCGACCGCGTCGGCGATCGCGTCGTCGGCCTGGCCCTCCTTCGAGGCCTCGATCTCGTCGATCACTTCCTCGATCGTGCGCGGTGGCTCGGTCGTGATCGACAGCTCGGCGTCGTCCTCGAACGACGGCAGGCTCGGGCGTTCGGCCGGTGCCGGCGCGCGCCACTCGGCCTCGGGCTTCACGATCTTCTTGGTGTCGATGCCATCGCCGTCGATCACGATCTTCGGCGTGCGCTCGTCGGGGGCGGCCGGCGCGCGATAGCCGGCTGCCTTGTGCTTCACGATCAAGCGGCCGAGCGCGTCGGCCGCGCCGGCGGCGAGCGGCAAGAGCTCGGTGACGTCGACGAGCTTGAGGTCGCTGTGCACGCGGTGCGCGACGACCAGCGCGACGACGCGGCCGCGCAGCACGATCGGCATCACGAGCGCGCTCGGCGGCAGCGTACCGCCGAGCCGCAAGATCATCGTGTCGACCGACGGATCGCCCGACGTCAGCGCGCCGATGTGCGGCTGCTGGTTGTGCACGACCGCGCGAAACGGCGACATCGCATCGAGCGGGATCAAGACGCGCGCGATGCCCGCGGTATCGATGCCCGGCTCGGCGAGCGCGACGCGCCCGACCGCGGCGCCACCCTGCACGGTGAGCAACCCGGCGTAGCGGGCGCGCGAGCGAGTCGCGCGCAGCAGCGTGAGGAACACCGTGTCGCGATCCTCGGCGTTCGCGAGCAGCTCGCGCGCCGGCACGATCGCGAGCGGGCTGTCGCGGCCGGCGGTGACGATCGGCGCCGAGTCGCGCTTGGGCACGCGCGCCGACGCCATCTTCGCGCGCGCGCTGTCGGTGAGCGCGCGCGGGATGCCGGTCGACGGCGTCTCGGTGCCGGCGAGCGAACGCCGCGGGTTGACCGTCATCGTCGCGGCGTGCGGCGTGTGGCCGAGCAGCGTGCCGTGCTTCGCGCGCACTTCGCCCGAGCCGAGCGCGGGGTCGACGAACGTGACCTTGATCGTCGGCTCGTCGGTCGTGACCGGCGCGACGACCGGCGTGAGCGGCGCGACCGGCCCGACGGGCAAGATGGGCGGCGCGGGCCGGAGTTGCGCGGCGACGAGCGGCGCGGTCGCCTCGATGCCGCCGAGCTGTGGCGCCTGCTTCGCGGGCAAGCGCGGGATCGCGGGCACGAGCGGCAGCGTGCGCGATGGCTCGGGCGCGATGATCTCGGCCGGCCCGTCGACGATCACGCTGCGCGCGCGACCGACCGGCGCCGGCGTCGCGTCGGCCGAGACCTGCGCGGCGAGCGTCTCGTAGCGCGCGGGCACGTCGAGCCCGTACGCGCGCGCGTACACGAGGTGCCAGCGGTACTCCGGCGCGATCAGCGGCTGGAGCGGGCGATCGAGCAGGTCCGCGAGATCCTCGAGCTCCTCGATCTCGATCGGCGAGCAGACGAGCACGCGCAGCGCTTCGCCGTCGAGCGACAGCGGCACCGCGCGAAACTGCTCGGCGATCTCCGGCGCGATCAACTTGATCGGCTCGGGGCCGATCATCGCGCCGTCGTCCTTCGACGCCGGCGGCAAGCCCGAGGCGAGCGCGAGGTACTGCACGAGCCGCTCCTCGGGCACGAGGTTCATCTCGAGCAGGATCGTGTCGAGGCTGCCGCCGTAGATGACCTGGCGCTGGAACGCCTTCTCCATGCGCTTGACGCCGACGAGGCCGTCGCGGACCAGCAGGGAGCTCAGGCGCGAAGGCATGACGCCTCAGGCGGCCCGCTCTGGATTCTTGGCGCGGATCACGTAGGTGCCAGCGATCCAGTCTTGCAGGCCGCGCTTCTCGCTGTCGAAGCCGATCCAGAGAAAGCCGAGGAACAGCGTCGCGGCCGACGCGAGGTAGCCGAGGCAGCGCACGGCGCAGCGCCCGGGCGACGGCGGGTCGCCGTAGACGTCGATCACTTTCATCTTCAAGAGGCGCATGCCGAGCGTACGCCCGAGCACGATGTGGAACACGAGCAAGTAGAACAGTCCGATCGCCGCGAACAGGACGAGCCCCATCACGAGCGCCGGATCGGTCGCGAGCACGAGGTCGAGCCAGAGGTCGACGTCGGTGACGTGGAGGTTGCTCGGCGGCAGGTGCACGCCGGCGATCTTGCTCGCGAGCCACGTCACGAGCAGCGCCGCCGGGATCACGACCGCGAGATCGACGGCCGCCGCGACCGCGCGCTTCCAGAAGCCGACCACGTGCACGCTCGGCGGCTCGCGCCGCGGTGCGCGCGGCTCGGGCACCGCCGGCTCGCGTTCCGACATCGCCAATTTATACCCCGCTAGCCGCCGCGCCGTGAAGTTTCGGCCGCTTCCGCGAAAATCCCGCGCGCCATCAGCGAGCGCTCGCGGCGGGCCCGCTCCTCGTACAGCTCGGCGCGTGCGCGCTGGGCGTCGCGGTCGCCGGGAGCCGCGCGGGCGGCCAGCTCGACCAGCTCGCAGGCGAGGGCCAGGTCGCCGGCGGCGGCCACCGCGCGGGCCCGGGTCGCGAGCGCCGTCGCGCCGCCGGCCAGCGCGGCCAGCTCGGTGGCGAGCGCGGCCTCGCGGGGCGGCTTGAGGTGCGCCGGATTGCCGTCCCACCACCCGCCGTACAGCCGGTACAGGTTGCGGACGACGAACTCGGGCTCGTCGTAGATCGGCGACAGGTACGGCCTGGCGAGCAGCTCGTCGCGGACGTGGACCCGCGCGACCAGCTCGTCGAGCGTCGCGCCCTCGTTCATCAGCGCGACGACCTGCGCGACCAGCTCCTCGAGGAAGCTCGCGGTGTCGTCGAGCGCGCGGTGGACGGCGGCCGCGCCCCAGATCGGCACGCCGTGGCCGGGGCACAGGACGTCGGGACCGAGCGCGTCGATCGCACGCAGCGCCTGTGCCCATTGCTCGGGGTAGCGCTGCACTTTCTGCGGGTTGCCGCAGTTCGGCGACGCCCAGATGAAGAGGTCGCCGGTGCACACGACGCCGGCATCCGGCACCCACACCCAGGTGTGATCGTCGGTCTCGCCGAGCGCGTGGTGGAGCTCGAACGTGCGGCTGCCGATGACGACCGTGCGGGCCTCGGAAAACGTCTCGTCGGGTGCGCGAAACTCGGGCGGAAAGCGCGCCTCGGTCTGGAACTGGCGGGCGTTGATGCGCTGGTTCCAGCCCCGCATCCGGCGATAGCGCTCGAACCGCCGCGGGACGCCTTCGTGCGCGATCACGCGCACGCGACGCCCGGAGTCGCGCTCGTACAGCTCGACGCCGAAGCAGTGATCGACGTGGCCGTGGGTCCAGATCGCGGTGTGAACCGGCGTGCGGGTCAAGCCGCGCAGCCGCGCGCGCGTCGGCTCGGCGAGCAGGAAGCTGCCGGTGTCGACGAGCACGAGCCCGTCGTCGGTGTCGAACGCGGTGATGTTCGCGAAGCTCGACACGAAGTACGCGCCGGCCGCGACCGGCTCGGCGAGAAACCGCGGCGCCATGGGCTGCGCGGCGTCGACGGAGATCGCGCCGGAGAGCAGCTCGTCGGACAGCTGGCGGAGCGCGGTCATGTCGCGAGCCTCGCCACGGCGATCGCGAGCGCGTGGCGAGCCGCGCGCGCGGCGTCGCCGTCGAACGGCGCGAGGTGCTCGGCAGTCCACGCGGCGAGCGCGTCCGAATCGGGCGCGACCGTGCCGGCATCGCCGAGCGCGCGCAGCGGAATCGGCGAGGTCGCGGCCTGACCGAGCCCGAGGTCGAGCAGGCACAGCGCCATGTGCGAGCGCACGCGCACCTGGTCGCCCGCGAGCGTGCGCGCGTGGAGGCACACCACGAGCGCGAGCTCGGGCGCGTGGGTGTCGCCGAACAGCATCGCGAGCTCGCACCACGCGCGGCAGTCGTCCGGATCGCGCTCGAGCGCGGCGGCGAGGTCGCGTACGAAGCTCGCCCACTTCGGCGACACCCGCCACGCGCGCGCGAGCTCGTCCATCCACACCGGATCCACGCTATCACCGCGGCAGCGGCAGCGGCAGCGGCGGCAGCGGCAGCGGCGTCGGCGGCGGCAGCGGCTCGCGGCAGCGGCGGCGGCGGCGGCAGCGGCTCGCGGCAGCGGCGACGGCAGCGGCTAACGGCTCGCGGCTTCGGCGGCGGCAGCGGCTAACGGCTGCGGTAGCGGCGGCGGCATCGGCTACGGAAGCGGAAGCGGAAGCGGAAGCGGCAGCGGGATTTCGTCAGCTCGCGGTCTGCGCGCGCACGAGCGCCACCGCGACGACCGGCGCGGTCTCGGCGCGCAAGACGCGCGGCCCGAGGCCGATCGCGGTGAAGCCGGCGAGCGCGTCGAGCTCGTCGGGCGCGAAGCCGCCTTCGGGGCCGCTCACCAGCGTCAGGTCGGCCGCGGCGGGAAACGCCGCGCGCTCGGCGCGCGGATCGAGCACGACGCGCGCACCGCCCGGCGGAAGCGCGGCGAGCGCGGCCGCGAGCGAATCGGCGAACGCGACCGCCGGGATCGTCGCGCGGCCCGATTGCCGCGACGCCGCCTGCGCGATCGCCTGATAGTGCGCGAGCCGCGCGACGCGCCGCTCGCCATCGAGGCGGACGACCGCGCGCGCGGCCGGCCACACGACCACGTCGTCGGCGCCGACCTCGACCAGCTTCTCGATGCACGCGTCCATGCGATCGCCCTTGATCGCCGGCACGAGCACGCGCACGCGCGGCGGCGAGCTCGCGATCGCCTCCGCTGCTTCCGCGCGCAGCACGGTCGCCTCCGCACCGATGTTCTCGATCACCGCGCGCGCGCGTCGTCCCGCGCCGTCGACGAGCTCGACCGCGTCGCCCACCTTCGCCCGCCGTACGCGCGTCAGATAATGATGCTCGTCGCCGCGCACGGTCAGCTCGCCCGCGGCGAGCGGCGCGACGACGAGGCGAATCATCGTTCGAGCACCACCACCGACCACTCGCGGTCGGCGTCGCTCGACGGCAGCAAGCTGCCCTCGAGCGAATAGGTGACACCGGGCGCGCGCACGCGCACGAGCCGCATCCCGGCCGCGACGAACTCGTCGGCGAGCGGCGCGGCCTGCGGCGCGAGCAGGCCCGACAGGATCAACGTGCCACCGGCCGCGACGCGCGCGATCAACTCCGCGCGCAGCTCGCGCAGCACGTGGGCCTGGATGTTCGCGAGCACGAGCGGGAACTGCTCGTGGACGTCGCCGAGCGGCGTCGCGCTCGTCGCCACGCGCGCGGCCACGCCGTTGCCGGCCGCGTTGTCCGCGGTCGCCGCGACCGCGAGCGGGTCGACGTCGATCGCCAGGCACGTCGCGCCCGGCCAGCGCAGCGCCGCCGCGATCGCGAGGATCCCCGAGCCGCAGCCGACATCGAGCACGCGCCCCGGCGCGCGGCCGGCATCCGCGATCGCCTGGATCTCCTCGAGCACGAGCCGCGTGCTCGCGTGCGTGCCGGTGCCGAACGCCATGCCCGGATCGAGCGCGATCGCCACGTCGTCGCCGCCCGGCTCGAACTTCTCCCAGCTCGGCACGATCACGAACTGCCGCGTGACCCGGCTCGTCCGGAAGAACCGCTTCCACGCGTCGCGCCACTCGGCCTCGGGCACCGCTTCGGCGCTGCGCACGCGCGCCGGGTCGACCCAGCGCGCCACCGCCTCGCGCGTCTGCACGAGCGCGGCGGCCAGCGCCTCGCGCGCGACCCAGAACACGACCTCGTCGCCGCGCTGCTCGGTGCCCGCGGCAGCGGCCGGCACCTCGGCGGCGATCCATGCAGCGACGTCGTCGACGTCCGCGGCGCCTACCGGAACTACTACTTCGACCCAGTCCGTCGGCACCGCGCTAGCGGGCCGGCGGCGGCGCCACGCGGCGCTTCATCTCGCGGCGCAGGCGCTTGCGCGCCTCGCGGGTCTTGCGCTTGCGCTTGACCGAGGGCTTCTCGTAGAAGCGGCGACGCTTGAGCTCCTGCAGGATGCCCTCCTTGGACATCTTCTGCTTGAGGATCTTCATCGCCTTTTCGAGGCTGTCGCGAACTTCGACCTCGACCGGCTTTCCGAACGTGTTCTCCATGGAAGGGTGAGTGGGTACCCGATCTGGCAGGCCAGATCAAGGCATCTACGCCTTCGGACCGTGCTTGTAGAACAGCGTGATGGTCAGGCAGTGAAACTCGGAGTCCGAGGACTGCGTGACGATCTTGTCGATGATCTCGTGCTCGGGGTGGGTACGGATCCAGTCCGTGATGAGCTCGCCGAGCAGCTCGCGCTCCTTGGCCTTCGTCGCCGAAAACACCTTCACACCCGTCACGTCGATCATGCGGGCATCCTCCTGCGAAGTCTGTACACGTGCCACGTCGCTCTCCCTGCGCAAAATCGGCTGGGCGGCCGAGTTGTTAGGTACCCACTGTGACCTACGCCCTGATTTCAGTCAATCGGGATAATTCCGGTAGAGGTGAACTCCGGGTTAGTCGCCGCGCTCCCGTGCACTTCCGGCTTCTTAAGGTAGTGTCCGCGGCGCGTATGGCACGCTCACTCACCGCGCTCGCTCTCGTCGCCGCGCTTGGATCGGCTTCATTCGCCGGTCCCGGGCCGGTCTCCAAGCTGCCCTCGATCGAGACCTTCCAGCTCGACAACGGCCTTCGCGTCGCAGTCTTGAAGACCGACGCGTCGCCGGCCGTGACCGTCGGCGTCTGGTACCACGTCGGCAGCAAGGACGAGCCGCGCGACCGCCGCGGCACCGCCCGCATGTTCGAGCAGCTCATGTTCAAGGGCAGCTCGCACGTCCGCGCCGACTGGCACGCCCAGGCGATCGCCGGGCTCGGCGGCTACACCGACGCGCAGGCCGACGAGGACGCGACGCACTTCTCGGACACGCTGCCGGCGTCGTACGTCGACTTCGCGATCCAGCTCGAGGCCGAGCGGATGCGGAATCTCATGTTCCGCAAGGCCGCGGTCGACAACGAGCGCGAGCTGGTCAAGGACAAGATCCGCAAGCAGGAGGCGTCGCCGGTCGCGAAGGGGCTGCTGAAGTTCCTCGCGGTCGCGTACGCGAAGCATCCGTACGCGTGGACGGCGGCCGGCAACCCGACCGAGCTCGACGCGACGTCGATCGACGACCTCCACAAGTTCTACGACGCGTACTACCAGCCGAACAACGCGCTGCTCGTGGTGGTCGGCAATGTCTCGCTCGATCAGGTCAAGGCGTCGGCGAACAAGTGGTTCGCGCCGATCGCGCGTGCGGCCGATCCGCCGCGGCCGGCCGCGGCGGCGCCGGAGCCGGCGCAGACCGCGAAGAAGCGCGAGGTCGTGGAGCCCGGCCAGCTCGGCATCACGCTGGTCGGCTGGCACGTGCCGGCGGCCAAGGACAAGGACATCTACCCGCTGCAGATCGCGTCGAACGTGCTCGGCCGCGGCGAGGCGGCGCGCATCAAGGTGCGGCTCAAGACGCCCGATCCGAAGACCAAGCGCGCGCTCGCGCTCGACGGCGGGCTCGAGTCGTTCGTCAAGGAGGATCCGGGCGTGATGATCGCGGTCGGGCTGTACATCGAAAAGGATGCCGCCGATCCGGTCGAGGCCGCGATCCTCGACGAGGTGCAGAAGCTCGGCGCGCGCGGCCCGACGACCGACGAGCTGCGCAAGGCGAAGAACGAGCTCGAGTCGGGCTTCGTGTTCTCGCTCGAGCACGTGCAGGGCCTGGCCGACGCGCTCGGCCGGTCGTGGATCCAGTCGGGCGATCCGTCTTCGTTCGTACGCGACGTCGACGAGCTCGAGAAGGTGACGGCGGCCGACGTCGAGCGGGTCGTGAAGCAGTACATGGCGCCGGACAAGACGACGATCGTCGTCATCCCGCCGAAGGGGCTCTAGTCATGACCATGAGCAGGCTCGTTTCGCTCGTGATTCTCGTCGCCGCGTGCGCGCCCAAGCCGGTCGCGGTGCCGATCCCGAAGCTGCCCGGCGACGGCGACACCAACGTCGCCAAGCCCGCTCCGGCGCCGACCAAGACGGTCGACGATCCGTGGGCCGGCAAGACCGACCTCGTCGCCGCACCCGCGTTCGCGCCGCCGGCCAAGCTCGAGCTGCCGCACATCGACGAGCTCAAGCTGGCCAACGGGCTCGACGTCATGATCGTCAAGGACGACCGGCTGCCGGTCGTCAGCGTGCAGCTCGCGGTGCGCGCCGGCCGCCAGCTCGAGCCGCGCGCGCGGCTCGGCGTGTCGGACGCGACCGCGAACATGCTCGTGAAGGGCAGCAAGCGGCACGACGCCAGCGGGCTCGCCAAGGCGATCGACTTCGTCGGCGGCACGATCACCGCCGACGCGACGTTCGAGGCGACGATCGTGTCGTGCAGCGTGCTCGCGCGCGATCTCGCGACGTGCCTCGACCTCGTCCCCGACATCGTCGTCCAGCCCACGTTCCCCGACGCCGAGCTGAAGAAGGTGCAGGACCAGATGCTCGGCCTCGTGCGCCAGCGCGTCGAGGACTCGGGCGCGCTCGCGAACCAGCACGCGCAGAATCTCCTGTGGGGCAACGATCACGTGCGCGGCTGGATGGACAGCGAGCTGTCGGTCGGTGCGCTGCACCGCGATGACCTGATCGCGTGGCACCGCGACTGGTTCGTGCCGAACAACTCCGTGCTCGTGATCGCCGGCGACGTCGACGCGAAGAAGCTGAAGCCGCAGCTCGAGCGCGCGTTCGGCGACTGGAAGACCAAGCCGCTGCCGCCGGCGCCGAAGTATCACGAGCCCGGGCTGTCGGGCATTCGCATCCGGCTCGTCGATCGGCCCGGCGCGACGCAGACCCACATCCGCATCGGCCAGCTCGGCATCCGCCACGACGATCCGCGCTACTTCGACGCACTGGTGTGGAACTACGCGCTCGGCGGCAGCGGGCTCGGCTCGCGGCTGTCGAAGGCGCTGCACGCGTCCAACTTGAAGGCGTTCGGCGCGAGCACGAGCTTCGACCACAACTTCGAGCGCGGCTCGTTCGTCGTGCAGGCGCTCGCCCGCAGCTCGGATGCGCTCGCGAGCACGAAGGTGCTGCTCGCCGAGGTCGCGAAGATGCAGAAGGACGGCCCGACGCAGGACGAGATCGACGCCGCGATCGCGAACATCGCGGGCGGCTACGGCCTGCGCTTCGAGGCATCGTCGGATCTCGGCGCGCAGCTGCTCGGCGCCTCGCTGCACGGCTTCTCGAACGAGTACGTGACGAAGTTCCCGCAGATGGTGCAGGCGGTGACGCTGGCGTCGGCGAAGCAGTCGGCCGCGGACGTGCTCGATCCGCACGACTACGTGCTCGTGCTCGTCGGCGACGCGAAGGATCTCGAGCCGCAGCTCCAGAAGGAAGGCTGGCGCTACGAGAAGGTCGCGTTCACCGACCCGATCACGCCCGAGGTCAAGCAGCCGGAGGGTCCGGTCGATCCGAAGGTGGCTGCCGCGACGCACAAGCTGCTCGAGGAAGCGCTCGCCGCGAAGGGCGGCAAGAAGCTCAACGCGATGAAGGCGTTCCACTGGCACGCGGCCGGCACCACGTCGACGGGCCCGCAGGCGGTGCCGGTCGAGGTCGACCGCACGTTCGTGTTGCCCGACAAGATGCGCATCGATGCCACGCTCGACATGCAGGGCAAGAAGGCGCAGGTGATCGTCGCGGTCGACGGCAAGGTCGGCTGGCAGCAGCAGCCCGATCAGACCGGCGCGCCGCAGCTCGGCGACCTCGGCCCCGAGGAGCTGCCCGGTATCGACTTCGAGCGCTGGCGCGAGCCCGAGCTGATCCTGGTGAAGGCGCTCGACCCGAGCGCGAAGATCATGCCGGCCGCCGACGAGACGATCGACGGCAAGCCGCAGGCCGTCGTGCGGCTCCCCGCGCCGGTGCCCGGCCTCGACGTCGTGATCTACATCGACAGGAAGACGAAGATGGTGTCGCGGCTCGGCTTCTCCGACGGCCGCACGAACCAGGCCGACGACTTCTCCGACTACCACGAGGTCTCCGGCATCCAGATCGCGTTCAAGCGCAAGAGCACGGGCGGCGGCCGCACGACCGAGCTCACGCTGTCGAAGTTCGAGGTCGATCCGAAGCTCGACACGACGACGTTCGCGAAGCCTGCGAAGCCGCAATGACGGGCAAGCCGAGCCTCGGCACGAACCTGGCGTTCGCGGTCGGTGCGTTCGCGTGTTGTGTCGCGGCGGCGCTGTTCGCGCCGGCGGGCTTCGCGCATCGCGACGGCGAGCCATCGGCGGTGTCGCCGGCCGGCGTGCACGCGCTCGACGGCGGCCGCTGGGTGACCGTGCGCGGTCACGTCGACCCGAGCTCGCTCTACGTGCACTTGAACCTGCTCGACCCCGACGCGATCGGATTGCGCCTGTTCGAGACCGGGCCGGGGCTCGTCATCGTGACGAACATCCATCGCACGCGCGAGCTCGACGACAAGGTCGGCGGGTACGGCGCGGACTCGGAACCGGCGACCGAGCTCGGCGGCTGGCTCGCCGACGAGCACACGTTCACGGGCATGGTCGTGACGCCGACCGGCGACGTCGACGATTCGGGCCAGGTCGAGCTCGGCAACTCGCATTTCGACGTGACCGGATACTCGAGCTTCTGCGAGGCGCGGTCGTGCCCGGCGGGCGCGCCGCGCGTGCTGCTCGTCGGCGACGAGCCGGATTCGCGCCTGCCCAAGCTGCTCGCGACGATCGTGCTCGGCGCCGGCGCGTTCGTGCTCGGCTTCTTCGCGGTGCGCCGGCGCTGGCTGCTCGCGCTGGTGCTCGTGCCGGTCGTGCCCGGCCTCGTGCTCGCGACCGTGTACGTGCGCGGCGGGCTGCGGGGCGAGCCGCACGTCGTGGCATCTCCGCAGCCGAAGCACGCGCCGGTCGTGTTTCGCGAGCGCGCCGATCCGGGCTGCACGACTCCGGACGACTGCCGCGCGCGCTGCGATGCTCGGGAGCCGGCGGCATGCCGTCGGCTCGGCGAGCTCGACGAGAACGCGTCCCCGCTCGAGCTGTTCCATCGCGCGTGCGGCGATGGCGACCTCGCCGCGTGCGTGGACGAATCGAACATCTACGTCGCGGGCTTTGGCATCGAGAGCGACAACGAGCGAGGGATGAAGATCCTGACCAAGGCGTGCTTCGACGGCGATCGCGACGCGTGCATCGCGCTCGCGGCCGCGTCGCTGGATGGCAAGGAGATCGAGCGCGATCCGTTCGTCGTGCTCGCGTACGCCGAGCCGACGTGCACGTACGGCGCGGTGGCCGCGTGTGCGATCGCCGGCAACGCGCAAGACACACTCGGCAAGCCCGAGCTCGCGATCGAGCACGAGCGCATGGCATGCGAGGCCCGGTTCCCGACCGCCTGCGCCGCGCTCGCGCGCCACTACAAGTGGGGCTGGGGTGTCGCCGCCGATCCGGCGAAGGCCGAGCAGCTCGAGAAGCTGGCGCGCGTGGAGGCTAAGGACTAGCCGTCCGCGCCTGATGCGCGGCCGACGCCGCCGACGCGATGCACAGGATGTGGAGCAACACGCCCGGCACGATCAGCATCAGGTAGCCGACCGTGACGACGGCGAACCACGACACCGCCGACAGCGGCCGGCCGACGTAGAGCTGGCCCGCGCCCGGCACGAGCAGCGACAGCACCGCGGCGACCGCGGCGTTCGGCTCGTGACCGAGTGCGAGCGCGCGCGGCGGCTGGGGGACCAGCGCCGGCGGCTTCGGCGCGTGCACGCGCTGGCGGTTCGGCACGACGTACGTGACGTTGCCCTCGTCGTCGACCTCGAGCCGCAGGCGATCCTCGGCGACGAGCCGGTCGAGCACGCGCTCGGCGTCCTCGATCGAGCACGGCGTGTAGTACGCGAGCAGCGGCGCGGTGATCACCGAGTCGGTCGTGTACGCGAGATCGAGCAGGCGATGCTCGATCACCGCGGGGTCTCGCGAGCGTGCGGGATCGGGCATCATGCAGCTCCCGCATGCATACGGTGCATCCGCGATGCCACTACGAGATTCACCGAGGTCGAATGCGCTCGCCGAGCTCGTCGGGCGGTAGCGCGTTCAGCACCTGCGACTTGCGCAGCCGCGCCCGCCGGGCCAGCCCGACGGCCCAGCGCACGGCCGCCAGCCCGCGCGTGGAGTGGGCGTCGCTCGACACCACGAACGGGATGCCACGCGCCGCGGCGCGCCGCGCGTGCTCGGGCGCGAGATCGAGGCGATACGGATCGCCGTTGATCTCGATCGCGGCGCGCGACTCGGCCGCGGCGTCGAGCACGTCGTCGAGGCGCACCGCGATCGGATCGCGGCGCATCACGAGCCGGCCGAGCGCGTGGCCCCAGACCTTGAAGAACGGCTGGCGCATCGCGGCGACCAGGCGCGCGGTCATCGCCGCCTCGTCGAGCTTGTAGCGCTGGTGCACGCTCGCGATGATCACGTCGAGCTCGCCGACGAGCTCGGGCGGCACGTCGATCGCGCCGTCGGCGAGGATGTCGGCCTCGGTGCCGCGCAAGATCCGGACCGGCGCGGTGCTCGCGAGCGCCGCGATCTCGGCGGCCTGCGCGCGCAAGCCGTCGGCGGCGATCCCGCCGGCGTACGTCGCGTTCGCGCTGTGATCGGTGATCGTGATCGCGCGCATGCCGAGCTCGTGCGCGGCGCGCGCCATCGCTTCGATCGTGTCCTTGCCGTCGCTGTACGTCGTGTGGCAGTGAAACGCGGTCGTGATGTCGGCGAGCGCGACGAGATCGCTGAAGTCGCTGCCGAGCTCGTCGTCGCCGTCGCGCACCTCGGGCGGCACGAACGGCACGCCGAGCGCGCGATAGACGTCGGCCTCGTCGGCGCCGTCGACGGGAGCTCCCCGCGCGCGCAGCGCCTGGACGTGCGCGGGCGAGCCGGTCGCTTCGATCCAGGCCCAGCCGAAGCGCGCCGGCGGCGCGAGGTAAAGCTCGACGCGCATGCCGTCGGCGAGCCGCGCGGTCGCGTGCGTCGGGTCGGCCGCGACGATCGTCGCGTAGCTGCGCAGCCGCTCGATCACCGCGTCGGGTCGATCGGTCGCCGCCGCGAACGCGAGGTGGTCGGCGATCTCGAGCCAGCGCCGCACCGGGCCGGCGAGCTCGACGCGCAGCGCGGCCGGCTCGCCGCGCAGATGATGCAGCACCGACCGCGCGCGCTCCTCGGCGTCGACGTGCAGCATGCGCGAGCCCTGCGCGTGGCGCGCCTCGATCGCGGCGAGGATCTTGCGCTCGCTGACCTCGCCGAAGCCCTTCACGCCGCGCAGCGCGCCGGCGCGGCACAGCGCGGCGACCGCGTCGAGATCGGCCGGCGCGAACGCCTGCTGGATCTTGCGCGCCTTCACGACGCCGACATACGGCAACTGCGCGAGCTCGACGATCACCTGTGGCCATTGCGCGCGCAGGCGCTCGAGCACGGTCGAGCTGCCACGGCGCGCGAGATCGCCGACGACGCGCGCGATCGAAGGCCCGACGTGTGGCAGCTCCTCGAGTCGACCCTCGTCGACGAGGCGCTGCACGCCGGTCGCAGCCTCGATCGAGCGCGCCGCGCGGTCGTAGGCGATCGCGCGATGGCGATCGCCGTCGAGCTCGAAGTACACGGCGATCTCGCGCAGGCGCTCTGCGATCGCGGTGTGCTCCATGCTCGCGGTGTACCGTCAATGAGCCCCCTGCGTCGAGCGCGCGCCGGCGTCCGAGTAACCGGGGTCGATGAACGTGGGCGACATCGTGCCCTCGCTGTTCGACGTCTCCGTGCCGTACGGCTTCGGCGCGTCGACCGGCGGCGGCGGCGCGGCATCGATCGGTCTCGGCTCGACCTGCGCCATCCGCACGTCGCCGCGGACGTCGGTCATGCCCGTCGGCGGGTTGACCGGCGGCGTCGGCGCGGACGGCTGGGGCACGCCGGCCGAATCCGGGTGCGGGTTATCGGGCGCGAGCGACACCGGCGCGGTCGACTGCCCGAGCGGCGGCGGCGGCAGCGTGCTCGGGTGCTGGTGCTCGCACGCTTCTGCGATCGCGGCGGTCGCGATCGCGGCGGCGATGCACAGATGCCACGCAGAGATCCTGGTCATGTGCGACTCCTCGCGATTCGCCCCAACCTGCGACGCGCGTGCCATCTACTGCATCGGCGCACCCGCATCGTGTAGCAAGCCACCGTCGGGCAGCGGCACCGGCGGCAGCGGCGCGCCGCCGTCGAGGCCTGCATCGAGCGGCGGCTTGGTCGCCGCGACCGACGCGGGCACGACGTGGCCATGTCGCGCAGGGAAGATCGATTCGAGCCCGGGCGACGCGTCCGTGCTCGGCTGTCGCACCATCGGGATCACGGACGGCGGCGGTGCCACGCGCGGCGCCTCGCGCAGCGGGACGTGCTGGCACATCGCAAATCCGCCACACGCCACGGCGCCGAGCGCGAGCGCGCACCATCGCAGCCTCGTAGCTTCTCGCATCCGGCCTCGCCCGACGATGTTGCGAGCCGCGTGCCACGGTCAGAGCGGCGCGCACTCCGCGGGGAGCGGCACGAGCTGCGGGCACAAGAACGGCGCGCTGCCGCCGGCGACCGAGTGCATCCAGCCGAGCGCGTCGACCATCGCCGCGACGACGATCGTCGGATGCGTCGCCGTCGCGTACAGGCACGCGAGGTCGGGCGCGCCGGGATTTTGCGCGGCGAGGCGCGCCTGGATGCACGCGGTGAACGGCGCGGGCACGGTGGTGTCCTCGCCGCCTTGCAGGATCAGCGTGGGCGCGGCGCTCTGAAACGAGCCGGGCTCGTCGGCGAGCAGCTCGCTGTTCCACGGCTCGAACGCCGGACAGGCGGTGCCATCGAGGTTGCAGCTCGCGGCGCCGGCGACGAACGCCGGCGCGAACATCTGGCCGATCGTCGGCTCGGCCGCCGGGATCGCGGTGTCGAGATCGGTGATGCAATCGCTCGCGAGGATCTGCGGCAGCGCGGTCGCGGCGCTGTCGGTGAGCAGCGAGCTCGTCGCGGTGCCGTAGTAGATCGCGTGGCCGTACAGCACCATCGCGAGCACGACCCCGGCGACGTTCGTCGGTGCCGCGCTCGTGCCGAGCAGGTACTTGTAGCCGCGCTCGTCGCCGACCGCGGGCGCGAACGAGACCGAGCCGAGCAGCTGGCCGCCGACCGAGTCGTCGAAGTCCTGGTGCGCGAACAGCGTCGCTTGCCCGCCCTGCGAGTGGCCGAGCAGGAACAGGCGGCGGCTCAGCTGACTCGCGTCGAACTGGGTCGCGTGGAACTGCCACATCGCGCGCACGCCATCGAGGATCGCGAGCGCCTCGGCGTGGCCGACCGTGTACGGCGAGATCGGCTCGCCGGCGACGCCCATGCCCTGATAATCGGTCGCGACGACCGCGTAGCCCTGGCTGACGGCCGGCAGCGTCAGCTTGTCGAGGTCCGCGGCCGCCGCCGCGTCGTGCGACGGGCCGCACGGCTGGCCCATGCCCGAGGTGCCATGGTTCACCGCGACGAGCGTCACCTGCTGCGCGGCGCCGTCGGGCACGTAGACCGACGCGGTCACGCGGCGCGCCGTTCCGATCGGACCCTCCGACACGTACTGGATGATGAAGTGGTCGTAGCCGTTCGCGGCGGTGAGGCCGAGCGCGGCGAGCACGCTGTTCGCGGAGAGCTGCGCCGCGGTCACGGTCTCGACGTGCTCGCACGCGAGGATCCGGCCCTTGTCCTGCGGGAGCGTCAGCGTGGCCGCCACCGGCGTGAACGGATCGACCTGCCCGGATTCGACGCAGGTCGCGGCCGGTGCGGGCGCGGCATCCGCTCGCGCATCGGCTCGCGCATCGCCGGCGAGCGCCGCGGCATCCGGCGATCCGGCGAGCATCGGATGCCCGCAGCTAGCCATCAGCAGTGCAAGGACCGCGCGCGTGGTCGACCGATCGTTCGCGTTCACCATGCGTCTGTCCCACGGAATATCGCGGCGGCGGCCGCCGCGGTCGTTACATTCAGATTGCGAGTACTCGCTCGCTATGTTAAGACGCGCGAGATGGGCGCCGCCCGGCGTACGCAAGCGGAGCGTCGTGCCGCGACCACGCGCAAGCTCGTCGACGCGACGATCGCCACGCTCGTCGAGCTCGGCTACGGCGGCACGACGGTGCAGGAGGTGTGCGCGCGCGCGGGCGTGTCGCAGGGCGGGCTGTTCCGCCACTTCGCGACGGTCGAGCAGCTGGTCGCCTCGGCCGGCGAAGACATCGGTCGCCGTCTCGTGCAGCGCTACCGCCGCGAGCTCGCGGTTCGCGGTCGTCGCGACGATCCGATGGTCGCGCTGCGCTTGCTGCGAGCCGCCTCGCGTTCGCCGCTCGCGCAGGCCTGGTTCGAGCTGGTCGTGGCGTCGCGAACGCAGGCCGGGCTGCGCCGCGCGCTCGAGCCGGTGTTTCGCCGTCACTACGCCGAGATCGTCGCGCTCGCGCGCGAGCTGTGGCCTGCGGTCGCGCTTCGCCTCGGCCCCGCGTTCGACGTGGTCGTCGATACCGTCGTCGCGGCGTTCGACGGCGAGAGCGTGCGCCGGTTCGTCGTCCAGGCGCCCGCGCTCGAGGCCAAGCGGCTCGTGCTCCTCGCCGACGCGATGCAGCGGGCGACGACACATCGTTCACCCTGAACCTGGCCGGTTAACGTACGATCGGCTGACGTGGCATCGTGGTTGACCCTCGGTGGTTGCATCGGCATCGCGTGCGGTGCGTGCCGTTTTCAGCCCGGCGAGTCGACCACGTCGACGGCGGGCGACGCGCCGACGCTCGATGGCACTACCGTCGACGCACCGGGGTGTGCGGTCCTGCAGGTCGCGGCGTCGGGCAACCACGCGTGCGCGCGGCTCGCCGATGGATCGGTGTGGTGCTGGGGCGACAACGAGCGCGGCGAGTCCGGACGCGATCCGACGACGAGCCCGAGTTGCAGCGGCTCCGCATGCGAGCCGATGCCCGTGCAGGTCGCGCTCTCGGCGCGCGCGGACACGCTCGGACTCGGCTACGACGACTCGTGCGCGCGGTCCGGCAGCGACGTGTATTGCTGGGGCGCGAACGCCTCGGGCGAGTTCGGAACCGGCTCGATGGGAGACTCGTCATCGCCGGAGCTCATCGCGGCGCGCGCCGGCGCGACCGCGATCGGAGGCGGTTACGACGTGATGTGCTCGCTCGCGGGCGGCGTCGTGAGCTGCTCGGGTGGAAACACGTACGGCGATCTCGGCAACAGCTCGTCGAGTGGCTCGCTGACTCTCGCCACGGTCGAGACCGGCGCGATGGTGCTGGGCAAGGGCTACCGGAATACCTGCGCGATCGCGAGCGGAGCGGTCTCGTGCTGGGGAGACAACAGCGAGGATCAGATCGACACGAGCGGGCAACAGCGCCTGGCGCCGGCATCGACCGGCGTCACCGGCGCGGACCAGCTCGTGGTCGGCAGCTACCACGTGTGCGCGCACACCAGCGCCGGCGCCGCATCGTGCTGGGGCGATAACGGCTACGGCCAGATCGGCGACGGCACGAACGCATCGCCGAAGACACCGACGGTCGTCGCGCTGACCGAGATCGCGGCGATCTCCGGATCGGGCTACCACACGTGCGCGCTCCGCACCGACGGCACCGTGTGGTGCTGGGGCGAGAACTACACCGCGACTCCCGCGCAGGTGACGCTCCCCGCACGGGCGACTCAGCTGAGCTCCGGATACGTGCACGACTGCGCGCTCTTGATCGACGGCACGGCCACGTGCTGGGGCGGCGATTCCTACGGTCAGCTCGGCGACGGTTCGATGAACGCGAACGCGACGAATCCGCCGACGAAGATCGCGGTCTGCGTCGGCACGTGATCAGTTGGTCGCGACGACGAGCCGCTTCAAGAACGGGACGATCTGCCGCGCGGTCAGGTCCTCGGTGACCGCTTCGAGGCAGTCGCGCACGCCGTTCGCGACGTCGCGATCGCTCGTGCCGGTCGTCGCCTTCGCGGAGCCCTGCGCGTTCGCCGCGCGGCTCGCTTCCCACTTCTCGCCGCCATCGCTGCCGCTCCACGGCGCGATCCGGATCGACACCGTGCACGCGACCTGCGTTCGCCCGCCGACGCGCGAGATGTCGACCTTCTTCACGGTCGACGCGACGATGAACGCCTGCGAGCCGGCGCTCGCGAGGTCAGCGCCCGTCGGCAGCGTACCCGGCCACGCCGTCGCGTAGCCGATACCCTCGACGTTCTTCTTGACGATCGCGCGCAGGCGCTCGCCCGCCTCGGGCGACGCGCGCCCGGTCGGATCGATCGTCGCGTCGATCTTCACGAACACCTCGGGGCGATCGCCGCGCGCGACCGCCGCGGGCTTTTGCGGCGCGCGCCGGAAATGCGCGAGCGCGGCCGCGGCCTTGGTCGCGGTGCGCCGCACGTTGCCGTCGTCGTCGCCGGCCGCCACGCGATCGAGGCTGTCGAGCGCGACCGCGGTCGCGTCGGCGGCGGTGCGCGCGTTGACCATCTTCTCGAGCGCGAGCGCGCACACGCGCCGGATCGCCGCGTCGTCGTCGTGCTCGAGCGCGTCGGCGACCGCGATCACCGCGCGCGCGTCGCGCGACTTCGACAGCGCGAGTGCCGCCGCGAGCCGCACCTTCGCCGAGCTCGAGCCGTGCAACGCGCGCACGTTCTGATCGATCTTGTCGGCGACGGCCGTGCGCGCACACAGCACCATCAACGCGAGCACGACCAGCACGCGCACAGCTCAGCCTAACACGCAGTCGTGCGCCTGCCTCGCGCCCCACATCTCCCACACCGGAGTAGGATGAGCACAGTGAGCCTCGTCGATAGCCTGCGGGTGATGGGTGCGATGGCGCGAATCACCGCACCGACGTTGCTCGAGGCGGCCCGCGGATCGCTCGCGCGCACCGACGTCGACGAGCGCGCGCGCTGGTTCGGCAAGCGCGTCGTCGAGTTGCTCGCGATCCGGCTCGACGCAGACGGTGCCGAGCGCGTCCCTCCCGGCCGCGCCTACATCTACATGTCGAATCATCAGAGCCACCTCGACATCCCGGTGCTCTACGCGACGCTGCCCTCACCGACGATCCGGATGCTCGCGAAGAAGGAGCTGTTCGAGATCCCGTTGTGGGGCCGCGGCCTGCGCGCCGCCGAGTTCGTCGAGGTCGATCGGGCCAATCACGTACGCGCGATGCAGTCGATCGAGCACGCGCGCCGGCTGCTCGCCGACGGTGTCAGCATCTTCCTGGCGCCCGAAGGCACGCGCTCGCGCGACGGCCGCATCGGCAAGCTCAAGAAGGGCGGCTTTCACCTCGCGGTCGAGACCGGCACGCCGATCGTCCCGGTCGCCATTCGCGGCACGATCGACATCCTGCCGCGCGGCGCGAAGGCGATGCAGCGCAACCGGCCCGTCTCGGTGACCATCGGCGCGCCGCTTGCCGTCGAGGGGCGCGCGATCAGCGAGCTAATGCGCGAGGTGGAAGGCTTTTTCCGCGAGCACGTCGAGCAGGTCTCGACGTAAGTAATGAGGTACATTAGATAGGTGACCTGGGTCGTGCCTCTGGCGCTCGGGGGCTTCGCTGTCCTCTTGATGGCCGTGTTCACCGTGATCGCCGCGCGCCGCCGGCATCACGCGCACACCACGCCCGCGCAGGTGGTCGGCCCGCGCGTGCTCGTGCACGACATCAACGACGATCGCTGCACCGGCTGCGATGCGTGCGTCGCGGTGTGCCCGACGAACGTGCTCGATCTCGTAGCGAACAAGAGCCGCGTGCTGCGCTTCGAGGACTGCATCCAGTGCGAGGCGTGCATGTTCGCGTGCCCGACCGAAGCGCTCGTGATGTTCCCGGAAGGCAGCCATCCGCCGCCGCTCAAGATTCCGGAGATGGACGAGAACTTCCAGACCGCGGTGCCGGGCCAGTACTTGATCGGCGAGGTCGCGGGCAAGCCGCTCGTCAAGAACGCGGCGAACCTGGGACGCGCCGTCGTCGAGCACATGCTCGCGAACGGACTGCGCGCCGGCGGGCTCGGCCGCGACGCGGTCGACGTCGCGATCGTCGGCTCCGGCCCGGGTGGCTTGTCGGCAGCGCTCACGTGCATCCAGCGCGGCCTGTCGTACGTGGTGCTCGAGAAGGAGCAGCTGCTCGCCTCGACGATCGCGCGCTATCCCAAGGGCAAGCTCGTGATGGCCGAGCCGTACGACAGCGAGAACCTGTCGCTGTTGCCGGTGTTCGACTCGTCGAAGGAGCAGCTGATCCCGATCTGGAACGAGCTCATCCAGCGCGTCGGATTGAAGATCCGCCAGGGCGAATCGGTCGAGACCGTCCAGCGTATCGGCGACGGCGCGTTCGAGGTGCGCACGACCGTCGCGAGCGTGCGCGCGCAGCGCGTGGTGCTCGCGATCGGCACGCGCGGCAAGCCGCGCACGCTCCAGGTGCCGGGCGAGAACCTGCCGAAGGTGTACAGCCTGCTCGACGATCCCGACGACTGGCGCGGGCGCAACGTGCTCGTCGTCGGCGGCGGCGACTCCGCGTGCGAGGCCGCGCTCGCGCTCGCCGATGCTGGCGCGAAGGTGATCATCTCGTACCGCGGCAAGGGCTTCAACCGCGCTGCGCCCAAGAACAAGCAGACGATCGAGCAGTACGCCTCCGAGGGCCGCATCAAGGCCAAGCTGCAGTCGCAGGTGCTGCAATTCGACGACGAGTCGGTCACGCTCGCGCTCGGCGACGGCTCGCAGAAGCGCTACCCGAACGACGGCGCGTTCGTGCTGATCGGCGCCGATCCGCCGGTCGCGTGGCTCGAGAAGATGGGCATTCGCTTCGTCGAGCGCCCGCACCAGTACCAGCTCGGCAAGTCGGACGACATCGTGCGGCGGTACGTCGCGCGCACGGCCGAGTGCCCCGAGGATGCGGCGCGCGCGGCCGCACAGGTGCTCGGCGGATCGACCGGCTTCGAGCCGGTCGTGGCGGCAGCGCAGGCGCGCGGCAAGCGCCCGGGCAGCCGCGCGGGCAGCGAGATGTCGGGCCCGCGCAAGTGGCTGCGGTCGGCGACGAGCATCTTCTCGACGCGCGGCGGCTCGAAGATGACGCCGCTGCCGATCGCGCCGGCACGGCGCGACGGCGGACGCAAGAAGCTCGACGGCCCGGTGCCGCTGTCGGAGTTCGCGAAGCGGCAGAAGACGTCGCACACGCACACCGGTCACGGTCGCCGCGACCAGCTGTCGGCGGGCGAGCGCACGCGCATCCTCCGCATGTTGCGCGACGAGGGCGGCCGCCTGGCCGACGTCGACGACGCCGAGGATCCCTTGTACATCGGCCGCGCGCCGTCGCAGCAGGCGCGCTACGAGTTCGACTTCGACGACGACGATGCACCGGCTCCGCCGCGGCGCCGCCCGCCGACGAACATCCACGAGATCCCGCAGCCGCCCCCGCCGTCGCGCGGTGACGTGCCCGCGAAGCCCGCGGTCGTCGTCGGGCTCGCGCAGGCGAACTCGCGACGCGGCAAGCGCCAGAGCGGTGCACCCGCGCCGCGAGGCAAGCCACCGTCCGTGCCGCCGCCGGCGCCGCGTACCAAGCCGCCGACCGCGCCGCCGCCGCGCCGCGCGCCGCTGCCGAGCCCGTTCAACGAGCCGACGCGCGCGGTCAACGACGCCGAGCTGATCGCGGCGGTGCGTGCGGCGGCCGGCCCCGGCCGGATCGCGCCCGAGGATCCGACGCGCATGAGCCAGATCGAGAACACGATCCCCGAGCCGGCGCTCGTCGATCCGGGCGGGGCGCCCAAGTTCCTGCCGGTCGAGACCGAGCTGGCGAGCATGCGGTTCGACGAGCCGGACGAGGCGACGCAGCTCGCGAGCGTCGACGTCGAGAAGCTCGCGAAGCTCGAGCGCGCGCGGCAGGCGGGCGCGAAGAATCCGAACCAGAACCCGAACCAGAACGACGAGCGCACGCGTGCGGTCGACATTCGCAACGATCGCAGCATGTCCGACATCGACTGGGACATCGACTGAAGGACCTCGACGACACGATCCCGGCGAGCGGGCCGCCCGAGGATCGGCCGTCACGCCCCGGGCTGGCGACGCCGGGCACGCGCTATCGGCTCGGCGCCGAGCTCGGCCGCGGCGGGATGGGCCGCGTCGTCGAGGCGCTCGACACGCAGCTCGATCGCGTGGTCGCGCTCAAGGAGGTGCTGCCGACCGGAGGCGCGAGTGACGCTCGCAGGTTCGCGCGCGAGGTGCGCATCACCGCGCGGCTCGAGCACCCCTCGATCGTGCCGCTGTACGACGCGGGCACGACCGCCGACGGCCGCCCGTACTACACGATGCGGCGCGTGTCGGGGCGGCCGCTCGACCAGGTGCTCGCCGACGAGAAGCAGCTGTCGCAGCGGCTCGCGCGACTGCCCAATCTGCTGGCAGCGTGCGACGCGGTCGCGCACGCGCACCGCCGCGGCATCATCCACCGCGATCTCAAGCCGACGAACATCCTCGTCGGCGAGCTCGGCGAGACCGTCGTGATCGATTGGGGGCTCGCGAAGGTGGTGGGCGAGGTCGAGACGCCGAGCGAGGATCCGCGCGCGCCGGCCGCGAGCGATAGCCTGCACACGCAGGCGGGCTCGGTGTTCGGCACGCCCGGGTTCATGCCGCCCGAGCAAGCCCGCGGCGACGAGCTCGGCCCGCGCAGCGACGTGTTCGCGCTCGGCGCGACCTTGTATCACCTGCTCGCGGGCCGACCGCCGGTGACCGGGCGCAGCGCGACCGAGGTGCTCGAGGCCACGTTCCGGCACGCGCTCGTGCCGATCGCGCGCGCGTGCCCCGAGGCGCCGCCCGAGCTGGTCGCGATCGTCGACAAGGCGCTCGCGCCCGAGCCGGCGGGCCGCTACGCCGACGCCGCGGCGCTCGCCGAGGACGTGCGCCGGTTCTTGACCGGGCAGCTCGTCGCCGCGCATCGCTACACGCGGCGGCAGCGGCTCGCCCGGTTCGTGCGCCGGAATCGCGCCGTGCTCGCGGTCGGCGTGGTCGCGGTGATGACGCTCGGCGTGCTCGCGACCCTGGGCGTGCGCCGGATCGTCGCCGAGCGCGACGCCGCGCACGCGGCCGAAGCGACCGCGCAACAGGAGCAGCACGAAGCCGACGTCGCGCGGCGCGAGGCCGAGAAGCAGCGCGACGCCCAGCTCGTCGCGCACGCCGAGGCGCTGCTCGAGACCGATCCGACGAAGGCGGCCGCGCTGCTGGCCGATCTGCCGCCGCACAGCGACATGCTCGAGGACGCGCGCGCGATCGCGCAGGCGGCGCAGGTGCGCGGCGTCGCGTTCGGCATCGCGACGCTCGCGGGCACCGCGATCGGCAACGCGCTGTCGCCCGATGCGCGCTACTTCGCCCAGACCACGCTCGAGGGCGACTTCGCGATCTACGACCTCGACACCCGCAAGCGC
>DATJXL010000126.1:0-43319 GCA_035500135.1 Kofleriaceae bacterium
ACGAACGGCCTGTCGCCGCTCGCGAAGTACCGCGTCGCGGCGCTCGGTCAGTGGGATCCGACCACGCCGCTCGCCGAGGTGTCCACCGTCGTGTACACGACCGACGGCACGTACCACCTCGTGCTCGCCAGCGGCGTGACCGGCCCGTTCACGATCGTCGCGTCGCCGGACGATCCGACGATGGTCGCGCCCACGCTGTACCTCGACAGCATCGCGGCGGGCGCGACCCAAACGGTCCTCACGCAGCCCGCGAATCTCGGCGAGCCGTTGCAGGTCACGATCCCGATCCAGGGTGCGCAAAGCAACGGGTCGGTGGCGGGTGTGAGCGGCGCGACCGTGACGGTGACCGGCGAGTACACGTCGACGTTGACCGGCGCGGCGCGTGCCCAGCTGACGGCGCAGGCCGTCACCGACGACACCGGCAACGCGGTCGTCACGCTGCTCGGTGGCAGCGCCCTGCGCAGCGTCTATCGCGTCAGCGTCGTACCGCCCGCGAGCTCGAGCCTCGCCGTGATCTACGACCAGCCGCTCGTGCTCGACGCGTCCGCAAACGCCAGCACGACGGTCGCCGCGCTGCGGCTGCCGTCGCGCATCGCGCTGTCGGGCAAGGTCGTCGACACCGGCGGCAATCCGCTGAACAACGTCTCGGTCACGGCGCGGCCGTCGCTGCGCTTTCTGTGGAGCCTCGACCCCGTGGCCGCGCAGTTCGTGGCCGAGATTCCCGCGGCGACCGCGGTCACGCCCGACACCGGCGAGTTCGTGGTCTGGGTCGACCCCTACGTCGCCGACGTGTGGGGCCACTACGATCTCGCGTTCGAGCCGTCGACCGGGGCGAGCGCGCCCGACTGGACCCAGGCCGACATCGAGATCCCCCGCGTGCAGAGCCAGACCGTCGACGCGCTCGACCCGATCGCGATCCCCGACGCCGCGTACATCCACGGCCAGCTGGTCGACCCCGACGGCAACTCGGTCGCGAACGGAGAGCTCAGGATCTTCGAGCTGATGACCGACCTCTCGCTGTGCAGCATGGTGCCGAACGCACCGCCGAGCTGCCCGATCCCGGCGCAGCTGGTCGCGCACGGCACGTCCGACGACACCGGCACGGTCCAGGTCGCCTTGCCGCGCGCCCAATAACTCGCCCTTGACCACCCCGGGTCGGGCGACTAGAGTTCGCGCGAACTCGGAATTGCCACGTGTTGACTGTTTCCACCAAGGGTAGAGCGTGCGAGCACGATGATGTGCCGCGCGCGCTGTGCCTCGGAGACGCAACGCCGAGCCGCAACCAGCGACGTCGCTTGGTTCCGGCGAATCTCGGCTCCGCGTCCCGACCAGAGCTCCGACTGGAAGATCTCGGAGAGCACTTCGACAAGGTTTGCAAAGATGACGAACGAAACGACGCCCACCGAGACCGGTGCGGCGGACGCCGCGGCGATGCTGGCGGCGGTGACGAGCGAGATCGCCTCCACCTCTGAGATTCCCGCGGAGCCCGCGGAACCGAAGCCTCCTAGCTTCGACGACCTGAAGCTGCACCCCGACGTCAAGCTCGCGCTCGACGACATGGGCTACTACCAGCCGACGCCGGTCCAGACCGCGGTGTTCGCGCCGGTCACGGCCGGCCAGGACCTGCTCGTGCAGTCCAAGACCGGCACCGGCAAGACGACCGCGTTCGGCCTGCCGATCGTGAACAAGCTGGTGCCGACGCACCGCGCGCCGCAGGCGCTGATCCTCGCGCCGACGCGCGAGCTCGCGCTGCAGGTCGCGCGCGAGATCACGCAGCTCGGCAAGCACCGCGGCGTGCTGATCGAGCCGATCTACGGCGGCGCGCCGATCGGAAAGCAGATCAACGCGCTGCGCGACGGCGTCCACGTCATCGTCGGCACACCGGGCCGCGTGCTCGATCACATCGGGCGCCGAACGCTCGATCTGCGGACCGTGTCGACGTTCGTGCTCGACGAGTGCGACGAGATGCTGTCGATGGGCTTCCTCGAGGACATCGAGAAGATCACGTCGTTCCTGCCCGAGAAGCACCAGACGCTGCTGTTCTCGGCGACGATGCCCGACGAGGTCCAGCGCTACGCGCGCCGCCACATGAAGGCGCCGGAGCAGATCTCGCTGTCCCGCGACTCGGTCTCGGTCGCCGAGATCCACCACGCGTACTACATCGTGAGCGGCATCGCGCGCAGCCGTGATCTCTTGAAGATCATCTTCGCGGAGAACCCGGACAGCGCGATCATCTTCTGCAACACGCGCGACGAGACGACGATGGTCGCGAAGTTCCTGCAGAAGCAGGGCCTCGATGCCGAGCCGCTGTCGAGCGACCTGTCGCAGGCCGACCGCGAGCGCGTGATGGCGCGCAGCAAGGCGAAGAACCTGCGGTTCCTGGTCGCGACCGACGTCGCGGCACGCGGCATCGATATCTCCGATCTGTCGCACGTCATCAACTACAGCGTGCCGGAGTCGCCCGAGGTCTACGTGCACCGCACCGGTCGCACCGGCCGCGCCGGCAAGCGCGGCACCGCGCTGTCGCTGGTCGGCCCGCGCGAGCTCGGGAACTTCCGCTACGTCCGGTTGACGTTCGGCATCAAGCCCGAGGAGCGCGTCCTGCCCAAGGACGACATCTTCATCGGCCGCTTGAAGCACCCGCTGCCGCCGGTCGGCGTGCCGCAGCCGCCCGACCCGATCCAGATCCTGATCCGCGGCGTCACGCAGACGCCGAGCGATCTCGAGCGCCAGATCTTCGAGAAGCTGCTCGGCTCGGCGAGCGGCAAGCGCGTGCTCGCGGCTCTCGTCGCCGACAAGCTGAACCAGCTGACGACGAAGACCGGCCAGCGCCCGCGCCGTGCCCGCGAGGAGCGCGAGGACCGCGGCGAAGACCGCGGCGAGCGCGAAGAGCGCGGTGAGCGCGGCGAGCGCGAGGACCGCGGCGAGCGCAGGTTCGATCGCGAGCGCGGCGAGCGTCGCTTCGGCGAAGGCCGCGAGCGCGGAGAGCGCGGCGAGCGCGAGCGCGGCGAGCGCGGCGAGCGCGGTGAGCGCGGCGCGGCTTATGGTCGCGAAGGTCGCGATCGCGACCGCGACCGGGACCGCAGCGAGACGCGGCGGTTCGATCGCGAGCGCGGCGAGCGCGGGGAGCGCGGAGAGCGCGGAGAGCGCGGCGAGCGCGGGGAGCGCGGCGAGCGCGGCGAGCGTCGCTTCGGCGAAGGCCGCGAGCGCGACCGCGACCGCGATGGCCGTCGCGAGCGCCACGAGCATCCCGACCGCCACGAGCACCGCCAGGAGCGGCACGAGCACGCCGAGGCCATGCCCGCGCAGGACGCGACGCTGCCCGCCGACGTGGAAATCGCGCCGGTCGCTGCGGCCGACGTGACCGTCGAGACCACGGCCGCCGAACACCCCGAGCACCGCGAGCACCGCGAGCACCGCCACGAGCGGCGCTCGCGCCACGACACCGAGGCCGGTCACGAGCCCGAGATGGCCACGGTCGACGAGGTCGCGAAGCACTCGCTCGAGCGCGCCGAACGCGCGGATCGCGGCGAGCGCGGCAAGAAGCGCGACAAGAGCCGGACCGAGCCGACCGCCGAGACCCGCGAGTTCTGGGAGACCTGGGCCGAGACCAAGTCGACGCAGCCGGCCGCGGCGCCGGCCGCGGCGCCGGCCGCCGAGCCGGCCGCCGAAGAAGACCGCCCGCGCGAACGGACGCGCGATCGCGATCGCGGTGGCCGCGACAAGGATCGCGACCGCGGCCGCGGCAAGCGCGAGCACAAGGACGGCGACCGCGACACCAAGCCGAAACGCGAGGCCGAGGCTCGCCCGGCGCCCGCGGCCGACGGCGCGCAGGCCCGCCTGTTCGTGAGCCTGGGCAAGAAGCACGGCGTCTCGGCCGATGACCTGCGCACGCTGCTCGCCGGCCCGATCGGCGGCGACACCGCGCGCATTGGCTCGGTGAGCCTGCGCGACTCGCACGCCCACGTGCGGGTCCCCGAGGAGCACGTCGAGGCGATCATCGCCGGCGTGCACGGCACGCAGCACGGCGAGCACGCCGTGACGGTCGAGCGCTCGCGGTCGTAGTCGAGGCCGGCGGAGCGGGATCGGGAATCGTGAAGCGGAACGGGAACTTGAATTTCTGGATCGTTTCCGTAACCGGAGGGCGAGCTCGCGCGTAGAGAGTGCAGGAGGATTCGATATGTCCCTCGGCACTCTCGCCTGCGCGCTCGCCCTCACGTTCGCCACCGTGACGATCGCGGCCGCCGATCCGGCGCACCCGATCCGGAAGAAGCCGTCCGAGGAGGTCCTGCGCCGCGAGCTGACTCCGATGCAGTACGTCGTCACGCAGGAGAACGGCACCGAGGCGCCGTTTCACAACGAGTACTGGAACAACCACGCGCCCGGGATCTACGTCGACGTCGTGACCGGCGAGCCGCTGTTCAGCTCGACGAACAAGTTCGACTCGGGAACCGGCTGGCCGAGCTTCTACCAGCCGATCGCGGCGGGCATCGTGATCGAGAAGCACGACAGCTCGCACGGCATGGAGCGCGTCGAGGTCCGCAGCAAGCTCGGCGACTCGCACCTCGGCCACGTGTTCGACGACGGTCCGCGGCCGACCGGCCTGCGCTACTGCATCAACTCGGCGTCGCTGCGCTTCGTCCCGGCCAGCGAGCTCGCCGCGCAGGGCTACGGCGACTACGCGAAGCTGTTCGCGCGGTGAGCCCGGACGGCTACGCGCCGAGCGGCGAGCAGCCCCAGTTGCGCGACAGGACGAACACCAGCACCACCACGATGGCGATCGCGATGAGCACGGTGTGGACGAGATAGTTCTGCGGGAGCTGGCCACTCATGTGCGGCGCCATTATCTACACCATCGGTCAGCTTGACACCTGAACATCCGCTCCGTAGGGTACGTTCCCATGGCGCGCAGCCCCGGCCCCGAGATGATCGTGATCGAGGGCGCGCGCGAGCACAACCTGCTCGTCGACAAGCTCGAGCTTCCCAAGCACCGGGTCGTGGTGATCACCGGGCCGTCGGGATCGGGCAAGTCGTCGCTCGCGTTCGACACGCTGTACGCCGAGGGCCAGCGCCGCTACGTCGAGTCGCTGTCGGCGTACGCGCGCCAGTTCCTCGGCCAGATGGAGAAGCCGAAGTACGAGCGCATCCGCGGGCTGTCGCCGACGATCGCGATCCAGCAGAAGAGCGCGTCGTCGAACCCGCGCTCGACGGTCGGCACGATCACCGAGATCTACGATTATTTGCGCGTGCTGTACGCGCGCGCCGGCGAGCAGCGCTGCTACCAGTGCGGCGGGCCGGTCGGCGCGCGCACGGCCGGCCAGATCGTGGACGAGCTGGCCGAGCTGCCCGACAAGACCCAGGTCACGCTGCTCGCGCCCAAGGCCGAGAACCGCAAGGGCGAGTTCCGCGAGCTGTTCGCCGAGCTGCAGAAGGCCGGGTTCGTGCGCGTGCGCATCGACGGCATGATCGTGCGGCTCGACGACGTCGGTGCGCTCGAGAAGCAGAAGAAGCACTCGATCGAGCTCGTGGTCGACCGCGTCGTGATCGCGCGCGGCGACAAGGGCCGCCTGACCGACTCGGTCGAGACCGCGCTGCGCGAGGGCAAGGGCAAGCTGATGGTCGAGGTCGCCGGAGAGAAGATCCCGCGCGTCTACTCGGAGGCGAACGCGTGCCCGAAGTGCGGCATCGGGTTTCCCGAGCTGTCGCCCCAGAGCTTCTCGTTCAACTCGCCGCTCGGGATGTGCGTCGAGTGCAACGGCCTGGGCGAGCGGCTCGCGGCCGATCCCGATCTCGTCGTGCCCGATCCGACGCGCTCGATCCGCGACGGCGCGGTCGCGGTGTGGGGCGACTCGATCGCGAAGGACTCGGGGTGGACGACGAACATCGTCAAGGCGCTCGCCCGAGCGTTCAAGATCGACCTCGACAAGCCGTGGAACAAGCTCGCCGAGAAGCAGCGCGACGTGCTGATGAACGGCACCGGCGACAAGCGGATCAGCGTGAGCTGGGAAGGCCGACACTCGACCGGCGAATGGGCGATGCGGTTCGAGGGCATCCTCGCGCAGCTCGAGCGCCGCCACCGCGAGTCGTCGAGCGATCGCACGAAGGCGCACTACGAGCAGTACTTCCGCGCGATCCCGTGCGCGGTGTGCCACGGCACGCGCCTGCGGCCGGAGTCGCGCGCGGTGTTCCTCAACGAGCGCGCGATCGTCGACGTGACCGCGATGACCGTGAAGCAGGCGTTCGACTGGCACGCCGGGATGAAGCTGACCGGCGCGCGTGCGCAGATCGCCGGCGAGGTCCTGAAGGAGATCAAGAACCGGCTGACGTTCCTGCTCGACGTCGGGCTCGACTACCTGACGTTGCACCGCGCGGCCGGCACGCTCAGCGGTGGCGAGGCGCAGCGGATCCGGCTCGCGTCGCAGCTCGGATCGGAGCTGAGCGGCGTCCTCTACGTCCTGGACGAACCCAGCATCGGCCTGCACCAGCGCGACAACGAGCGCCTGATCCGCACGCTGCATCGCCTGCGCGACCTCGGCAACACCGTGCTCGTCGTCGAGCACGACGAGGCGACGATCGAAGCGGCCGACTGGGTCGTCGACTTCGGTCCGGGCGCCGGACGTCATGGCGGGCGCGTCGTCGCCGAGGGCACGCCCGACGACATCCGCGCGAACACGAAGTCGATCACCGGCCGGTTCCTGGCCGGGACCGAGCGCATCGAGGTACCGGCGCAGCGCCGCAAGGCGTCGTCGTGGGTCAAGCTGACGGGGGCGCGCGAGCACAACCTCAAGAACGTCACGGTCGACATTCCGCTCGGTGTCATGGTCGCGGTCACCGGCGTGTCGGGCGCGGGCAAGTCGTCGCTGATCAACGCGACCTTGTACCCGGCGCTCAACCGCATGCTGCACCGCTCGCTCGATCGCGTCGGGCCGTACGACGAGCTGACCGGCCTGGGCCAGATCGACAAGGTCATCGTGATCGACCAGCAGCCGATCGGCCGCACGCCGCGCAGCAATGCCGCGACGTACACCAAGGCGTTCGATCTGATCCGCGAGCTGTTCGCGCAGGTGCCGCAGGCGCGCACGTACGGCTACCAGGCCGGCCGGTTCTCGTTCAACGTCACCGCGAAGCAAGGCGGCGGCCGCTGCGAGGCGTGCGAGGGCGCCGGCGTGCGCGAGGTCGAGATGCACTTCCTGCCCAACGTGTTCGTCACGTGCGAGGTGTGCAAGGGCCACCGCTACAACGACGCCACGCTGCGCGTGACGTACAAGGACAAGAACATCGCGCAGATCCTCGACACGCCGGTCGAGGAGGCCTACGAGCTGTTCAAGCACCACAAGCAGCTCGGCCGGATCATGCAGACGATGCTCGACGTCGGCCTCGGCTACCTCGCGCTCGGCCAGCCGGCGACGACACTCTCCGGCGGCGAAGCGCAGCGCGTGAAGCTCGCGCGCGAGCTCGCGCGCGTGCAGACCGGGCGCACGCTGTACCTGCTCGACGAGCCGACGACCGGGCTTCACTTCGGCGACGTCAAGAAGCTGCTCGAGGTCCTCGGCCGGCTCGTCGACGGCGGCAACACCGTGCTGGTGATCGAGCACAACCTCGACGTGATCAAGACCTGCGATTGGGTGATCGATCTCGGGCCCGAGGGCGGCGCCGCGGGCGGCGAGATCATCGCGACCGGCACGCCCGAGCAGGTCGCGCAGATCGCGCGCAGCTATACCGGCGAGCACGTGAAGCCACTTCTCGAGCGCGCTCGTCGAAGAACCGCGACCTCGCGCATCCGACATGTAGGCTGACGCCAGATCGAGCGACTGATGCGTGCGATGTGCGCGCGAAACTGCACGGCGCGCAGTAGCGAATTGCTACGGTGCGTGGCGTTCGTCGCGTGCTGCACTGTGCACGACCTGCGCAGCCCCGCGAAGCTCGGTGATCGCGATCAGGCGATCACTCGCGATCGCGACGTGTGGCACGGCTCGTGATGTTGCTCGGCGGTCATGGGAACCGCCTCGAAATCGTTCGTGTTCCAAGTGTTCTTCGGGTGCAGTGCATTGCTCGTTTCGTGCACCGCAGAACAGACCGATCCTTCCTCGAGGCTCGGCGTGCCTGCGATCGATGCGTCGCGCGTCGTGCAGCACGCCGGCGAGCAGCCACACGGCGCCGTGTGCGGAGGCGGACGCATCAGCTGCTACGCGCACATTCGCACCGACGCCGATGGCCGCATCCAACACTTCGCGACGCCGCAGGGCTACGGCTCGAGCGACCTCGCGAGCGCGTACAACTTCGACTCGACGATCAACCCGCACGCGACGATCGCGCTGATCGACGCCTACGGTTACTCGGCGCTCGCGAGCGACCTCGCGGCGTATCGCAGCGGCATGGGCCTGCCGGCGTGCACGACGTCGAACGGCTGCTTGAAGATCGTGAACCAGGAAGGCCAGACCTCGCCGCTGCCGAGCAACGCGCCGTCGGGTGACGACTGGACGGTCGAGACCGCGCTCGACGTCGACATGGCGAGCTCGGCGTGCCCGACCTGCAAGATCGTCGTCGTCCAGGCCGACGACGACCAGGGCGACGGCCTCTTGATCGCGAACTCGACCGCCGCGTCGCTCGGCGCGACCGTCATCAGCAACAGCTGGGGCGGCCCCGAAAGCAGCTTCGGCTCGATGTCGTCGAACGAGACGTACTTCAACCACTCGGGCATCGCGATCTTCGTCGCCGCCGGCGACGACGGTTACGACGATGGCGGCCAGGGCCCGGATTACCCGTCGACCTCGGCGCACACGATCGGCGTCGGCGGCACGTCGCTGTCGCAGGACTCGAGCTCGCGCGGCTGGACCGAGACCGCGTGGAACGACGGCGGCAGCTCGTGCAGCACGAACATCTCGAAGCCGAGCTGGCAGACGAGCTCGGCGTGCAGCAAGCGCGCGGCGTCGGACGTGTCGGCGGTCGGCGATCCGAACACCGGTCTCGCCGTGTACAACGCGAACTCCGGCGGCTGGACGGTCGTCGGCGGAACGAGCGCGGCGAGCCCGCTGGTCGCGGGCATCTACGCGCTGACCGGCAACGGCGGCGCGACCGCGCAGCTCGCGTACCAGCACACGAGCGCGTACTACGACGTCAAGAGCGGCACGAACGGCTCGTGCGGCGGCACGATCATGTGCAAGGCCGGCACCGGCTGGGACGGCCCGACGGGCGTCGGCACGCCGAACGGGACCGAGCTGGCCGCGCTCGGCAATGGCAGCGGCAGCGGCAGCGGCTCGGGCAGCGGCAGCGGCTCGGGCAGCAACAGCGGCGGCAACGGCAGCGGCAGCGGCAGCGGCTCCGGCAGCGGTAGCGACAACGGCAACGGCGACGGCAGCGGCAACGGCGACGGCACCGGCAGCGGCTCGGGCGGCCCGGTCGGCGACCCGTCGGGCTGCGCGGCGGCCGGGGGCAGCGGCCTCGCGACGATCGCGTTCGCGCTCGGCCTCGCGTTCGTGCGGCGGCGCCGCTCGCGCTAGCTCGCTTCGCCGTCGAACGTCGGCAGCTCGCTCGCGGGCGCGTACCACGCCGCGCGCGAGGCGAAGTGGAGGTTGCGGCGCGGCCGTTCGCCGGGATCGTCGTCGAGCGCGCCCGCGGGCACGATGTAGCGCTTGCCGGTCTTGCCGAGCCACGGCATCGCCGAACCGCACACCGTGCAGAAGCCGCTGCAGAAGCCGCGCGCGCCGGGCAGCTCGAAGCGGCGCACCAGCTCCGCGCCGCGCTCCCAGCGGAACTGCTCGGGCGCGATGAAGAGGTTCGCGCAGTGCGCCGACCCCGACTTCTTGCGGCACCGGCTGCAGTGGCAGTACTGGAACGCGACGACCGGCGTGTCGCGGGTGTCGATCGCGAACGCGGCAGCGCCGCACAGACACGAGCCTCGAACGGTCATAGCTCCTCCGACGTGAATGTCAGCACGCGATCGATCGTGGCCGCACCGGTCGCGAGCATCGCGAGCCGATCGAAGCCGAGCGCGATGCCGGCGCTCGGCGGCAGCCCTTCGGACAGTGCGGCGAGCAGGCGCTCGTCGATCGGGTACACCGGCTTGCCGCGCGCGGCGCGGGCGCGCCGATCGGCCTCGAAGCGCGCGCGCTGCTCGACCGGATCGACGAGCTCGTCGAACGCGTTCGCGAGCTCGAGGCCGCCGACGTAGGCCTCGAACCGCAGCGCGGTGTTCGCGTCGTCGTCGCGGCGCCGGGCGAGCGCCGCGAGCGGCGCGGGCCAGTCGACGACGAGCACCGCGCGATCGAGCGCCGCGAGCGCCGGCTCGACGCGCGCGAGCCACGCCGCGAAGAACACGTCGTCCCACGCGAAGCCCTCGCCGACCGCGATGCCGGCGCGCCGCACCTCCGCCGCGAGCTCGGCGGCGGACTCGGCGCCGTCGACGTGCACGCCGGCATGCTCGCGCATCGCGTCGCGGACGCGCACGCGCTGCCACGGCGGCTTGACGTCGATGCGCCGTTCACCGATGCGCGCGAAATCGCCGCACACCGCGTGAACGAGCTGCTCGGTATCGGCCGCGATCGCGTCGAGCGCCGCGTATGCGCGGTACCACTCGATCATCGTGAACTCGCTGGCGTGGTGCGGGCCGCGCTCGCCGGCGCGGAAGCACTTGCAGACCTGGTAGATCCGCTCGAAGCCGGCCGCGAGCAGCCGCTTCATCTGGTACTCGGGCGACGTGACGAGCCAGGCGCCGCCTGCAGGCACCGCCTCGAGGTGGAGCTCGAGGCCGGGGCTCGGCACGACGAGCGGCGTCTCGACCTCGAGGAACGAGTCGGTCGCGAAGAACTTCCGCACGCGCGCGAGCGCATCCGCGCGCGCTGCCAGCGCCGACATCCGCTCGCGCGGCAGGCGCATCACCTCGCTGCCGGGCGCCGGATAGTCGCCGCCGCCGTGGCGCCGCACGACCGCCGGCGGGTCGAGCTCGACGAGATCGCCCGGGCGCCAGCCGCTCGGCGCGTGCGCGACGACGCGGTCGCCCAGCGCGCCGCGCACGACCGCCGCATCGCCGTCGATCGCGATCACGCGGCCGCGCGCGACCACTAGTGCTCCGACCGCCTGTTTGTGATCCGTCCCGGCGCGCGAGGCGCGCCGAGCGCGAGGCGCCGGGACGAAGCGTCACCGGGCGTGCCGCGAGGAGCGGCAACGAAGCGATCGGCGATGGATCGCGCGCCTTGCGGAGCAGAAACAGGCGGTCGGTGCACTAGGTCTTGTTCACGCGCTCGACGTACTCGTGCGTGCGCGTGTCGATCTTGATCGTGTCGCCGACCCGGATGAACAGCGGCACCGACACCTCGGCGCCGGTCTCGACGGTCGCGGGCTTCTGGACGTTGCCGCTGGTGTCGCCGCGCACGCCGGGCTCGCTCGCCGTGACCTCGAGGAACACGAACGTCGGGATCTCGACGTCGACCGGGCGCTCGTTGAAGAACGTCAGCTTGCAGGGCAAGTTGTCCTTCATCAGATCGTGCGCTTCGCCGATCAGGTCCTTGCTCACCGTGACCTGCTCGTAGTTCGACTGGTCCATGAAGACGAGATCGTCGCCTTCCTTGTAGAGGTACTGCATGTCCCGCGTCTCGACGTTCGCCGGCTCGAGCTTTTCGCCGGAGCGAATGTTGCGCTCGACCACCGCGCCGGTCAGCAAGTTCTTGAACTTGGTGCGCGTGAACGCCGCGCCCTTGCCTGGCTTGACGAACTGGAACTCGATCACGGTGAACGGGTTGCCGTCCATCAGGACCTTGAGGCCCTTGCGGATATCCGACGTATCGTACATGGCGCGGACCGTTTACCCCGCGCGTTCGGGGTGTGTCAAACGAAGCTCGACGGTGCTATGGAGGGCACATGAACGCGGCCCCGCAGTACCGCCAGCTGCTCCGGCTCGGCCGCGACGAATTCCTCGCCGCGGCAGCCCCGGCTGCGCTGGTGCGCTACCGCGCCGATCTCGACGATCGGGCGGCCGCCAGCGGCGCGAGCACGCTGACGCTCGACGACGACGATCCGGGGGATTACGCGTCGATCGACGAGACGCTGCCCCACGGCAAGATCCTCCCGGATCAGGTCGATCTCGAGGTCTACCCGCTGACCAAGAAGCCGGGAGCGTCGTTTCCGGATCGAATCACGATCGGCCGGACCAGCAACAACGACGTCGTGATCGCCGATTCGTCGGTGTCGCGGCTCCACGCCTACGTGCGCCGCGACGGCGCGCGCTGGGTGGTCGCCGACGGCGGCTCGAAGAACGGCAGCTGGCTCGCCGGCGCGACGCTCGAGGCCCGCCGCGAGACTCCGCTGCCGTCGCGCTCGATCCTGCGGCTCGGGGACGTCGATCTCACGTTCTATGTCGCGTCCGACCTGTACGGCGCGCTCGGAGGCACGTGATGGACGACTGGGACGATCGCCAGCTGTGCGACGACGGCGCGTGCACGGGGGTGGTGGGCCCGGATGGGACGTGCGGGGTTTGCGGGAAGCGGGCGGCCGCTGCCGCGGCGGCTCCCGCTGCCGCTGCCGGTGCCGCGGCCGCTCCCGCTGCCGCGGCCGCTCCCGGTGCCGCTGCCGCAGCTGCTGCCGGTCCCGCTGCCGCTGCCGGTCCCGCTGCCGGTGCCGCTGCCGGTGCCGCTGCCGCTGCCGATCCTGACGAGTGGAACCAGCGCACGCTGTGCCCGGACGGCGGCTGCACCGGCGTGATCGCCGACGGCAAGTGCAGCGTGTGCGGGAGGACCGCGGCGTGACACGCGTTTGCGTCGTCGGCGCCGGCGGCCTGGGCGGACCGATCGCGCTCGCGCTCGGCGCGGCCGGAATCGAGCTCGCGATCGTCGATCCCGACGCGATCGAGGAGTCGAACCTGCACCGGCAGATCCAGTTCGCGCGCGCCGACCTCGCCAAGCCGAAGGCGGCGACGCTCGCAGCCGCCATCGTCGCTCGCGGCGGCCGCGCCCGCGGCTACGCCCTGCGATGGACGAGCGAGGACGGCGACGACCTCTCCGGCGATTGCGACGCGATCGTCGACGGCAGCGACGATCCGGCGACCAAGTTCGCGGTCGCCGACTGGGCGATGGCCGCCGGCAAGCCATACGTGATCGCCGCAGCGCTGCGGTTCGGGGGCAACGCGATGGCCGGCGCGCCCGGCTTCGCGTGCTACCGCTGCCTGTTCGAGGAACCGGTCGAGGCGGCGACCTGCCAGGCCGCGGGCGTGCTCGGCCCGGTCGTCGGCGCGATCGGCGGCGTCGCCGCGGCGCTCGCGCTCGGCCTCGCGCGCGGCGATCGCGCGCACGCCGGATCGATCTTCGTGTTCGACGATCTGCGCGCGACGAGCGATCCGCGCATCGTGCGGTTCCAGCCGCGGCGCGGCTGCACCGCGTGCGCGAGGGCGGCGTAGATGCCGGTCATTCGCATCCCCGGCGCGCTGCGTGGCTTCACCGGCGGCGAGGCCGAGGTCGTCGTCACCGCGGCGACCGTGCGCGACTCGCTCGTCGAGCTCGATCGCAAGCATCCGGGCATCGCCGCGCGCGTGATCGACGCCGCGAGCTCGATCAAGCCGTACGTGCGGATCTACGTCGGCGCCGAGGACATCGGCGCGCTCGCCGGGCTCGATACCGCGGTCGGCGAGCGCGACGAGATCGCGATCGTGCCCGCGATCGCCGGCGGCGCGGCGCCGCCCGCGATCGGATCGGTGACACGGGGCGCCGGCGGAGGAGCGCATGCGTGACGAGCAGGTCCGCCGCTACGCGCGCCACCTGAGCCTGCCCGACGTCGGCGGGCTCGGTCAGACCGCGTTGCTCGTCGCGGCCGCGCGCGTCGAGCTGCGCGAGAGCGAGCCGCGCGCCGAGCTGATCGCGGCGACCTACCTCGCGGCCGGCGGCGTCGGCACGATCGCGCTCGCGAACGCGAACGACGCGCAGCGCGCCGATGTCGCCGCTCACGCCGCCGATTCCAACGTGGTCGCGAGCAGCGCCGGGCGCGCGATCGCGCTGGCGGCGCGGCCGGCGTGGTGGCCAGCGGCCGACGGCGACGCCGAGGCGCTCGCGTTCTGGCGCGGCGCGCTCGCGGCCGCGCGCTGGATGGCCGAGACCGTGGGCAAATGACGGTCGTCCGGATCCCGGACGACCTGCGCGCAGCGATCTACGCGCACGCGCGGGCCGCGTTTCCCGCCGAATGCTGCGGCTACCTCGTCGGCGTGGCCGGCGGCGAGACCGTCGACGAAGCGGTCGAGTGCGCGAACGCGCACGGCGCCGGTGACGACCGCGCGTTCGCGATCGAAGGCGCCGAGTTGCTCGCGTTCGCGCGCACGTTTCGGTCGTCGCGGCCGGCGCGCGTCGTCTATCACTCGCATCCGAACGGTCGCGCGTACTTCTCGCCGACCGATCGCGCGGTCGCGGCCACGCCCGACGGCCCGACCTACGACGTCCAGCACCTCGTGGTCGGCGTCTCGGCCGCCGGCGCGACCGAAGCCGCCCAGTTCGCGTGGTCGGCCGAGGCCCGAGACTTCGTCGAGGTCGCGCGCTGGAGCGTGCTAAGGTGACGGGGCGGAGCTGGCCGCTTCGCGGCGTTCCCTCGGTCTAAGGAAGCTCGTGCTGCGCACTCACTCGATCGCTACACCTCGGTCCAAGTTGCACGAGCTGCGCGCGACGCTCGCCGACTACGGTCATGTCGTCGTCGCGTTCTCGGGCGGCGTCGACTCCGCGTTCCTGCTCGCGGTCGCACACGACGTGCTCGGCGAGCGCTGCCACGCGGTGACCGCGGTGTCGGCGACGATGGCGCGCTCCGAGGTCGCCGATGCGGCCGCGCTCGCGCGCGAGCTCGGGCTCGGCGCGCGCCACCACGTGATCGATTCGCACGAGCTCGACGTCCCGGGCTTCGCCGACAACCCGGCCCATCGCTGCGCGCTGTGCAAGACCGAGCTGATGGACATCGCGCAGCCGCTGGCCGCGCGGCTCGGCGGCGCGCCGATCGCGCTCGGCACGAACGTCGACGACCTCGGCGACGTACGCCCGGGCATCGCCGCGGCGCGCGAGCGCGGCGCGAGGATGCCGATGGTCGACGCCGGGCTCACCAAGCCCGAGATCCGCGCGCTGTCGCGCGAGCTCGGCCTGCGCACGTGGGACAAGCCGCAGCTCGCGTGCCTGTCGTCGCGGTTTCCGTACGGCACGAAGATCACGCCCGAGCGGCTGCGCCGCGTCGACGAGTTCGAAGACGCGCTGCGCGAGCTCGGCTTCCGGCAAGTGCGCGTGCGTTTCCACGACACGATCGCGCGCGTCGAGCTCGACGCCAGCGAGCTCGCGCGCATCGTCGCGACCGGCGTGCGCGAGCACGTGGTCGCGGTCGGCAAGCGGCTCGGCTTCGCGTACGTCGCGCTCGACCTCGGCGGCTTTCGCTCGGGCTCGCTCAACGAGGTCCTGCCGGCCGAGAGCCTCGTGCAGCTCAAGCGATGACCGCGCGCGTGCTCGCCGTGCTCGCGTTGACGACGACCGTCGCGCGCGCCGACTCCAAGAAAGACATCGAGCGCCACGCCAAGTCGCCTCACCACGGCACGCCGCCGGCGCCGGGCACGAAGCCCGCCGCGCTGGTCAACCTCTTCAACGAACACACGCACGAGTGGCTCGCGGTCGATCCCGCCGTGCCGCCGACCGCCGCCGAGGTCGACGAGTTCCTGCGCGATCACTACACGAACAAGCAGATGAAGATGGACGATCACCTCGTCGGCTTTCTCGTCGCGGCCGCGCGCGATTTCCACGGCGACGTCGTCGACGTCGTCTCGGGCTTTCGTCACCCCAAGTACAACCTGATCCTGCGCAAGAAGGGCCACCAGGTCGCGCGCGACAGCCAGCACACGCACGGCAACGCGATCGACTTCTACCTGCCCGGCGTCGCGATCCCGGCGCTCCACGCGTGGGCCAAGGCGCAGCACGCCGGCGGCGTCGGCATCTATCTCACGAGCGGCTTCGTGCACATGGACACCGGCCGGATCCGGTTCTGGTCGGGCGACTGATAAGCTCGAGTCGTGACGACCTGGGCGTACCTCGGCATCGCCGTCGGCTCGCTGCTGATCGTGGTCGTGATTCACGACCTCGTGCAGAAGCGGCACGCCGTGCTGCGCAACTTCCCGATCATCGGCCACTTCCGCTACTGGCTCGAGGCGATCGGGCCGGAGCTGCGCCAGTACATCGTGACGTCGAACGACGAGGAGCGCCCGTTCTCGCGCGACCAGCGGCGCTGGGTCTACGCGTCGTCGAAGAAGGAGAACAACTACTTCGGCTTCGGCACGGACAACGACATCGAGCATCAGGGCTACATCCTGGTCCGCCACAGCGCGTTTCCGATCCACACGCCGCACGCCGGCGAGCCTGGCTACGATCCCGACAACAAGCTCGCGTGCATTCGCGTGCTCGGCGGCGCGCGCGGCCGCAAGCACGCGTTCCGGCCGACGTCGATCGTCAACACGTCGGCGATGAGCTACGGCTCGCTGTCGCCGCCCGCCGTCGAGGCGATCAACCGCGGCGTCGCGCTCGCCGGCGCGATTCAGAACACCGGCGAAGGCGGCATCTCCGACTATCACCGCAAGGGTGGCGACATCATCTGGCAGCTCGGCACCGGCTACTTCGGCTGCCGCGACGAACGCGGCCAGTTCTCGATGGAGCGCTTCCTCGAGTCGGTCTCGTCCGCGAAGGTGCGCGCGATCGAGATCAAGCTCAGCCAGGGCGCGAAGCCCGGGCTCGGCGGCGTGCTGCCCGCCGCGAAGATCACGCCCGAGATCGCGCGCATCCGCGGCGTGCCGCTCGGCAGGGACTGCATCTCGCCGGCCGCGCACTCGGCGTTCTCCGACGTGTCGAGCATGCTCGACTTCATCGAGAAGCTCGCGGACGCGACCGGCTTGCCGGTCGGGATCAAGTCCGCGGTCGGCGACCTGGGGTTCTGGCGCGATCTCGCGGCGCAGATCGACAAGACGAAGCGCGGCCCCGACTTCGTCACGATCGACGGTGGCGAAGGCGGCACCGGCGCCGCGCCGCTCGTGTTCAGCGATCACGTCGCGCTGCCGTTCAAGCTCGGGTTCACCGAGGTCTACAAGGTGTTCGCCGAGGCGGGCGTGCACCACCAGGTCGTCTTCATCGGCTCGGGCAAGCTCGGGTTTCCGGAGAGCGCGCTGCTCGCGCTCGCGCTCGGCTGCGATCTCGTCAACGTCGCGCGCGAGGCGATGATGTCGATCGGCTGCATCCAGGCGCAGCGCTGTCATACCGGTCACTGCCCGACCGGCGTCGCGACCCAGAACAGATGGCTCATGCGCGGCCTCGATCCGACGCTGAAGTCGGCGCGGCTCGCGAACTACCTGGCGACGCTGCGCAAGGAGCTCGTGCAACTCGCGCACGCGTGCGGCCGCGAGCACCCTGCCCTCGTCCCGCTCGACGCGCTCGACATCGTCGAGAGCCCGTCGTCGACGCGCTCGGCGCGCGACGTGTTCGGCTATCGCCCCGGCTGGGGCTTGCCGCCCGAGACCGAGCGCGCGAGCGCGGCGGCCTGACGTCAGACGAGCTCGATCCGGCCGCGCCGCCGCCGCACGACGCCTTCGCGCTCGAGGCGCGCGAGCGCGCGCGACACGTTCGCGCGCGTGCCGCCGACTTCCTCGGCGAGCCGGGCGTGCGTGATCGCGATCTCGCGGCGGCCGGCGCCGAGCCGCGCGAGCCGGTGACGCACGCGCTCCGCGAGGCCGTGGCGGCGCAGCGCGGCGACCTCGGCGGACAGCTCCGCGACGACGCCGCCGAGGTGCGCGAGCGCGGCGAGTGCCGCGTCCGGATGGCGGCGCAGCGCCGCGCGCACGATCGTCGCGGGCAGCACGGCGAGCTCGATGTCCTCGGCGGCGCGCAGCTCGGCGCTGGCCGGCGCACCGGCGACGAGCGATAGCCCGAGCACCGCGGGAGGCGCGAGCGAGCGCACGATCTCGACGTCGTCGATCACGTCGATCCGTCCGGCGACGAGCACGACGACCGCGACGTCCCCGCGCGCGAGGACGCGCTGCCCGCGCCTGACGCGCCGGCGCACCGCATGCGTCGCGAGCTGGTCGACGACGGTGCGCGGCATCGCGGCGAACACCGGCGATCGCAGCAGCAGCTCTACGCGGCCCACGCCGGTCGTGTAGCACGAGGTTCGTCGTAGACCGCGTTCCAGCGCGCCGGATCGATCGTGCGCCACACGGCGACGAGCTCCGGGTCGTAGCGCACGCCGGCAAGTGCGCACAGCTCGTCGCGTGCGGCCGCATGATCGCGGCTCGCGCGGTACACGACGTCGTTGCGCACGATCGCCTCGTACGAATCGCACAGGACGAAGATGCGCGCCGCGCGCGGCGTCGCGGCACCGCGGCGGCCCTCCGGGTAGCCCGTGCCGTTCCAGTACTCGTGGTGGCACAGCACGAGCTCGCGCGCCGGCTCGAGGCCGACGACCCCCGCGAGCAGCGCGTGGCCGAGCGAGCCGTGCATGCGGATCCAGTCGAGCTCGGTCGCGGTGAGCGCGTCGGCGGAACCGAGCACGCTGGCCGCCACCGCGAGCTTGCCCACGTCGTGGACCTGCGCGCCGAGCGCGAGCTCGTCGAGCGCGCGCGCGTCGAGCCCGGCCGCGGCGCCGAGCATGCGGCACCACGCGACGAGCCGCTGCGCGTGCGCGAGGCTCTCGAAGCCGAGCGCGGCGCACAGCCGCATCAGCGCGGCCGCGACGTCGCGCGCGTCGTGCTGCTCGAGCAGCGCGCGGCCGGCGCGCGCGTCGGCGCGCAGCGCGTCGTCGAGTGCGACGCGGCGATCGTCGCCGGCCATCTGCGCGAGCCGGCGGAGTCGGTGAACGAGATCGATCATGGCTGCCTCCTGCGTGCACGATGGCGCGCGCGCGCCGACCACTCGGTGTCGATCGACACCGTACGGTTTCAGCGCGCGCCCGTGCTAGGTTCGCGCGCGATGGCTGACGTCCTGGTCTGGCTCGACATGGAGATGACCGGCCTCGATCCCGAACGCGAGCGCATCATCGAGGTCGCGATGATCCTCACCGACGGCCAGCTCGCGGAGCTCGCGATCGGCCCCGAGCTCGTGGTCCACCAGAGCGACGAGGTGCTCGCCGCGATGGACGATTGGAACAAGTCGCATCACGGCGCGTCCGGACTGGTCGAGCGCGTCAAGGCGTCGACGATCGACGACGCCGCCGCCGAAGCTCAGCTCGTCGCGTTCATCAATGCCCACGTGCCCGCGAAGGAGCGGCCCGTGCTCGCCGGCAACTCGATCCACCAGGATCGCCGGTTCGTGCGCCGCTACATGCCGCAGCTCGACAAGCGCCTGCACTACCGCATGGTCGACGTGTCGACCGTCAAGGAGCTTGCGCGGCGCTGGTACCCCGCGATCACGGCGAAGCTGCCGCAGAAGAAGGAGACCCATCGCGCGCTCGACGACATTCGCGAGTCGATCGACGAGCTGCGCTTCTACAAGCAGCACGTGTTTGCCCCGACGCCCGCGCCCACGACCGCGACTTCGGTGTAACTCGCAGGGCCCCGGTCTTGCTACGATAGACCTCGGAGGCCGGCTGAGCCATGAAGGACACGCTCGTGATGATCATGGCCGGCGGCAAGGGCTCGCGGCTCGGCCCGCTCACCGTACACCGCAGCAAGCCCGCCGTGCCGTTCGCCGGGCGCTACCGCATCGTCGACTTCGTCCTGTCGAACTTCGTGAACTCCGGCTATCGCCGCATCTACGTGCTCACGCAGTACATGTCGTCGAGCCTGATCAAGCACCTGTCGCGCAACTGGCGGCTGTCGGGGTTCGGCGAGTACATCGAGGTCGTGCCGGCGCAGATGCGCCTCGGCGAGTTCTGGTACCGCGGCACCGCCGACGCCGTGTACCAGAACCTCAACCTCGTGCGCGACGCGCGCGCCGAGCACATCGCCGTGTTCGGCGGCGACCACATCTACAAGTTCGACGTCGGGCAGATGGAGGAGTTTCACCGCGACCTCGCGGCGGACCTCACGGTCGCCGCGTTCCCGGTGCCGAGCTCCGAGGCGAGCGCGTTCGGCATCATCGATGTCGACGCGCGCGGCCGCATCATCGGCTTCATCGAGAAGCCGGCGAATCCGCCCGAGATGCCGGGCCGGCCGGGATGGTCGCTGGTGTCGATGGGCAACTACCTGTTCCGCCGCGAGGTGCTCGAGCGCGTGCTCGGCGGCAACGGCGGCGGCAATGGCAACGGCCACGGCCAGAGCTCCAATGCCGCGCCCGGCGCGAGCCGTCACGATTTCGGCCGCGACATCATCCCGCGGCTCGTCTCGGAGGGGGCGCGCGTCTACGTCTACGACTTCGCGCAGAACCGCATCCCGGGCGAGCCCGAAGGCATCGCGCCGTACTGGCGCGACGTCGGCACGATCGACTCGTACTTCACCGCGAACATGGAGTTGCGCGCGCGCGTGCCCGCGCTCGATCTCTACAACCGGCAGTGGCGCATCCGCAGCGCACAGCGCGACTATCCGCCCGCACGCTTCGTGCGCGGCGGCGAGGGTCAGCCCGCGGCCGAGATCGACGACAGTCTCGTGTGCGAGGGCGCGATCGTCGCGTCGTCGACCGTGCGCGAGAGCGTGCTCGGTTACGATTGCTTCGTGCACGCGGGCGCGCTCGTCGAGGACTCGGTGATCCTCTCGGGCTGCGACATCGGCCGCGGCGCGCGCCTGCATCGCGTGCTGCTCGACAAGAACTGCAAGATCGAGCCGGGCGTCGTGATCGGCGAGGACGCGGCGCTCGACGCGGAGCGCTTCCCGTTCCGCACCGAGTCCGGCATCGTCGTCGTGCCCAAGGGCACGGTCGTGCCGGCGAAGGGGCCGTGCGTGCTCGCGAACGACATCGCCGAGCTCATCGAGAACGAGGCCGAGCTGGTCGAGAAGATGCGGCCGGGCTCGTTCGTGGTGTCGATGCAGAGCCGGCACAGCTTCGAGAGCGCCGGGCCGCGCTTCAAGCGGTTCTCGGGCGATCTCACCGACAGGTAGCGTGCGGGTCGTCCACGTCGCGAGCGAGGTCGCGCCGTTCGCGCAATCGGGCGGCCTCGCCGACGTCGTCGCAGGTCTGCCGGCCGCGCTCGCCGAGGCGCACGGGCTCGACGTCGCGGTGATCGTGCCGCTCTATCGCGGTGTCGAGGCCAAGCTCGCGGCCGCCGGGATCACGCTGCCCGCCGGCGACGCGATCGCGATCGAGCTCGGCTGGCACCGCTTCGACGCGCGCTTGCGCCGCGCGCGCGTCGGCCGCGTGACGTACGCGTTCGTCGATTGCGCGCCGCTCTACGATCGCGCTGGCTCGCTGTACGGTCCGGGCGGCGCGGGCGAGTTCACCGACAACCACGTGCGGTTCGCGGCGCTCGGCAAGGCCGCGCTCGAGCACGGCGAGCTTGTCGTCGGTGGGCCGGTCGACGTGCTGCATGTCCACGACTGGCAGGGCGCGCCCGCCGCGATCTACGCGCGCATCGCGCAGGCGAGCTGCCGCATCGTCGCCACGATCCACAACCTCGCGTTTCGCGGCATCTTCCCCAAGCACGTGATGCCCGAGCTCGGCATCCCGTGGTCGCTGTTCACGCTCCACCAGCTCGAGTTCTACGACCAGGTCTCGTTCCTCAAGGGCGGGCTCGCCGCGGCCGACGTCGCGACGACGGTGAGCCCGAGCTACGCGCGCGAGATCCTCACCCCCGAGTTCGGCGAGGCGCTCGACGCGTTCCTGCGCTGGGACGTACGGCGGCTCGTCGGTATCGTGAACGGCATCGACACGCGCGCGTGGGATCCGGCGAGCGATGCCGCCCTGCCCGCGCGCTACACGCGCGACGCGCTCGCGGGCAAGGCGACGTGCCGGACCGAGCTCGCGCGCGAGCTCGACCTGCCGCTCGCGGACGACGACGTCCTGATCGGAGTCGTCGCGCGCATGACCGATCAGAAGGGGCTCGATCTCGTGGCCGATGTCGTGCCCGAGCTGCACCGGCTCGGTGCGCGCTTGATCGTGCTCGGCTCGGGCGAACCGGCACTCGAGGATCGTTTTCGCTACCTCGCGACCGCGTTTCGCGAGCAGCTCGCGGTGCGCATCGGCTTCGATCTCGCGCTGTCGCGCCGGATCTACGCCGGCGCCGATCTGTTCGTGATGCCGTCGCGCTTCGAGCCATGCGGGCTCGGTCAGCTCTACGCGATGCGCTACGGCACGATTCCGATCGTGCATGCCGTGGGTGGCCTGCGCGATACCGTCCGCGATCCGGACACCGGGATCGCATTCGAGCCGGCCAGTGCACCGGCGTTGCTCGCGGCGCTCGAGCACGGCGTCGCGCTCGTGCGCGATCCGCTCCGCCGTCTCTCGGTGCAGCGCACCGCGATGGCGCGCGACTCGTCGTGGATCGCGTCGGCGAGCCAGTACGTCGAGCTCTACAACTCTCTTCTCTGACCGAAGCCCGAGCCGCTCGCCCGAAGCTCTTCTGCTGTCCGCCCGCCGGACACTGACGTCCGTCGGTCGGACCTTCGCCGTCCGCCGGGCGGACCGTGCCGTCCGAATCGCGGACCGTAGGAACCGCGCACGCTGTGCGTCATCGCCACAATCGCGCGACCACTCCGCCCTGACGCGCCGCGCTGTGCGAAGCCCTGTCAACAAGTCCCGTTTCGACCCCGGTTATTCACAAGCCGAACTGCAGCTAACATCCCGAATTCCAAGGCAGCACCCCGATCGCAGGGTCGCGTGTGAATAAGCTGTGATCCCGGTGTGCCGCGAAGATCCGGGAGCGACGGAGCTTCGATAACTTAGGCCATATGTCGCGTGAGATGCGGCGCACACCTACATCGCCCTTCATCCGGACGGGAGTGCGGTCCGGAGCGAGCGCTACAGCGCATCGCTGGCATGCAGCTCCGCACCCGCATCGGCCGGCGCCTCGGGCACGCCAGCGTCGCCTGACGGCTCGTGCACGAGCTCGAGCTGCTTGCACGCTTCGGCGTCCTTGGCGTCGCATGCGCGCACGAGCAGCTGCCTGCCCCGCTCGACATCGCGCGGCACGCCGGCGCCCTGTACAAGCATCCCGCCGAGCAGGCGGCACGCGACCGCCTCGTCAGCAAGACACGCACGCTGCAGCCAGACCTCGGCGGTCGTCGCCGATTTCGGCAGGCCCTTGCCGTCGAGGTACACGATGCCGAGCTGCCGACATGCCGTCGGGTCGCCGGTCTCGCAGCCGTGCTTGTAGTGCGCGATCGCCTGCTTCAGACGGTTCGGCGCGCCCTTCGCGGCGAGCATCGCGTCGAGGTCGCCGGCGCTCGTGCACGCGAGCGGCACGCTGCCCTTGCACGCCTTGTCGAGGAGCAGCTCGGCGCGCGGCAGGTCCGCCGGGACGCCGCGCCCGTCGCGCAGCATGAGGCCGAGGTTGCGGCACGCCGGCTTGACCCCGCCGTCGCACGCGCGCTGGTAGACCTCGGCCGCGCGCTGCGGATTTTTCTCGGTGCCGGTGCCCTCGGCGTACGCGTTCGCGAGCGCGTTGCACGCCGCCATGATCGCGCCGTTGCACGCTTGCAGGAACAACGCGGTCGAGCGCGGGAGATCCTGCGACACGCCCTTGCCCTCGAGGTATTCGGTCCCGAGCCGGCGGCATGCCTCGAGGTCGCCCGCCGCGCACTGCTTGTCGTCGTTCGCGGCTTGCTCCGCCGGATCGGTCGTGATGTCGAGCAGGGTCGCGTCGTCAGCCGGCTTCGCGCGGCTGCTCCGGCACGCGCCGAGCCCAATCGCGATCACCAGTGCGAGCCGACCGGCCACCCGTCCGTTCCTACCACGCCGGCGGAAGCGAGGGACGGATCGTCTGCACGTACGCTCGCTCGGCGTGGTCGTCGCCGTGCGGCACCAGTCCGAGCGCGGCCACGAGCAGCGCCGCGACGACGACCGCGACCGCGAGGCCCCGCCAGCTTGCGAGCCGGACGATCGCCCAGCCGGTGAGCCCGACGACCGCCGCGACGTACGGGATGATCGACGGCAGTCCGAACATGCCCCACTCGTTCGCGATGTTGGGCGCAACCACGCCATCTCGCCACAGCCGGAGCGTCACCTCGTAGAGCGGGAGCGTGAGCGAATCCGACCAGAACGGGAACGTCGCGATCGAGCCGGCGTACACGACGATCGCGTACACGATCGCGCCGCAGACCGCGCCGAGGACGAGCGGCCTGGCACGCAGCTCGGCGATCGCGGCCGCGCACAGCGGCAACGCGAACGGCAGCATCACGGTGATGTAGCGCGGCCCGAGCCCCCATCCGCCGCGCCAGAACGTCAGCGACGAGACGAACAGCACCATCACGACCACGACCGCGGCCGCGGTCGCGACGTGATCGCGCTCGCCCCGCCGCCACAGCACGATCCCGCCCGGGATCGCGAGCAGGAGCCACGGCGCGAGGGTGACGAGGCCGTTGTCGGGGGCGAACAGCGAGCCCCACAGCGCGTCGAGGTGTGGCCGCGTCAGCCCGAGGAAGCCCTGCTGGTGGTACACCGCGAACGTCTGCGACGAGTCGTAGCCGGTGCGCCACGGGCTGCCGAAACACGCCGCGTGATACGCGAGCAGGACCGCGAGTGGCCCTGCGGCGCCGGCGATCGCGAGCCCGAGGCGCCGCCCGACGATCGCGAACGGCTGCTCGAGCGAGCGCACGAGCACGTAGACCGCGACCGGCGCGCACGCGAAAGCGGCCTGGTAATCGACGAGCACGGCCGCGCCCGCGAACGCGCCGGCCGCGAGCATCGCGCGGTCGCCGCGGCGGCGCTCGACGACGTCGACCGCGAAGATCCACGCGCTGCCCGCGCACACCGCCGACAGCTGGTGCGAGTAGTAGAGCATCGCGTACGGCATCGCCATCGAGCCGAACGCGTACGCGACTAGCACGAGCCGGCGCACCTCGGGCTCGGGCTGGAAGCGGGCGAGAAACCGCGACAGCAGCGCGAGGAACACGAGCGCGGGCAGGATCCCCGCCGTGACGCGGCAGATCCACATCGTGGTCGCGAGGCTCGGATCGCCGATCGTCCACTTCCACAGCGCGTAGAACGGCACGGCGAGCAAGGAGCTGCCCGGCGCCTTGTTCGAATAGGCGTGGCCGCGCGACGGCGAAACGTCGGCGGTCGAGCCCCAGCGCTGCACGCCGCGGTCGATCGAAAACGTGTGATCGTCGACGATCGCGCGCACGAGATATGCACGCGGCAGCTCGTTCGCGCTGTGGATCCGCGGGAAATACGGAAACACGTACAGATACGCCAGGGCGATCGCGAGCAGCCAGCCATGTCGAGCGAAGCGCTGGCGCAAGGCGGCGATCACGATATGTTCATTCCATACCATGGCCTCTGTGCGGTACCGCTCGACGCGCGACGGCGCGATCGCCGACGTCGGCCGCGCGATCGCGATGGCCACCGGCGGCGCGGCGCTGTTCGCGCCGATCGAGTACGCGCTCACGATCTGGGCATATGCCGGGCCGATCGAACGCCCGCTGAGCCTCGCGGCGCTGACCGCGACGCTGACGCTGTGGCTGTGGGCGGTGCTCGCGATCGGGCTCTCGATCGTGATCGTGGCGGCGCGGCTCGCGCACGGCGCGTTCGATCAGCGCGTCGCGCGCGGCCCGGGCTGGTTCGCGCCGAGCCCGCCGGTCGGCGGCGTGCGCGCCGGCGTGCCGCGGCTGTGGGGTGCGGTCGCGACGGTCGGCGCGGTCGGGCTCGTCGTGCAGCGCGCGGCCGCCTACGTCATCACGCACTACAAGGAGCCGCAGCTGACCGCGGTCGTGCTCGCCGCGATCGCGATCGCCGGCGTCGGGCTCGCGGTCGTCGTGCGCCGGCCGGCGCGCATCGCCGCCGAGGCCGCCGCCGCCGCGCTCGCGCCGACGCTCGGCCCGGCGAACCCGTTCGGCCGCTGGCGCGCCGCCGGCGCCGCGCTGACCGGCGCGCTCGCCGGCGCGCTCGTCGGGTTCTGGTTCGCCGTGCCGGAGAGCCACACCGTGCTGCCGACGCGCATCATCATCTCGAGCGTGACGATCGCCTGCGGCATGGGCCTCGGCGCGCTCGTGCACGCGCGCCCGCGCCGGCGCAAGCGCGGCAAGCTCGTCGGGCTTGCCGTCGCCGGCGCCGCGCTGGTGCTCCAGGTCGTGACGTTGCTGTGGCTCGGCGCCGATCCGCAGACCAAGTACGCGGCGACGGCCGCATCACCGGTGCTCGATCGGCTGGTCACGCTCGTGCGCATCGCGAACGATCTCGACGGCGACGGCTACGGCTCGCTGCTCGGCGAGACCGACTGCGCGCCGCTCGATCCGTCGATCCATCCCGGCGCGATCGACATCCCCGACGACGGCATCGACCAGAACTGCGACGGCCACGACTACACGCTCAAGACGCCGCCGATCCCGAGCGGACCGAAGCTTCCGGTGCCGCCCGACTTCGACAAGCCGTGGAACTTCCTGTTCATCACGATCGACACGCTGCGCTACGACCACACGACGTTCGGCGGCTACAAGCGCGATACGACCCCGCACCTCGCCGAGCTCGTGAAGCAGGCGACGACGTTCACGTTCTGCAACGCGCCGTCGGCCGGCACGATGTGGTCGATCCCGGCGATCATCACCTCGAGGTTCTTCTCGTACGGCCTCGCGGTCGACGAGAATCGCCCGCCGGGCACGCCGCCGAAGTTGATGCCGGAGAACACGCTGCTCGCGGAGATCATGAAGCGCGGCGGGTACACGACCGGCGTCGTCGCGTCGCACGAGTGGTGGAACGACTGGGGCATGGATCAAGGCGTCGACGAGTACGACAACACGATCGGCCGCAAGTCCGACGCGCACAGCGCGCCCGCCGACGAGGTCACCAATCACGTGCTCGAGTGGATCTCGCGCCAGCAGGGCCACAAGTGGTTCATGTGGGCGCACTACATCGATCCCCACGGCTACTACGTCAACCATCCCGATGTCGCCGACTACGGTCCGACGCAGATGGACTACTACGACTCCGAGATCAAATGGACGGATCAGGAGATCGGCCGCCTGCTCGACGAGCTCAAGCGCCTGCCGAGCTACACCAACACGATCATCGTCATCACGAGCGATCACGGCGACTCGATGGCGGAGCACGAGGTGCCGCTCGGCACGCACGGCACCGCGCTCTACCGCGAGCTCCAGCACGTGCCGATGATCTTCTTCGTGCCCGACAACGCACCGCACGTGATCCACGGCGCGGTCTCGAACCTCGACATCGTGCCGACGATCGCCGAGCTCGCGCACATCGACACCCACGACCTCACGTTCGAGGGCCGCTCGGAGGTGCCCGCGATCTTCTACGGCAAGGAGGATCGCGCGCGCGTCGTGTTCGCCGAGACCAACGCGCCGACCCCGCAGCGCGCCGCGATCTCGGAGCAGTGGAAGCTCATCTATTACCTGCAGTCGAACGTGTACCAGCTGTACGACCTGACGAAGGATCCGTGGGAGCACGACAACCTCGCGTCGAAGCATCCGCCCGCGTTCGATACGATGAAGCAGGAGCTCGACGGCTGGCTCGAGCGCGCGTCGTACGAGCGACTGCGCGACGTGCTGCTGCCGGCCGCACCGACACCCGAGGTCGCGACCACCGGGCAGACGCTCGACGGCGGCCGCATCGCGATCGCCGGCGTCGGGCTTGCCGAGGGCGCGCGGCTCGCGCCCGGCGCGCGCGTCGCGATCAACGTCTACTTCGAGGTCCACGACAAGACGGACGTGCCGTACAAGTTCCTGCTCGCCGCGTGGCCGGTCACGCGCGCGCAGTACAACCCGACCGATCCGGCGCCGCCCGCGACGATGGCGCGGTCGGCGATGCGCGCGACCGCCGATGGTCTGTTCCCGGCGGACCGCTGGCAAGCCGGCCAGCACGTGCGCGACCGGTTCAGCCTGACCATCCCGGGCGGCTGGCAGGGCGATGGAGTCGCGATCGGCCTGGTCGCGGCCGACGCGCGCGGCGGGAAGGTCGCGGCGACCGGGGCGGCGCCGTCGAACGACCCGGATCTCGCGGTCCTGGGCGTCTTGCCGATGGGAAGGTAGGCGGCGCTAGGGCCGTAGTAAGATCGGAGCGATGCGTCCGCTGTTCGATCTCGCCAGCTACTTCGTGGATCAGATCCACACCGCGGAGACCGAGGGCGGGCGCGTCTACGAGCCGGTGATCGGCGTGGTCACCGACAACAAGGACCCGCAGAAGCTCGGCCGCGTGAAGGTCAAGCTCATGGTCCTGTCGGACCAGGACACCACGTTCTGGGTGCCGATCGTCATGCAGGGGGCCGGCAAGAACCGCGGCTGGTTCTTCATCCCCGAGCCCGAGGACGAGGTGCTCGTGATGTTCGAGCACGGCGACCTCGATCACCCGCTCGTGATCGGCGCGCTGTGGAACGGCAAGGACAAGGCGCCCGACAACAACACGGACGGCAAGAACGATCACCGCGTGATCAAGTCGCGGTCGGGCTCGCGCATCCTGTTCGACGACGGCGACTCGCCGCAGGTCATCATCGAGGATGGCGCCGGCAAGGCGCGCATCACGATCGACTCGAAGAGCAACAAGATCACGATCGAGGCGCTGACCGGCGACGTGTGCTTCCAGTCGCCGCAGGACACGATGACGATCGTGGCCAAGTCGGCCGAGTTCAAGGCGACGCAGAACCTCGAGATCCACGCCGGCGGCGCGATGTCGTGGGGCACCGACGCCGACGCGAAGATCGATGGCGGCTCGTCGTGCGTGATCTCGGGCTCGAACGTGAACTTGAACTGCGGCCAGGCTCAGGCTCCGCAGGCGCCGAGCGCGAATCCGCAGGACGTCGCGGACCCGTACGGCTCGTAAGAAAGACTTACCGCCAAGGCGCCGGAAGACGACGCCAACGCCAGCAGAGAATGGATCGGGCCCGATCCTTTCTTCTGGCGCGTTGGCGTCTGACTGGCGTCTTGGCGGTAACTCTTACTGCGCCATCTCGAAGTCGTCACTCGTCGGGATCCTCGGCGAGTGGACCTCCTTCTCCTTGGGCATCTTCGCGTCGGGATCCTTGTTCGTGCCGCGGCGCACGTACTCGGTGACGGGCTTGTAGGCGACCGTCCACTTCTGTTCCTTCACCATCTTCTTGCCGAGGAAGAACCGGCGGAAGCGCTTCAGCTTGTAGCCGTTGAAGCCGGCCTGATCGAGCTGGGTCTGGCCGTCGGGCATCTCGTCGTCGAGCCGCTCCTCGCTCGGATACGGCGTCTCTTCCTCGATGTGGCGCGCGAACACGATCTTGTCCCACGGCCGCTTGCCGCCGAGGATCTCGACGACCGCCTCGCCGTTCGCGACGCGATAGTGAATCGCGACCGGGAAGTCGTACGGGTTGGACAGCACGAGGTCCGTGCTCGGCCACACGACGGTGGCGTCGAAGCCGAGCGGCGTGTAGACGCTCGGCCGCGAGTGATTCGTGGTCTTGACGATGTCGAGGCCGGCGAAGAACGCCGCGCCGAACAAGGTCGTCGAGATCTGGCACGTGCCGCCGGCCAGGCCGTCGACCATCTCGCCCGCCGTGATGACGTGCGCGATCTTGTAGCCTTCCTTCTCCGAGCGCTCGCCGACCTGGCCGTTGAACGACCACTCCTGGTGCGGCTGCAGCACCGTGCCGTTGATCTTCGACGCGGCGAGCTTGAGGTTGTAGTTGCGAACGCCCTCGGTGACCGGGAACCGCGTCGTGTAGTGGCCCATCACGGTCGAGATGTCGGTGATGCCGAGGCTCGCCTTGGTCACGCTCGCCGGCAGCGGCACGCTCGCGAGCTCGAGCTTGGCCGCGCCCGAACGGGCCGCGACCTCGATCTTCGGGACGCTCGCCCACACGTCGATGCCCTGCCCCGCCACGTCGTCGTGGATCGCGCGTTCCTCGAGATCGAGGTACGCGTCGACCGGCGAGCGATCGTAACGCGCCTTGAGCGCGACCAGCGCGAGCGCCGCCTTCGCGCGATCGACGCGCACCGGGATCGCCGCCTTCGCACCGAGCGACGATGCGTCGCCGTCCGCGAGCTTGACCTCGTCGCCATCGACCTCGACGCCGAGCTCCGACCAGCTCATCGTCACGTGCGCGACGCCGGTGTTCACATCGACGTGATTGGCCAGGTACGCGCTCCACGCTTGCGGCGCGCCGTGCGACTTGGCCGGCTCCGGCGTTGCCGTCGACTCGGGCGCCGACGTCGCGGCGCGCGCTTCGCTGCGCGTCGACACGACGTAGTACGCGCTCGCGAGGCCGGCCGCCACGACGAGCATGCCGCCTGCACTTCCGAGCAGCACGGATCCGCGCTGACCAAATCGAGAACCCATCGCCCGCTATTATCATGCAAAAACCAGGAACGTGCGCGCGCACCGTCGGTGCGCGGGGTTGCAGCAGATCGTGTCTGCCGAGCCGCGCCGAGCGTGTCCGGCCGCCCACAGCGCGATGTGCTAGGGTTTCAGCGTGAGCTCGCTGGTCCAGCGCAACAAGGTCGTCGCCAAGCGCAAGGGCACGATCGCGGCTGCGACCGCCGTCGGCGCTGGCCTGGTCACGGTCGCCGGCGCGCCGGTGATCGGCGTGATCGGCCTCGCCGGTGCCGCGTACCTCGCCTGGGACTGGTTCTCGTTCCGCGTCAAGAACGGCATGCGGTTCTAGCGTTTCCGGCGTGGCGGAACCGAGCTTCGCGCAAGGGTTGGTCGGCATCGTCCTCGACGGGCGATACCGCCTCGATGCGGTCGTCGGCGAAGGCGGCATGGGCGCGGTGTTTCGCGCGCACCACCTCGCGATGGATCGCAGGGTCGCGGTCAAGCTGCTCAAGCCCCACCTGACGAGCGACGAGGCCGCGCTGCAGCGCTTCGCGCGCGAGGCGCGGTCGACGATGAAGGTCGACTCGCCGCACGCGGTCAAGCTGTTCGACTTCGGCATCACGCCGCAGCGCGACTACTACATGGTGCTCGAGTACGTGGACGGCCGTACCGTGCAGCGCGAGCTCGACGTCGACGGCGCGTTCGAGCCGCGCCGCGTGCTCCACATCGCGCGCCAGGCGCTGCACGCGCTCGCCGCCGCGCACGCGAGCGGGCTCGTGCACCGCGACATCAAGCCCGAGAACATCCTGCTGTGCCGCGAAGGCGACGATCCCGACTTCACGAAGCTGCTCGACTTCGGCGTCGCGAAGCTGATGGAAGGCGCCGCGCGCTCGGACCGATCCGCGCTCGCGATCACCGCGGCCGGCATGGTGTTCGGCACGCCCGAGTACATGTCCCCCGAGCAGGCGTGCGGCATGCCGCTCGATCCGCGCAGCGATCTGTACTCGCTCGCCGCGACGATGTTCGCGATGCTGACCGGCTGCGCGATGTACCGCGCGAAGAGCGCGCTCGAGTGGCTGACGATGCACGCCACCGAGCCGCCGCCGCACCTCGCCGACGCGCGGCCCGAGCTCGCCGGCTACCGCGAGCTCGACGGGCTGCTGCAGCGCTGCCTCGCGAAGCGGCGCGACGATCGCCCGCAGACCGCCGACGAGCTCGCGCGCGCGATCGCCGAGCTCGAGCCCGCGCTCGGCTCGGTCGCACGCGCCCCGCGGCCGGCGGCCGACGAGACGATGACTCGCGTGCCGAGCGGCGCGCACTCGACCTACGTCGAGGCGCTGCCGAGCACGACGGGCATGCTCGTCGCGGCGCGTCCTCGCCGCGCCAAGTGGTACGCGCTCGGCGCGATCGCGATCGCCGCGGTGATCGCGGGGATCATTGCGATGGCGCGGGCCGGCGAGGACCGGCTTCGAGATTCGGGCTTCAGGCTCCAGGCTCCGGACGATGCGGGACTGGTTGTCGCCGTGGTGCCGAGCGATGCGCCACGTCCCCCGATCGATGCGGCGGTTGCGATCGCGCGTGACGCCAGTATCGACGCTCCCTCTGCTCCCAAGCCTGAACCCCGAAGCCTCAAGCCCGAAGCCTCTCCCGAGCTCGCCCGCCACCTCGCCGCCGCCGAAGCGGCGGGGCGCGCGAAGAACTGGCTCGTCGAGGCCAAGGAAGCCGATGAGGCGCTGCACATCGATCCGCGCGATGTCCGCGCGCGCCTCTTGATCGCGGATGCCCTGCTCGGCTCCGGGGATCTCGAACGCGGTTGCAAGCACTTACACGATCTCGGGCGAAATCCGACCGCTCGTGCACGCGCACATCAGGCCGGCTGCCCCGGCGATTGACCCCGCTCGCGACGCGCCTCTATTCTACTCGCTGGCTCGTCGATGACAGCGCAACCGGGGACCACGTCGGGAAGCTTCGCGCCGCGCCTATCCGCGGGGGTCCAGCTCGGCGACTTCGTGCTCGGCCCGCCGCTATGGCCGCTGCGCACCGCCGATGCCTACCGCGCGAACGGCCCCAACGGCCCGGCGACCGTCTACGTCGTGCACGCCGCGATCGCAGGCAACTCGATCGTGCGCGACCACCTGGTCGCCGGCACGCGCGCCGCCGCCGCGGTGCCCGAGCACAAACACCTCGTGCGCACGCTCGCCGCCGGGCTCACCGGCGACGTCCTGTGGATCGCGACCGAAGAGGTCGAGGGCTCGCTCGTGCGCGACATGCTGATCAAGAAGAAGCAGTCGGGCGCGGCCGGGTTCGGCGCGCGCGGCACCGGGAACTTGATCACCGGCGTCGCGGCCGCGCTCGCCGACGTCACGCACGGCGCGCTGTCGTCGGAGTCGGTGATCGTCAGCCGCAGCGGCCGCGTGCGCGTGACCGATCTCGCGCTCGCGAACGGCACGATCGCCGCGATGGCCGCCGGCCTCGTGCCGCACGGCAGCTCGATCGCGCCCGAGGTGCTCGCCGGCCAGCCCGCGACCGGCGCGTCCGACGTCTACGGCGTCGGCGCCCTGCTGTACGAGGCGCTCGTCGGCGCGCCGCTCGAGCGCGGCGGGCCGCGGCCGAGCGAGGTCGTGCCCGGCACGAACTCGCAGATCGACGAGGTCGTCGCGCGCGCGTGTCACCGCGATCCCGAGAAGCGGTTCGGCCGCGTCGACGTGCTGGGCGAGGTCGTCGCCGAGGCGCTCGGCAAGGGCGGCGCGATGGAGACGTCGGCGGTGCCGACGCTCAAGCGCGCGCCGACGCTCGAGCAGCACGTGCAGCAGGCGAGCCTCGCGAGCGAGATCGGCACACCGACCGCACCCAGCGCGAGCGGCAACATGGTCGTCGATCGCGCGCTGGCCGCCGCGCTCGCCGACACGACCGAGAAGTGGCTGGTCAGCAAGGGCCGGCTCGATTACGGCCCGTTCTCGCTCGCCGATGTCGTCGCGCAGATCGACAAGGGCGAGATCGTCGCCGGCAACGTGATCATGGACAAGGACTCGGGCGCGCGCGGCGACATCGCCGAGCATCCGCTGCTCGGCCCGCTCGTCGACGCGGCGCGGGCACGGCTCGACGACGCGCGGCGCGCGCAGGCCGAGGTCCGCGTCCAGAGCGCCGAGAAGAAGCGCGGCGCCCTGCTCTACGCCGTGATCGCGCTCGGCGTCGCCGGCGCCGGTGTCGGCGCGTGGCTCGTGTACGAGAAGATGCAGCACCACGAGGACGAGCCGGTCGTCGCGAGCGTGACCGGCATCGACGGCGCGAAGCTCGAGGTCAAGGTCAACCCGCCGAAGGTGCCGCCCGCGAAGCACCGCTCGGGCGGCACGGGCGGCGGAGGTGGACGCAAGAACTGGGGCCCCGGCAACGCGAGCGAGAACCTCGCGCTCGATCTCTCCGACGACAGCGACGAGACCGAGACGCTCGACATGGGCCGGGTGTTCGCGGTCTACCAGACGCACGGCGCGCAGCTCGGCGGCTGCCTGCAGTCGACCGGCTCGAGCTCGGCGCACATCGGCATCATCATCGACGGGCCGAGCGGCCGCATCAACTGGGTCAAGGTCAACGACCAGGCGACGGGCGCGCTGTGGGGCTGCATCAACCGCGTGATGCGCGCGATGCAGTTCCCGACCATCCACGGGCCGCGCACGCGCGCCGAGTTCGACATCAACCTGTGAGCGATCTCGGGTGAGGAACGACGAGATCCCGCGCGCACCGTCGAACGCCGATCCGCGTGAAGGGCCGAAGGCGGAGCTCGCGCGCGTGATCCCGCGCCGGCCGCGCGTGACCTGGCAGCTCGCGGTGTTCTTCGCGTTCGCGTTCGCGGTGCTCGCGACGCCGATCTTCACGGCCGAACGCTTGTTCGTCGCGCTCGGCGCGGGTCACGTCCACGCCGGCTACACGGCGCAGCGCACGGTGCGCATGCCGCCGTACGCGACGGTCAAGACCCGGTGCGGCATGATCGGCGGAGACAGCTCGGCGCACGGTGTCGTGATCGCGCGCGGGGACCTCGCGACGCCATGCGACGAGGAGGCCGTGCTCGAGCTCGCCAGGCGCGAGCCGCACGGGCTCGCGCCGTACGCCGCGTACTTCTTGCTCGCGATCGCGCTCGCCGGGCTGTTCGCACATCACACGCGGCGCTCGACCTACGGGCGGCTCGTGCGCGTGCAGATCGTGAGCCTCGTGCTGTTGCTCGCGACCGCGGTCGCCGTCAAGACGCTGATGCTCGCCACGTCGGTGAGCGTGCTCGTCGTGCCGGTCGCGTTGTTCGCGCTGCTACCGACGCTCGCGCTCGATCGCGTGGTCGGGCTCGCGACCGGAACGCTCGCCGCGCTGGTCGTGGCGCTGCTCGTGCCGTTCGACGTCAACGTCGCGATCGTGCTGCTCGTGCAGGCCGGCACCGCCGGGCTCGTCGTGGCCGAGCGGCCGAAGTCGCCGATGCGCGCCGCGCTCGTCGCCGGCGCGCTGACGACCGCGCTCACCGCGATCACGTACCCGTTGCTCGTCTACCTGACGACCTGGGAGCTGCCGCTGTCCGAGCTGTCGGATCCGCTCAACTCGGCGTGGCTCGCCGCCGCGCTCGGCCCCGCGATCGCGACCGTGCTCGTGATCCCGCTGTTGCCGCTCTACCAGCTGCTCGCCGGCGAGATCACGCACGGCAAGCTCGTCGAGCTCGAGGACCTGTCGCATCCGCTGCTCAAGCAGATCGCCGACAAGGCGCCCGGCACCTGGCAGCACAGCCTGATGATGGCGAACATGGCCGAGCTCGCCGCGAACACGATCGGCGCGAACGGCCGGCTCGTGCGGGTCGGCGCGTACTTCCACGACCTCGGCAAGTCGCTCGCGCCGAAGTACTTCATCGAGAACCTCGAACCGGGCGAGACGTCGCCGCACGACAAGCTGCCGCCCGAGTCGTCGTGCGATGCGATCTTCGCGCACGTCACCGACGGCATCAAGGCCGCGCGCAAGGCCGGCCTGCACGAGCGCATCGTCGACTTCATGCACATGCATCACGGCAACGGCGTGCTCGAGTACTTCTGGTCGAAGCACAAGGACGTCGGCGGTGGCGTGCTGACCGTCGAGTACTTCCGCTATCCGGGGGTGCCGCCGCAGAGCCGCGAGACCGCGATCCTCGCGATCTGCGACGCGGTCGAGGCCGCGTCGCGAACGCTCAAGAAGCCCGATCCGGCCGCGATCGACACGCTCGTGCAACGCATCGTCTACGGCAAGCTGCATCTCGGCCAGCTCGATCAGAGCGGGTTGTCGATGGCGGACCTGCGCCGCGTCGCCGATTCGCTGCGCGACACGATCAAGCATGCGAACCACGGCCGCATCGAGTATCCGTGGCAGAAAGCCCAGCAGGACGCGAGCGCGCCTCCCGCCGACGCGCTGATCGGGACCGGGCCGCGGCTCGACTCGCTCGATCGCCCTGGGCAGCCGGATCTGGTCAAGCCGCCGGCGACGCTCCGCGAGTCGCAAGAAGCGATCGCGGAGACCGCCGCGGCGGCGACGCCGAAGCTGCGCATCGGCAAGGTCGATCCGACGAGCGCGAGCTCGAACGCGCTCGGGGTGCAGAACACCGAGCCGGTGCCGCGCGAGACCATCATCGGCGTCGCGAAGAGCGCGAGTCCGCCCGAGCGCGCGACGCCGCCCGAGCGCGCGACACCGCCCGAGCGCGCGACGCCGCCGCCGCCGCCGAAGCCGGATCTGCCGCCCGAGGTGCGTCAGTTCGCGAAGGAAGCGAAGGCCACGCTCGACGACGTGGCGAAGGAAGCGGCCGCGCCGGTGCCGCCGGACGTCGAGTTCGGTGCGCGCCGGCGCGCCGCGACGCTGCCGTCGATCAAGGTCGTGATCCCGCCGCCGAAGACGACGCTCGCCGGCCCGCTGACGATGAAGCCGCCCGCGCGGCCGTCGCAGGCGCTCATCATCCCGGAGGACGCGGCGACGACGAACCCGCGCCTCGATCTGCGCGAAGACGACGGCGCGCCGAGCTCGCGCGACGACACCGAGCCGCGCGTGAACCTGCCGCTGCCCGCGCCGGCCGATTCGACGCCGATGCGCGCGAGCGACGACGACTTCGGCACCGACACGCCGGTTCGCGCGCCGACCAAGTCCGAGCTGCAGGCGCTGCTCGAGACGCCGCCCGATCCGACGCGCGTGCAGTCGGCGGACGAGATCGAGCGACTCCAGCGCGCGACGCTGGCGCGGCGGTCGGAGCCGGTGCTCGAAGCACCGCGGCGCGCGCCGCAGACGGCCGAGGTCGACGAGGATGACATCGAGGCCGCGATCGAGCTCGCGCCGGCCGCGCGGCGGTCGTCGATCGGCGTCGAGAAGAAGAAGAAGCCGGAGTGAGGAGATCCGCGCTCGCGCTGATCGCCGCGTGCACGAGCCCCGCGCCGCAGGCGCCGAGCCAGCCGACCGGGATCACGCCGGTCGTGAAGGCCGACGTGCGGCGAGCCGAGGACGCCGAGCTCGCGCGCAAGCACGACGTCGCGCGCGTCGAGTACGAGCGCGCGGTCGCCGACGCGACGAACGCGGCGAGCCGTCACTTCGCGCATCGCGAGTACGCCGAGACGCTCGAGACGTGGGGCGAGCTCGACGGCGCGACCGCACACCTCGAGGCGGCGGTCGCGGCCGCGCCCGGCGACGCGCTCGCGTGGCAGCACCTCGGCCTGCTCTACCATCACGCCGGCGACGACCGCCGCGCGCGCACCGCGCTCGAGAAGTCCAAGCAGCTCGCGCCGAACAGCTACTACCCGCGCAAGGCACTCGCCGCGCTCGATCTGTGCGCGAACGACCGCGACGGCGCGCTCGCGGAGTACCGCGAGATGCTCGCGCTCGATCTCTCGGAGCGCATGCGCGCCGACGTCCAGCAAGCGATCGATTACCTCGTGAAGTCGCCCGGGCCGTACGCGTGCGGCCCGCGCGCGCCGTGACATACTGCAACCCATGAAGCTCTCGCGCTGGCTGCTCGGGATCGCGCTGCTCGCGCGCCCGGCAGTGGCCGGCTTCAACTGGATCGGCCAGGTCGAGCTCGATGCCGACGGCCTGAAGTCGGACGATGCGAAGAAGCAGGCGGATGCGATCCAGGCCCTGCAGGCCGACGACATCCACCTCGCCGAGCCGTACCTGATGAAGGCGCTCGCGAACGGCGCCAACGAGACGATCAAGCAGGCCGCGGCCAAGGCGCTCGGCTCGGGCGGCGCGATGGCGGCGGTGCCGTACATGGTCGAGTGGCTGAGCTCGTCCGACGTCAAGCGCGCGGCGGTCGCGGCGGACGTGCTCGGCGATCTCGGCGGCCCGCAGGCGACCCAGGCCCTCGTGCGCTCGCTCGGCGACCCCGACGACATCGTGCGCCAGCGCGCGGTCAAGGCACTCGGCAAGATCGGCTTGCACGGCAACCCGAGCGTGGTCGTCGCGCTGATCCCGCGCCTCGACGACGCGAAGACCGACGTGCGCAAGGAGACCGTCGAGCAGCTCGAGCAGCTCGGCGATCGCCGCGCCGTGATCCCGCTGGTCGCGCGCTTCGGCGAGCCGAACAAGGAAGTCTCGAAGGCCGCGATCCGCGCGGTCGGCCGGCTCGGTGACCGCGCCGCCGTGCCCGCGCTCGTCCGCATGATGACGGACCCGCAGGAAGACGTGCGGACCGCCGCGGTCGGCTCGCTCGGCCAGCTCGGCGCGGTCGACGCGATCGACGCGCTCGTCGAGCAGCTCTCGACCGGGAGCGACGCCTACCGCGAGAAGGTCGCGTACGCGCTCGGCCAGATCGCGGCATCGCAAGGCGCGGGCAAGGCCGGCGAGGACGCGATGCGCACGCTCGTCGAGAACCTCGCGCTGCCGGGCACGCGCCACGCCGCGCAGAACGCGCTGCGCGTCGCCGGCCGCGCCGCGGTGCCGGCGCTCGTCGCGAACCTGTCCGGTCAACTCAAGGGCGACCCGACGACTGCCGTCACGCTGCTCGGCGAATCGGCCGACGCGCGCGCGACCGCCGCGCTCGCCGCCGAGCTCGAGCGCGGCCGCGTCGCGATTCCGCTGGTGCTCAAGGCGCTCGGCGCGACCGGCGATCCCGACGCGCTCGTGCCGGTGCTCGGCCAGCTCGCCGCGAAGGACGCCGCGATCCGGCTCGCGGCGATGGCCGCGCTGCGTCCGCTGCTCGGCCGCGACGCGCGCGCCGGCGATGTCCTGGTCGAGCACCTCGCCGACGAAGATCTCGAGGTGCGCGTGCTCGCCGCCGAGTACCTCGGCCTGCTCGAGCTACCCACCGCGGCACCGAAGTTGATCGCGCTCGCCGGGCCCGGCAACCCGACGCGTCTGCGCCGCGCCGCGATCGACGCGCTCGGTCGCATCCACGCGTCCGACGCCGCGAAGCCGCTCATCGACGTCCTGCGCGAAGGCCAGCCCGAGCTCGAGCGCCCGGCCGCCACCGCGCTGTCGTACATCGCGGATCCTTCCGCGATCCCGGCATTGATCGCGCAGGTCCGCGCCGAGCGTGGCCCGACGCGCCACGAGGTCGTGCGCGCGCTCGCCGCCACGCTGCGCGACCACCCCGATCCCGAGGCGCGCAAGCTGATGCGCGAGCTCGTCGACGATGGCGACGTCCGCGTCGCGCTCGCGGCGATCGCCGCGCTCGCCGCCGCCGGCGACGCGAACGATGCGCCGGTCTTGCGCGCGCTCGTCGAGCGTGGCGCGTCCGACCGCCGTCGCGCCGCCGCGTGGGCGCTCGGCGAGCTGCACGATCAGTCCGGGTACGGCTCGCTGCTCGACGCGCTGTCCGTGCACGACGATCGACTCGTCGGCGATGCGGTGTGGGCGCTCGGCGAGCTCGCATCCGCTGCTGCCGCGAACGTGCAATCGGGTCCGATCGTCGACCGCTGGCTCTACCTCGCCCATCACGGCGGCTGGGCGGGTGCGATCGACTCGACCGCGGCGCTCGGCCGCGCGCTGTGGGCGCTGCCGCGCGACGCGCGCGCCGGTCTGCTCGCGGGCGCGCGCAAGGCCGCGCTCGTGCAGCTCGCGTCGCACAAGTCGCGGCTCGTCCGCGTCAACGCCGCGTTCGCGCTCGGCAGCCTCGGCGGCGACGCCGACGCGCAAAAAGCGCTCGCCCAGCTCGCGCACGACGAGAGCTCGCGCGTGCGGGCGGCCGCGGCGGCCGCAACCGCCGCGGCGAAGGCGCCGGCCGCGCCGGTTCCCGCGCGCGATCACTGGGTCGTGTTTCAGGTCGTCGACAAGGGCTCCGACGACGCGCCGGTGCGCCAGGAGCCGTACTTCGTGATCTTCCCCGACGGTCTGGTGTGGGCGACGTACAGCGACGCGAAGGGCGAGCTCGCATCCGAGCACGTCCCGCCGGGCGATTCCGAGACCTGGACCGTGATGCCGGCGAGCCGCGAAGGCGAGCTCTAGACCGGTTTCGCCCGGATCTGATCGCGCCGGGCGCGGCCCTGCCGCGCATCGCTTCGTTGCTCGGGACTCGCGTTACGCCAGTAGCGCTTCGCCGCTCGTGCCTCGCGCTGCGCGGCAATCCCATCGCCGGGCGCAATCATGTCCGGGCGAAAACGGTCTAGACGCCGCGATCACTGCTTCGCGATCACCTGCGGCTTGCCGTCGCTCGTCCAGCACCGCACCTTCTTGTCGTTGCCGAGCGAGCACGCGAAGCCATTGCCGACGCCGAGTGCGGTCGCGCTCGTGCCGCTCACGGCCGCCGCCGGCCGCTCGATCGTCGGGCCGGCGAGCGCGAGCTTCCAGCACGTCACGCTCGTGCCGCCGGTGATCGCGCACGCTTCGCCATCGCTGGCGAGCGCGACCGCGCTCGCGTTCGCGACGCCGTCGATGGTCACGCGCTGCTTCGGATCGTTCCAGCACTCGACCGTACCCTTGGCGTGCACCGCGCAGATCGTGTTCCACGCCATCGCGAGCGCGGTCACGTCTTGCACTTCCGGGATCTGGTCCGGGCGCGAACCGTTCTGCGATGCGACGTCGCGGCACTCGATCTCGCCGCCGGTGACCACGCTGCACGTGCGGCCGCTTCCGACGACGAGGCGATCGATGCCGCCCCAGTCGAACTGCGCGCGCGGGGCGTCGTCGTCGGGCTTCCAGCACCAGACGAACAGCTGCCGGCTCGCACACGCGTCGCTGTCGCTCGCCGCGATCTGGGCCGCTCCGTCGCGGCCGCCGCCCTTGACCTGGAAGTGATGCGGCCAGCACCACAGCGAGCCGTCCTCGAGCAGCGCGCACGACGCGTTCGCCACCGCCTGCACCGGCCCGGGCGCGTCGCTCTTGAGCACGGCGGTTCCGGTCGCGCCGTCCCAGCAGTACAGCTTGCCCTCGTCCGCGATCGCGCACGCGTGCGAGCCGCCGACCGAGACCGCGGTCACGCCTTCGAGCGGCTTGCCGCCGCCGTTGTCGTCGTCATCGCTGGCGTGGTGACCCTTCTTGGTCACGCTGTGGCCGGTCGCCGGCGTCTTCGAGACCGGCTCGGGCTCCTCTTCTTTCGGCTTCTTCTTGCAGCCGATCACGACGACGAGCGAGAGCGCGAGGATCCACCAGCGAGCCATGGCCCGCTGACATTACCTCAGGCCGGCTGCTCAGGCAGCGCGGCGGATCCCGTAGTCGCGGGCGGCATAGCCGGCGAGCTCGGTCTCGAGCTGGCGGCGCGCGCGGAACAGGCGCGACATCACGGTGCCGATCGGCAGGCCCTTCGCGTCCGCAATGTCCTTGTACTTCTCGCCGCGCAGGTCGGCGCGCTCGACGACCTCGCGGTAGTCGGGGCCGAGCTTCGCGAGCGCACCGCTGACTTCATCCGAGAGCTGCTCGCTCGTGATCGCGTCCTCGAGATCGTCGGTGCAGTCGCGGTCGCGGCCGTACAGCGCGGTCAGCGCGTCGCCCGGACGCTCGGTCGCGAAGCGCTGGTGGCGGCGGCGCTTGCGATAGCCGTTGATGAACGCGTTGGTGAGGATGCGGAACAGCCACGCGCGCACGTTCGAGCCGGGCTCGAAGCTGTCCCACGCGACCATCGCGCGCAGCAGCGTCTCCTGCACCAGATCCTTCGCGGTGTCGGGGTCGCGGCAGATGCGCATCGCCACGCCGAACATCTCCTGCTGGTGTGGGAGGCACGACGCGGCGAACGCGGCGTGCGGCCGTGCGGGGGCGCGAAGCGTGCGGCCGGGGTGAGCGGGCTGGCGGCGAACGATCTGCGAGCGCGACATGCCCCCGTCAAAAGCACCCGTCGTGCCACGAATAACTCGCAGGAATAACGAGTGTTTTTACGCGACGCGGGCGCGTGGACACGGCCCTGAGTCAGGCCAGACGCGAGATCACTCCGGCGATCGCAGGTGGGAGATCCGACGACACCACGCCGCGCGTGCCGTGCCTTGCCGCGAGCTCGTCGCCCGCTCGGCCGTGGACATGGACGCCGGCGCGCGCGGCCAGCGCCGGCGCGACGCCCTGCGCGATCAGCGCCGCGATCACGCCGGTGAGGACGTCGCCCGAGCCGCCGGTCGCGAGCTCGGGGCCGCCGCTCGCGTTGATCGCGCAGAACTCGTCGCCGAGCGTGCCGTCGCAGACGATCGTGCGCGCGCCCTTGAGCACGACGACCGCATGCGTGCGGGCGGCGAGCACGCGCGCGGCGGCGAGCCGGTCGGCCTCGACGTCGGCGACGGTTTGACCGAGCAAGCGCGCCGCCTCGCCGGGATGCGGCGTGAGGACGATCGGGCCGGCCGCGCGCGCGATCGCCGCGCAGCCGTTCGGATGATGTGCGAGGGGACCGCTTCGAGCGGTCCCCTCGCCGACGCCGGCGACGAGATTCAGCGCGTCGGCGTCGAGCACCGCGGGCACGCCGGCCGCGAGCACCTCGGCGACCCAGCCGGCGGCGAGGTCGCTCTGGCCGAGGCCGGGGCCGATCACGAGCGCATCTTTGTTCTCGAGCAACTCGCCGAGGCTCGACTCCAGACTGCGGGTCATGACCGAGTCGTCGGCGTGAACATCTCCGGCGCTCGCGAGCGTCACGAGCCCGGCGCCGGCGCGGAGGGCAGCCATCGACGCGAGCCGGCCCGCACCGCGCATGCCGGGCATGCCGCCGACCACGACGACGTGGCCGCGCCGGCCCTTGTGATCGAGCGCGGCCGCGCGCGGCAGCCAGCGCGCGACATCGGCTTCCTCGACGAGCCCAGCGCGCACCGCCTGGGCGGCGACCAGCCCGCCCGGGATGCCGATGTCGGCGACCTCGACCGCGCCGGCGCGCGCGAACCCGGGCGCGCTCGCGAGCGCGATCTTGAGCGCGCCCATCGTGACCGTGCGCTCGGCGCTGACCGCGACGCCGAGCACGCGGCCGGTGTCGGCGGCCAGGCCCGACGGGATGTCGACCGCGAGCCGGCGCGGCGCGTGATTGACCAGCGACACCACATCCGCGAGGTGACCCTCGATCGCGCGCGCGAGCCCGATACCGAACAGCGCGTCGACCGCGAGCGCGGCACCGGCGATCGCGTCGGCGAGCTCGCCGAGCCGCTCCGGCGTGTCGATCGCGCGCACGACCCCGCCCGCGCGCTCGAGGATCGCGAGGTGCTGCCTGGCATCGCCCGCGACGCCGTCCCGCGGTACCGCGAGATAAGCGACCGCGTCGTAGCCGAGCTCGCGCAGCACGCGCGCGCACACGAACCCGTCGCCACCGTTGCCGCCGGCTCCGCACACGACCGCGACGTGCGCCGGCGGCCGCACCATGCGCGCCGCGGCCGCCGCGACCGCCCGGCCGGCCGTCTCCATCAGCGCGATACCGGGCAGCCCGACGTCCTCGATCGTCGCCCTGTCGAGCGCGCGCATCTCCGCCGCAGTCACCACCGGCTTCATCGGAGAACAGAATTACCGCCAAGGCGCCGAGACGCCAAGGAAGACGCCAGGCAGAGATCTTGTTTCTGCCTGGCGTCTTCCTTGGCGTCGCGGCGCCTTGGCGGTAATTCTGTTCTCCGATGAAGCCGGTGGTGACTGCGGCGGAGATGCGCGCGCTCGACAGGGCGA